>JAZRTI010000076.1:0-105273 GCA_045651955.1 Christensenellaceae bacterium | reverse complement strand
ACGGTGCCCGAACTTAGGGAACTGTACGAAAACAGCGAAGAAATTAAAAAAGTGGTAGATATCGCCATGAAACTGGAAGATATGCCTCGCCAGTCCAGTACGCACGCGTGTGGGGTAATTATCGGGCACGATATTTTGGATCACCACATGCCCTTATCCCGTAATGATGAAGATATCACCACCCAGTATACGGGGGTGGAACTGGAACACCTCGGCTTCCTAAAAATGGACTTTTTGGGATTGCGAAACTTATCGGATATCAAAATGTGCGTGGATTACGTAAAGGAAAATCACGGCGTTACCATTGATTTTTCCAAATGTACGTATGACGACGCAAAGGTTTACGAACTGATTTCCACGGGGAACACCAAAGCCATCTTTCAAATTGAATCGGGGGGATTTCAGGATTTCTTAAAAAAACTGCGCCCCACGTGTTTAGAAGATATTATAGCGGCGGTTTCCTTGTACCGCCCCGGCCCCATGGATAGTATCGGGCGTTTCGTGGAAAACAAGCACCACCCCGAAAAAGTTACCTATGCACATCCGTTGTTGGAGCCCATTATCAAGCAAACCTACGGCTGTATCGTATACCAAGAACAGGTTATGAAAATCGTGCAATCCCTTGCAGGTTACACCCTTGGGCAAGCGGATATGGTACGCCGTATGATGGGTAAGAAAAAGGTAGACGATATGATCAAGGAAAAGCAGGTATTCCTTCACGGAAAACCGCAAACCGAAGATCACGGCAGAATTTCTACCGCCATTGAAGGTTGCGTAAAGCGGGGCGTGCCCGAGGACGTAGCGCTTTCTATTTGGGCGGAAATGGAAAGTTTTGCAAAGTATGCGTTTAACAAGTCGCATGCGGCGGCGTACTCCTTTGTAACCTACCAAACGGCATATCTAAAAACCTATTATGAACCCGAATTTTTAACCGCAGTACTGAACAACCGAATCACGAACAGTGAGGAAATTCAGAACTACGTAACCTACGCCAAGGAAGAAAAAATTGAAGTCCTGCCCCCCGATATCAACAAGTCGGGCGCGTACTTTACCGTCAAAGACGGTAAAATCCGCTTTGGTTTGGGCGCGGTAAAGGGCGTTGGGGTTCTTGCAATTGAAGAACTGGTTGCCGAACGCGAAAAGAACGGGGAATTTACTTCCTTTGAAAATTTTGCAACGCGCAGTGCCGAACGCGGCTTAAACAAACGTCAGGTGGAAAATTTGATTTACGCAGGCGCATTTGACTGTTTCGGTACCCCCCGTGCAGTTTTGATGGGTGTGTACGAAGATATTTTTGCCAAAGCCATTTCCATTGCTCGCCAAAAAGCGGATGCACAAATGAGCTTTTTCGGCAGCGTGATAGACGATACCATTTCTATTCCGTATCCCCCCTTAAAAGAGTACAACTTAAAGGACCGTTTGATGCACGAAAAAGAAGTGTGCGGCGTGTATATTTCGGGGCATCCGCTATCCGGTTATACGGATAAATTTAAGGGGAATAACTTTAATGCCTCCATGCTTTTGGATTATACCGAGGACGAAGAAACGGGGGAAAGAGAATATCGCTCCGTAGAGGACGGCGCCTTTGTAAGCTACGGTGGGATTATCACGGGAATTAAAAAGGTGATGACCAAATCGGGCTCCGCAATGGCGGTTTTGCAGGTAGAAGACTTGTACGGTTCGGTGGAATGTGTCGTGTTCCCCAAGATGTACGAGCGGTTCAAAAATGAAATAGAACCGGATGCAATCGTTCAACTTACGGGTAAAATGCAACTAAGGGACCGCGAACCCTCCATTTCGGTAGAGCGCATTACAAAAGTGCAGGAAGAAGGGGAAATTGAAATGCAAAAAAAGCGCGGGGGCGGACTTGCCATTGCTATTTTAATTCCGGACGGAATGGCGGATAGGATGGAAGAAGTGTTGGAAATTCTGCAAGCCTATCCCGGGGATTTACCCGTAAAAATTAAATCGGAAGGCAAGGTGTATCAGCCCCGGTTTACGGTGCGCGAATGTGTTGCCCTGCATAGCGAACTGGGTGGGATTTTACCCCCGGATAACATCAAACTGTTTGAAACTAAGAAATAAGCACTTATACCCCTTTGAAAAGGTGCCAATAGCAATAAAATAAAAGGAAAGGAGAAATTATGAAAGACATCCCTTCGTTTAAGTTAAACCATGATATTATGACCAAAGGCTTTTACCTGATTGGGGAGGCCAACGGCGTGTATACCTACGATTTACGTTTTCGTACCCCCAACGGCGGGGAGTACTTAGATACTGCGGTTATGCATTCCTTGGAGCATATGTTTGCCTCTGTTGCCCGCAACTCTGATTTACAGGATAAAGTGGTATACTTTGGTCCCATGGGTTGCCGCACAGGGTTTTATCTACTGCTTTTCGGGGTGGAAAAGGAAGAAGCCCTTGCGTTTACAAAAAAGTGTTTAAGCGGTTGTTTGAAACTTACAGAAGTGCCCGGACGCAAGAAAAAACAGTGCGGAAACTATGAAGAGCACGATTACCACGGGGCAATCCGCGCCGTATATGAATACGCCCAAGTGCTTGCTTTGCTGTAAAAAATATAAATATTATTTTGACAGTTTTTTTGCGGATGAAAGGATAAATATGCCTTTCGTCCGCTTATTTTTACCCAAAAAATGCCTGTTGTCAATTGTTTTTTACAAAAATGTAAAGAAAAAACAATCAAAATACTTGCTTTTTTCCGCACGCTTGTAGTACACTATATTCGCAATACTAAAGATTTGAAGGGGGAATTATGTTCGGGAAAAGAAAGGATGGCGAATTGGTTCGCGGTTTAGACCCCATTGCCAAAGCAACGCCCTATTTTATGCCGCACAGGTACGATGCGTTAAATATGATGCAAGAATCCTTTCCCACGGAAGGGTTAGATGCGTATATTAAACAGCAATCAAAGGAACACGGCGTAACGTTTACGTATATGCACGTAATGCTTGCCGCCATCGTGCGCCTTTACGCTTTGCGCCCCATGATGAACCGTTTTATCGTAAACTGTAAGTTGTACCAACGCAACGATATTACAATTTCTATCACCGTAAAAAAAGAACTTTCGGATACGGGGGAAGAATGTTTAATTAAACTGCATTTCAACGGAACCGAAAGCATTTACCAAGTTAAAGAAATTATTGATAAAGCGTTAAAAGAAAATTTGAAGAAAACCGAAGGCAACAATACGGAATTCGGTGCAAAACTCCTTGGCGCGATGCCCGGATTTATGTTTAAGTTCGCCCTTGGATTAATTAAACTTTTGGATCGGTGGGAACTGATGCCCAAATGGTTAATTGAAGCAAGTCCCTTCCACACCGGTATTTATTTTACCAACCTGAAATCCATTAAGCAAGATGCAATTTTTCACCACATTTACGATTTTGGTACTTGCGGTTTGTTTGTAGCCATGGGTAAAGAAAAAATGTCCCCCACGGTGGTAGATAACTCGCACATGGAAATAACCAAAACGGTGAATTTGGGCGTTACGATGGATGAACGCGTGTGCGACGGCTTCTACTTTGCTAAATCCTTGCGCTTATTCAAAAAAATCATGCAAGATCCTTCGGTATTAAACAATCCGCTAGAACTGCCCGAACCTATCAATCCTGCCGAACGCCGCAAAAAGGCGAAAGCAGAAAAAAAGGCAAAAAAACAGGCGGAAAAGCAAGCAAAAAAGGAAACAAAAAAACAAGAAAAACAATAAAAACGTTTTTGGCGGTGCAGCAAAACAGCAGCACCGCTATTTATTTGTAAAATTTTCAAAAAAGGGTTTACAGCAGGGGGTTGCTGTGTTATAATTAAACGAATTAAAATAACAGTGCTATTTTTTTCCGTGGTTTCATATACTGTACCGCCCCGTGTGGCGGCGGCAAAGGGAGGAAAGAAATGCAACTGTATCTTTTGGGTGAAATAACGCCTTTTTCTTCACAAACCAAACTTTTGGGAAAAACGTGTATAGATATTTTATCGGCACGCTTTCCAAACGCAACTGCGCTAACCGATATCAATGGGCTTTCTTATCCCTGTGTTGCGATTCGTGGGGATTATCCCATGGCATCGCGCAGGCAGGTGGAAAGTGCCGCCTTGGCTTTATCCCAAGGAAAAACGTACGAAAAAGGGGGCGTGTTTGCCCTATATTCTCCCGCACAGCGCTTTCGGGTGCTGGATTATCCCGAAGGGTTTTCCGCGCCTTCCTTTGCGTACTACGTGCGCCGCGGTATGCAGGAAATTACAGATAAATTACAAAGGGAGGGCGTTACGGTTTATGGGGCAGCGTCCTTACTTATAGATTATACCGTAAAGGTAGAACAAGGTGCCGTTTTATATCCGAATAACGTATTAACAGGTAATACTGTGATAGAAAAAAACGCGGTGTTGTACCCGGGAAACGTGGTACATGATAGCACGGTGGGGGAAGGGGCAACGTTGTTTTACACGGTGGCAAACGCTGCCGCCATTCAAAAAAACGCCAACGTTGGTCCGTTTGCGCACTTGCGCGCAGGCACTTACGTTGGGGAGAACGTGCGCGTGGGTAATTTTGTGGAAATTAAAAATTCCCACTTGCATTCGGGGGTTAAGGCAGCCCATTTAACGTATGTGGGAGATGCGGAAATCGGCAAAAGTACCAACGTTGGGTGCGGCGTGGTTTTCGCAAATTATAACGGAAAAATAAAACAAAAAACCGTAATCGGGGAACGCTGTTTTTTAGGTTGTAACAGCAATTTTATTGCGCCCCTTACCGTGGGTGCAGACTGTTTTGTTGCTGCGGGAACCACAGTAACGGAGCATGTTCCAAACGGCAGTTTCGTGATTGGGCGAAATCCGCAGAAAACGGTAAAGAAAAAAGAACGGTAAAGGATGGAAACCGGGGATGCAAACGAAAAAAGATATTACTTTGGTTATCATGGCGGCGGGCATTGGCTCCCGATTTGGGGGCGGAGTAAAACAATTGCAACGCGTGGGGCCTTCGGGGCAACTGATTATTGACTATTCTATTTGGGATGCAATAAAGGCAGGATTTAATAAAATCGTGTTTGTAATCCGCAGGGATATTGAAAAGGATTTTAAGGAAATGATAGGGGATCGCGTGGCAAAAAAGGTGCGCGTGGAATACTGTTTTCAGGAAAAGGAGGATTTACCCGATGGGTTTGTTTTTCCCGAAGGCAGAACCAAACCCTGGGGCACAGGTCAGGCGGTTCTTGCCGCACGCAGTGCGGTTCAGGAGCCCTTTGCTGTTATCAATGCGGATGATTATTACGGAAAGAGTGCTTTTTGCAGCGTATACAATTATCTTTCCGAGCATTACGGGGAAAGTGAAAACTGCTGCATGGCAGGGTTTGTTTTGAAAAACACTTTATCCGAAAACGGCGCGGTAACTCGCGGTGTTGTTTCGGTGGACGGCGTGGGGAACTTAAAAGCCGTGCAGGAAACGAAAGGAATTGTGAAATGTTCTACGGGTGCCGCCGTGCAGGTGGAGGACGGACTGATTCCCATAGATGAAAACAGTGTGGTTTCTATGAATATGTGGGGGTTGCAGCCTGCGGTAATGCAGGGGCTTGAAAGGGGATTTTGCGAATTTTTATCCGCACTGCCCCAAGGGGATGTAAAGTCTGAATTTTTATTGCCAACTTTTATTGACGGACAAATCAAACAGGGTGTAATTGCTGTGAAAATGCTAAAAACCGAAGATGCGTGGTTTGGCGTAACGTACGCGGAAGATAAGCAAGCGGTAATTTCTGCCTTGAAAGAATTAACGCAGCGCGGCGAATATCCCGAAATTATGGATTAAAAGTGATGCTTTATGCTATATAAATAAAAACAGCCCTGCAACGGCAGGGCTGTTTTTTTGTTGTGTTTTTTGTTTTCTTTTATTTTGCGCCAAACATAACGGCATTCAAAATAGCATGCAAGTTTTCCTGCGCGCCGCTTATGGGTTCACGCGTGCTGCCTTTTTCTTCCGCGTAAGCGGCAAGTTCGGCCAAGGATGCCCTTCCGTTTACGATTTTTTTGCCTATTTCGGTAGTATGGAAGGTGGCGTATTTTTCTTGAATAAAGTTGTCAATTCTACCGTCTTCCATCATAGCTGCGGCGTTCAAAAGCCCCAAAGCAAAGGTGTCCATACCCAAAATATAGCCGTACAGCATATCTTCAAACGTGTTGCTGGGGCGGCGAGTTTTCGCATCAAAGTTAAACCCACCCGTAAGGCCGCCCGCCTTCAAAACTTCGTACATGCAAAGGGTTGCGTCGTATACGTTGGAAGGGAATTCATCCGTATCCCAACCAAGCAACAAATCCCCTTGGTTTGCGTCTATGGAGCCTAACATGCCGTTGATTGCGGAAACCCTAAGTTCGTGTTGGAAGGTATGCCCGGCAAGGGTAGCGTGGTTTGCTTCAATATTCATTTTGAAGTCTTTATCCAACCCGTATTTTCTTAAAAATCCGATGGCGGTTGCCGCATCAAAATCGTACTGGTGTTTCATGGGTTCCTTGGGTTTGGGTTCAATGTAGAAATCTCCCGTAAAGCCGATGGAACGGCCGTATTCTACTGCTAAACGCATCAGGTTTGCGATATTTTTTTCTTCAAACAGCATATCCGTGTTCAAAAGAGTTTCGTACCCTTCGCGGCCGCCCCAGAAAACGTAACCCTTACCGCCAAGTTTCACGGTCAGTTCCAACGCTTTTTTGGTTTGCGCTGCCGCAAAGCAGTAAACTTCCGCGCTGCACGTGCTACCCGCACCGCTCATATAACGGGGGTTGGAGAACATATTTGCCGTACCCCATAAACAGCGAATACCCGTTTCTTTCATTTTAACTAAAATATAATCGGTAATTTCATCCAAACGGCGGTTGGTTTCCTTAATGTCTTCCGCTTCGGGAACCAAGTCTACGTCGTGAAAACAGAAGTAGGGGATGCCTAATTTTTGCATAAACGCAAAGCCTACGTCTACCTTTGCCTTTGCGTGTTCCATGGTGGCGGGGGTAGATCCAAAGGATTTATCCGTAGTGCCGCGGCCAAACATATCCGCGCCTTCTGCACAAAGGTTATGCCACCATGCCATAGCAAAGGGCAAATGTTCTTTCATGGGTTTTCCCATAACGATACGTTCGGGGTCATAATACTTAAAGGAAAGGGAGTTGGTGCTGTTTGCGCCTTCATAGCGGATTTCTGGGATGTTTTCAAAATAGTTTTTCATTATTTTATCTCCTTAAATAAGTTTTGTAATGCAGGATACAGTTTTTTGAAATTTTGATATTTTTCTTGGTAACGTTTTACTGTTTCGGGGTCGGGAGAAATGCTTTCCCGTATGCTTAAAAATGCGCTTGTTGCTTGGGTAACACTTTGAAAAGTATTCGCTCCTACCGCCGCTAAAATCGCAGCCCCGTAAGAAGGCCCTTCTTCGGTGGTGGGTAAATCCAAGGGAAGGTTTAATACGTTTGAAAGGATGTTCAGCCACAATAAAGAACGTGCGCCCCCACCGCAAACCGAACACCTGCGGATGGAAATTCCGCTTGCTGTCATATCTTCTATGTTTTGTTTAATAGCAAAGGCAACCCCTTCCAAAACGGAAAGCAACATATCCTGGCGTGCGGTGTCGCGGCGAAGACCAAAGAACACGCCGCGTGCGTTTACGTCGTTCATGGGACTGCGTTCTCCCATTAAATAGGGTAAAAAGTAAACGTGATTGTTGCCCAAATGCGCATTTGTAACAGATTGCTGTTCTAAGGCAAAATCCGTGGCGTTTAATATGTCTTTGCAAAACCATTCGTTACAAGAAGCCGCCGAAAGTATGCACGCCATAAAATGAAAGTTTCCGTCTGCGTGCCTGAAATTGTGTATCCCTTCCGCTTCAATTTCGCTAAACGTTTCGCAGGGCAAAAATACCGTGCCCGAAGTTCCTAGGGAAATATTTGCCCGGTTTTTTTCGGGAATCAGGGTTCCGATTGCCGCCGCCGCGTTATCGCCGGCACCTGCACAAACGGGAATCCCGATAGGAAGATGCAGTTCCTTTGCCGCGCTTTCGGTTAGTTTTCCCACACATTCGTAACTGTGATAAAGGTCGGGCAGTACGTTTTGGGATATATCCAACATATGTAGCAATTCTTCGGACCAGCACCCGTTTTGTACGTCCAACAGTAATGTTCCCGATGCGTCCGATAAATCCGAACAGTAATTACCCGTAAGCAAATAGTTCAAATAATCTTTGGGTAATAAAATCTTGTAAATTTTCTTATAATTTTCGGGCTCGTTTTCTTTCATCCACAGCAGTTTGGGGGCTGTAAATCCGGGGAATGCAATGTTGCCCGTTAAAGATTTCAACTTTTCTTTGCCGATACTTTCGTTTAGATATGCGGTCTGCTTTTCGCTTCTTCCGTCATTCCACAAAATTGCCGGGCGGATTACCGTACCCGTTTTATCCAGGGCAACCAAACCGTGCATTTGTCCCGCAACGCCTATGCCTGCAATTTCCGCATCGGTTACGCCGGCAGTCAGGTCGGCAACGCACTTTTTTAAGCCTTCCCACCAAAGGGAGGGGGATTGCTCGCTCCATCCCGGCAGGGGATAATCACAAGGATAGGCAGCGTTTGCTTTCTGTATTACTTCACCCGTTTGGGAAACAAGCAAGGCTTTCATGCCCGAGGTACCTAAATCAATGCCGATAAAAACTTTCATTTGTTTTCCTCCTTTATTTTATTTTACTGCATATTTCTTGACATTTCTCCACTTTTTTCCTATAATTAAAGGACAAAATTTGTTATTTATGGAGAAATTATGTTTTATCAGCACGCGCACGCAGGTAAAGAAGAACATTTTGTAAAGGAGTACGGAAGGGATTTCTCCTTTCCCGCCCATATACATTCCAGTTTTGAATGTATTGTGCTTTTGGATGGGGAGATGGATGTTACGGTCAACGGAAACACCGAGCGGTTGACTGCGGGTCAGGCAGTCATGATTTTTCCCAACCGCGTGCATTCTCTATCTTCCCAGGGCAGTAAGCATATGCTTTGTATTTTTTCTGCGGACTTGGTTTCGGCATTTTGGGAAAAAAACCGCGGAACCAATCCTTTTTCCATTTCCTTTCGCCCCACGCCCCGCGTGGTTGCTGCCTTAAACGAATTGCAAGTGGGGGATAGTGAACTGCGTAAAAAGGGAATTTTATATTTGCTTTGTGCGGAATTTGATGAAAATCGGCAGTATGTTTCCTGTGGGAAAGAAGAAAACGATTTGCTTTCTAAAATGTTTTTGTTTGTGGAAGAAAATTATTCGCAAAACTGTTCGTTAAGCCGTTTATCCCAAGCCGTGGGTTATGAATACGGGTATTTATCCCGTTATTTCAAGCAAAAAACGGGGGTTTCTTTTCCCGATTACGTCAATCGGTTCCGCATCAATCGCGCCTGTTACTATTTGACAAATACGGATAAAACGGTGCTGGACTGTGCGTTTTCCGTCGGGTACGAATCCTTTCGCACCTTTACGCGCAATTTCAAAAAAACAGTGGGCTGTACAGCCGAAGAATACAAAGCACAAAACAGAAAAGCAAAAAGAACCTGATAAAACCGTAAAATAGGCTTTTTATTATTCTAATAATAACCGCAGGAAAGAAAAAGAAGGGGAAATAACAAAAAAACCCCGTCTTTTTTCTTGTTTTGGGTTGACGAAAATCAAAAAACATTGTATCATATTGCTAATATGACCGTGGAGGACGGAAAACATGATTTATAATTTGAAAACCAACGATAACGTAACGCCCATTAACGTATCATCCCGTGCGTTCGTATCGTTTACCACTAAGGATATTACGCCTAAAACTTACCGTGTAACCGTAACCGAAAAGGGGGCAAAAGTGTTTGATACGGGCGTACAACCTTTCGGCGCAGTGAAAACGCAATTAAAGTTCCCCTTAAAGCCCACTACTAAGTACGATTGGCAAGTAACCGTAGCGGATGAAAACGGTAAGGAAGAAAGCGCTGCTTCGTATTTTGAAACCGCCCTTTTGAATGGATTTGATAACCGCGCAAAGTGGATTAACACGGGCGCGCTTGTTATTGACGCAGGTATGACCAAGGATACCAAGGCAATGTTTATGAAAAAGAAATTCACCTTGGATAAAGTTCCTGCGGATGCAAAAATGTACTACTGTGCGCTTGGTGCAGGGGAAGTGTATATCAACGGCAAGCGCGTGGGCGAAGGATTTTTAAGCCCTTCGGTAACCAAATACGATAAGCGTGCGCTTTACCTTGCGGAAAACGTAACCGATTTCTTAAAGGAAGGGGAAAACAGTATTGCCGTTATGGTAGGTAACGGCTTCTACAACCAAACGGTAGAAGATAACTGGAGTTTTAACCACGCAACTTGGCGTGATGCGCCCCGTATGATTATGCAGGTGAACTTTGACGGCGCTCCCGCTTTATTCTCGGATAAGTCTTGGTTGGTTACCGACCGTACCCCCATTGTGTACAATGCACTTCGTAACGGCGAATTTTACGATGCTAGACTAGAAAAAGATTGGATGGGGCAAACCGAACCCGAAGGGGATTTCTGGAATGCGGCAATCGCAACCCCTATCGGCGGTAAACTGTATCCTATGGAAATGCCCGAAATTAAGGTGATGAACCGCATTCGCCCCGTTTCTGTAACCAAAACGCCTTCGGGCAAATGGTTGTTTGACTTCGGTATTAACTTGGTTGGTATGTGTGAAATTCATATGCAAGCCCCCGCAGGCGCAACCGTAATGTTGCGTTACGCTGAAAAATCTGCGGATGGCGAAGTGGATATGAAACACGTTGGTCAGTATATTCGTACCGACCACGTGCAAACGGATAAATACACTTTCAAGGGTGAAGGGGTGGAAGTATGGCACGCCCGTTTTACCTACCACGGATTCCAATACGTGGAAATGACGGGCTTAGATCAAGAACCCACCTTGGATAGCCTGGTTGCTTTGCAAATTTACACCGCGTTTGATAAAATCGGTGATTTTACTTCTTCGGACTACGTGCTGAATACCTTGTACGAAATCGGCGAACGCGCCTTAGTTGGTAACTACCACGGTATTCCTACCGATTGCCCCCACCGTGAAAAGAACGGTTGGACGGGGGATACCGCCCTTTCTTCCGAACAAGCACTGATGAACTACGATATCGCGCCTTCGTACAAAAAGTTTATGTTGGACTGCATGGATAACCAACGTGTAAGCGGCCAACTTTCTTGTATTGTTCCTGCATCTTCCTATTGGGGATACAACTGGGGCTTTGGTCCCGCTTGGGATACCTGCTTCTTCACCGTACCCCATATGATTAAGCGTTACCGCGGTGATAACACGGTGTATGCGGAAATTTACGAATCTGCGAAAAAATACATTGACGACTTCTGCTCCTATTACGAAGAAGACCATTTGGTAAACTTCGGTTTGGGCGATTGGTGTTTCCCCACCAAAGCCCCCGCGCCTTATAACCGCGTGGCAACCTTACGCCTTACCAGCAGTGCTTTCTATTACTACAACGTGAAAGTGCTTGCGGATATGGCGCGCGATTTAAGAAAATATCAGGATGCAAAGCGTTATGAAGGGAAAGCAGAAGCCATTCGCCTTTCCATTTTGAAAAACTTTGTAAACGAAGAAACGGGAGAAGTGGACGGGGATATTCAAACTTCGCTTGCTTGCGTACTGTTCTTTAACATGGTGCCCAAAAAGTTGGCGAAAAAGGTGGCACGCCGCTTAAATGCATCCGTTAAGAAAGCCGGCTATCATTTCTACGCAGGTATTTTGGGCTGCAAATGGATTTTTGCATCCCTTTCGGAATACGGATATACCGAAACGGCGTACCGCGCAATCACCAACCCCGGTTATCCTTCCTACCGTAACTGGGTAGAACGCGGTGCAACCACCATGTGGGAGGACTGGGAGGACGGATTCTCTCACAACCACCATATGTATTCGGACGTTTGCGGCTGGATGATGAAATATATTGCGGGGCTTAGACTGGATGAAAAGGAAAACGCATACCGCGTATTTACCGTAGATCCCAAGTTGATTCCTCAAATTGATAACGCGGCGGCGGAAGTGGAAACTCCTTACGGCAAAGCGGCAGTTTCTTGGAAACGCGAAAACGGCATCTTTACGGTTACCGTAACCGTACCTTCGGGTACTAAGGCAAACGTATATATGCCCGATAAAACCAAACAGGTACTTACCGAAGGCGTATACACCTTAACTTGCACTGTATAATTCCAACCGTTCCGCCGCGCCCGAACAAGGCGCGGCGGCTTTTATGCAAAAGGATTGGAAAATGAAAAACCCAACCGAAATAAAACGAAATATCAACGTATTTTCTCCCCGTCATGCAGGCGGGGCATTTACTCTTGCCGTGCTTTTGGGGCTGTTTGCCAACCTTGTACTTTCCCTGATTGTAACCGGAATTGCAGAAACCAAAGGTATTACCTTTGATCAGGCATTGCAAACCAACGGGGTAATATGGCTTAGTTATCTGTTTCCCCAAATCGTCCTATTAGGGGTGGCTATCGGCGTGATGGTTTACGCCAAAGTTCCGCCCACGTTTTTAAGCGAAAAACCCAAAGTTTGGCATATCGGCGCTGCCGTGTTACTTTGGTTTGGGCTGTTATTCGGCTTTGGCTTTTTGAACGCTTACTTTATAAAATTGCTGCAACTGTTTGGCTATACTCCGCCCGAAGCGTTTACGCCTGTAATGAATACGGTGTGGCAGTACGTAATCAGCGTTATCGTTATCGCGGTTCTCCCTGCTATTGCGGAAGAACTGTTGTTTCGCGGAGTTTTGCTTTCGGGAACGCGGGGTGCCCAAATGATTCCGCGTATGCTGTTTTGCGGTGCGTTGTTTTGTGTGTTTCATCAAAACCCGATGCAAACTCCCTATCAGTTTTTATGCGGTTGCACGTTCGTGTATTTTATGTTAAAAACGGGGAATTTCTACCTTGTAACTTTTATCCATTTTGCTAATAACTTCTATATTCTCAGTGAACTATATTTCCAAATTCCCGCATTTGCTCCCTGGCTAAAAGTAGTGCTTTCCGTAATTGGATTGCTTGCTTTTGTGGGAGGACTGTTTTTGCTATATCGCAAAGGTGATAATAGGGAAGGGCAAACGGATTCCGCCCTTGCGGCACAAGCTCCTGTAAAAACCGCGTTTTTGTGGTCGTTTGCCGGATTGTTTGCTTGCGTTATTATGTGGATTTCTAACCTGATTGCAGGGTTTGGGGGATAGCGGATGAAAGTGCGTATCGTTTGCGTGGGTAAAGTAAAAGAAAGTTATTTTCTTTCGGGGATTAACGAGTACTTAAAACGCCTTTCCCGTTTTTGCAAAGCGGAAATTGTGGAAATAAAGGAAGAAAATTTTTCGGATACCCCCGGTGAAGGGGAAAAACAACGCATATTAAAAAAAGAAGGAACGGGTATTTTATCTAATCTGCGTGGAAAAGTAGTTGCTCTTTGCGTGGAGGGAAAACAAACGGACAGCGTGGCTTTTTCACGTGTGTTGGGCGAGGTAAAAGATGCCGGTGGGGAAATCACTTTTGTAATCGGTGGGTCTTACGGGCTGGCGGAAGAAGTGAAAAAGGCGGCAGATTTGCGCCTTTCCTTTTCGGAAATGACTTTTCCGCATACCTTAATGCGACTGATTTTGGTGGAGCAAATCTATCGCGGTTTTACCATTTTACAGGGTTCACCCTATCATAAATAACGAATAGGAACCCTAAATATTGCCGCGCGCGTATAATTTATTATGGATACATATGCGCGTTATCAAGATTTTACAAAGCGGTTTTCTTCTAAGGTGATAGGAAAATCCGTGTTTGGCAGAGAGATTCACGCTTTTTTTGTGGGAGATAGAACGGTACGTCCCGTACTATTTCAAGGGGCAATACACGCCAGGGAGTGGGCTTCTGCCGAAGTGTGCATGGATTTATTTTTGCTGGCAAAGGAAATGAACATCAAAGGCGGTTACTGGTTTTTGCCCGTCATGAATCCGGATGGCGTTTTGCTTGCCACGCGCGGCATTGCAACCGTTCCCCTGCAATATAGGGATAGTTTACTGCAAATGGGCAATGAAAAATCCTTTCCTCTTTGGAAAGCGAATGGCAGGGGCGTAGACTTAAACGTCAATTTTAACGCGCGATACGGCAAGGGAAAGGAAAACGTGTTTGCGCCCGCATCCGAAAATTATGTGGGAACGGCACCCGAAAGTGAGCCGTGTACCCGTGCTTTAACTGCTTTTACGCGTGCGTATCAGCCCCGTGTTACGGTCAGTTTGCATACCAAGGGTGGGGAAATTTACTGGCAATTTCCCTGCGGCAATCAACACTTTTCGGGGGATAAACGGCTGGGAAAGCGCTTGTTTTCCCCCTTGGGTTATCCCATGAAACGTACGCCGGGCAGTACCGGCGGATATAAAGACTGGTGTATTCAGGCTATGGAAATTCCCGCGTATACGGTGGAACTGTTTTCGGATACGCTTTCCCATCCTGTACCCAAAACGGCAACAGCCGGGCTTACCAAGGTACTTTGTGCAGTGCTGGCAAATATGGAGAAGATTTTATGGAAGAACAAAAAAAGTTTATGCGCGCCGCATTAAGGCAGGCAGAAAAAGCAGCAAAGGAAGGGGAAGTCCCCGTGGGGTGCGTAATTGTTAAGGACGGGGTAATTATTGCCCGTGGCAGAAACAAGCGGGAAAAGACGCAGTGTGCAACCCGCCATGCGGAGATGATTGCGATAGAGCGTGCCTGTAAAAAAGTGGGGTTTTGGCGATTGGTCGGCTGTGAAATTTACGTTACCTTGGAACCTTGCCCGATGTGTGCAGGGGCTTTGGTTAATTCCAGAATGGACAAGCTGGTGTTTGGTGCGTATGACCAAAAAGCAGGGGCATCTGCAACGCTGTACCGTATAACGGACGATCCGCGCCTAAATCACCGTTTAGACGTGCAAGGTGGGGTGATGGAAGAGCCGTGCAGAAACGTTTTAAGCGAATTTTTCCGAAATATCAGAAAAAATGCTACTTGACCCGTCTTTTCGTTTGACTAAAATTTTTTTGTATCTTATAATAAAGGGGCTAACGATAAACCGTTCGGTAACCGAAGATAATTTTTTTGGAGGAAGCAAATGATTACGCACGGCAACGAAATTAAACTTTTTGCGGGCAATTCCAACCTTCCTTTGGCAAACGAAATTGCCAAAGAACTGAAAACGGAATTGGGTGTATGTGAAGTAGGGCAGTTCAGCGACGGGGAAACCAGTGTTCATATCAATGAAACCGTTCGTGGGCGCGACCTGTTTATTATTCAATCCACCTCCGCACCCGTCAACGACAACCTGATGGAACTTCTTATTATGATTGATGCGGCAAGTCGTGCTTCCGCAGGGCGTATTACTGCGGTAATTCCTTATTTTGGGTATGCCCGCCAAGATAGAAAAGCGCGTTCGCGCGATCCCATTACCGCAAAACTTGTTGCGGACTTAATTCAGGCAGCTGGTGCAGACCGTGTTTTGACCATGGACTTGCACGCCGCACAAATTCAAGGGTTTTTCAATATTCCCGTGGATCATCTGCTTGGCGGTCCTATTTTGTATTCTTACTTTAAGAAGATGGTAGACGATAACTTTATCGTTGTTTCGCCCGACGTAGGCTCGGTTGGCCGTGCAAGAAATGTTGCACAGCGCTTAAATTGCCCCATGGCAATTATTGATAAACGCCGTCCCAAGGCAAACGTAATGGAAGTTATGAACATTATTGGGGACGTAAAGGGCAAAACCTGCTTAATGGTAGACGATATGATTGATACGGGCGGAACTATCGTGCAAGGTGCCGAAGCACTGTACAACAACGGTGCAAAGGAAATTTACGCTTGCTGTACGCACGCGGTTCTTTCGGGTCCTGCGCTTGACCGTATTCAAAATTCCCACATCAAAGAATTGGTGTGCTTGAACACGATTGATTTGCCCGAAGAAAAGAAGATTGATAAAATCAAAACTCTTTCTACTGCAAAACTGTTTGCTGCGGCAATTGAAAACGTATATCTGGACAAACCCATGTCCAAAATTTACGAATAACTTTTTTACGTCAGCTAAAAAAACCGGGTTGTCCTACGGGGCAACCCTTTTTAACGGGGGAAATATGAAACTTTTGGTGGGGCTGGGCAATCCGGACGAAAAATACAGAAAAACGTTTCATAATATGGGCTTTTTAGCGGTGGAAAACGCCGCCCTGTTGCTGGGGGCAAAGTTTTCCAAAAAGGATTGTAAAGCCGTAATTGCCGAAACGTACGTAAAAGGGGAAAAGGTTATTCTTGCCAAACCCCAAACGTATATGAATTTAAGTGGGGAAAGCGTTATAGATTTAATGGCAAAATATCGCGTTTCTTCTACGGATTTGCTTGTTTTTTATGATGATTTTGACCTTCCCAAAGGAGCACTTCGCATCCGCAAAAACGGCAGTGCCGGTACGCATAACGGTATGCGGAATATTATTCAGGAAATCGGAACTACGGATTTTCCGCGTGTGCGTGTGGGAATTAAAGATGCAGAACTTTCGCATATTCCCATTATGAATTACGTTTTGTCGGGGATTAGGGAGCAGGACTATGCCGTGTATGACGAAGTTTTGCAGCTTGCAGGTAAAGCAGGTGCAATGTTTGCAAACGGGGAAGAAATAGAAACAATCATGCGTCTATGCAATAAAAAAGAATCCGAAAAATAACCAAAACAGAAAATCCTTATTATAAATAAGGGAAAAAGGTATGCAGAGTTCGTTTTTACATCCGCAACTTTTGGGGAAGGATATCACCCTTCTCAGTCAGTCCATCCGCCGGGGAGTTTCTTCGGCGGTTTTCGGCGTTTCGGGTGCGGCAAAAGCACATTTGGTAGGTGCGCTGCATACGCCCTTTTTATACGTTGTAAAAGATGCGGTTGCGGCAGAAGAAGCGGTGAAACGTTTGCGGGATTTTTATCCGGATACCGTGTATCTCCCTGCCAAGGACGACGTGCTGCTGTATAAAAAAGCAGTGTCCAAAAACAGTGTACACAAACGGCTTGCAGCCCTTTCCGCGATTCAGTCGGGCACAACGCATTGCGTTACCACGGTAGAAGCCTTGATGCAGCCTTTTCCCAAAACCGTGCAAGGGTTTTCCCTGGCAAAAGGGGAATGTGATTTCATCCAAACGCAAAAGCGGTTAGGGGCTTTGGGTTACGTAAAAACAGAAGGGGTAACGGGTGCCGGAACTTTTGCTGTACGTGGGGATATTTTGGACGTATTCCCCGTAGGGGAAAATACGGCGTTCCGTCTAAATTTTTTTGGGGATGAAATTGAACGCATCAAAACGCTGGATCCCGCTACCGGGCATAGTGGGGAGATTGCAGAACGCGTGGTAATACCCCCTGCACGCGAATATCTTTTGGAAGAATGTGAAATTCCCCAAATTCTTTCCAAATTGAAAAAAGAAAGTTTTGCAACAAAAAAACGCCTTACTGCGGAAAGTGCAGCCCGTCTTTCTTCCTTGGAAAACGACGTAGCCGTGGATTTGGAAAGCGGCAAGGGGGAGGCATCTGCTTTTTTGATGCCCCTTTTAGAGTGTGTTACGGCAGACGTTTTTGAGTTTTTTCCTTCCGAAACGGTTGTGTTTTTAGATGAATGTAAACTAATCGGTGATGGGGCTACCCTTGCGGAAAAGGAGTTTAACGAACGGTTTACGGACTTATATAAAGCGGGCGCGGCGTTTAGTTTTACCAAATGGCAACAGTTGCCCGCCGCGGACGTATTGGAAACGCTGACTTCCCGTACCTGTGTTGCCCTGCAAACGGTGGTTGCGGAAGTGGATTTTTTCCACCCGCAGCAAATTTTTTCGGTAAAAACGGGGGCAGTACCGGCATACTACCGTAACTTAACTTCGCTGGCAACCGATTTATCCGCTTGGCGGCAAAACGGGTACCGCGTGGCAATTTTTACGGGCAATGAAAAACGGGCGGAAAATCTTTCCGCTATGCTTACCGAACAAGGCGTAGGGGTAAAAATCCGCAATGAAACCACTGTGGATTTTCACGGTGTTTCCATTTTCCCTTTCCCCATGGGGTACGGTGCGCTGTATCACGAAACCAAATTTGCGCTCATTGGGGAATGGGATTTATTCCGTGAAGTTCGCGAACAAAAACGCGTAAAACGCAAGCGGAACGACTTTTTTGCTGCGCCCGACGTGGGGGAATTTGCCGTTCACGAAACACACGGTGTAGGCGTGGTTAAGGGAACGAAAAAAATCACTACGGGGGAAGGAACCAAGGATTACGTGATGCTGGAATACGGCGGTGGCGATATCCTTTATGTTCCTGTGGAACATATGGACTCCCTTTCCCGCTATACGGGTGGGGAGGAAAAACCCAAACTTTCCAAAATTGGGGGCAAGGAATTTGAACGTGCAAAAGAACGTGCGCGCGAATCCGTAAAAAAACTTGCCATAGACTTAAAAGAATTATATCGCAAACGTTTTCAAAGAAGGGGTTTTTGCTTTTCGGAAGATAACGATATTACTGCGGCGTTTGATGCGGATTTTCCCTATGAACTTACTGCCGACCAGGCGCAGTCCGTAAAGGAAATTGCTGCGGATATGCAAAGCAATAAGGTAATGGATCGGTTGCTTTGCGGGGACGTAGGGTATGGGAAAACCGAAGTGGCTTTCCGTGCTGCTTTCCGTGCGGTTTTAGATGGAAAACAGGTGGCACTGCTTTGTCCTACCACCATTCTTTCCCAACAGCATTACGAAACGGCAATGCGCAGATTTCAAAATTTCCCCGTACGGATTGCGGTTTTGAATCGCTTTCGTACCGAAAAGGAAAAAGCGGAAACGCTAAAATCCCTTGCAGAAGGAAAAATTGATATTCTTATCGGAACGCACGCCCTGTTTTCCAAAGAGGTAAAGTTTTCCGATTTAGGTCTTTTGATTTTAGATGAAGAACAGCGTTTTGGGGTGGAGCATAAAGAAAAAATCAAAGCAATGAAAGCGGACGTGGATACCCTTACCATGTCTGCAACGCCCATTCCGCGCACCCTGCATATGTCCCTTTCGGGTATACGGGATATTTCCACCATAGAAACCCCGATTGCCGAACGTCTGCCCGTACAAACGTACGTGATTGAAGAAACGGAGGCGCTTTTGCGGGATGCTATCGTACGCGAACTTTCGCGGGGTGGGCAGACCTTTGTTTTATATAATCGCGTGGGCAGTATTGACGCCTTTGCCGCTAAATTGCACGAAATCGTGCCCGAAGCAAAACTTTCGGTAGCACACGGGCAAATGAACGAACGGCAGTTGGAAGACCGCATTTTATCCTTTTTCCAAGGCAGGGAGGATGTGCTGATTTCCACCACGATTATTGAAAACGGCATTGATCTTCCCAACGCAAACACGCTGATTGTGATAGATGCGGACCGTTTGGGGCTATCCCAACTGTACCAGTTAAAAGGTAGGGTGGGCAGGGGTAAACGTTTGGCGCATGCGTACTTTACGTTTAAGCGCGATAAAGTGCTTACCGATACGGCATACCGGCGGTTATCTGCCATTATGGACTTTACCGAACTGAACAGTGGCTACAAAATTGCTATGCGGGATTTGGAAATTCGGGGCGCGGGCAATATTTTGGGTGCAGAACAGCACGGCCATATGGAAAAAATCGGCTACGAACTGTATGCAAAACTGATAAAAGAAGAATTGACGGGGGAACCGGACGTACCCATTGCTTTGGATTTGCGTGTTTCTGCCCATTTGCCCGATACGTACGTGCCTTCGGGTACAGAGCGGATGGAAGCATATAAGCAGATTGCGGAAATCCGTTTGGGGGAAGATTTGATTCGGGTGCGCGACAGTTTAACCGATCTGTACGGCCCCATCCCCGAAGAAGTGGAAAATCTATTAAAAATTGCGGTTCTCAAAGCGCGTGCTAAAAAATTTTCCATTGCGGAAATTTATATCCGCGGTGGGGAAGGCGGCATTGTGCTGACGGGCGTAAACGCCTTAAAGGACGGCAGATTGCAAGCGGCGGCGGAAGCGTACCGCGGTGCGGTTACTTTAACCTTTGACCGTCAACCAACTTTCGTATTCCGATTGAAAAGTAAAAATCCGGATAAATACCTTGCACTTTTATCCGATTTTTTGAAAACTGCGGCGAAAAGTTTGAAAAAATCGTAAATTTTACCCTTTAATCTATTGCTTTTCTTTGCGTTTTCCTATATAATAGATATAATTGCAAAAAGAACAATGTTTAAGGAGAACCCTTATGAAGAAAAGAATACTTGCATTATTTCTCGTTCTTTCCATGGCGGTAGGTACGCTGTTTACGCTCAGCGGCTGTGCGCTTATCAGTAAGGACGATGAAAGGGACTTGAATCAAGTTGTGGCAACCGTGCAGTTGGGGAACCGTAAGGACAGCGTTACGAAGAGGGATTTAATTGCTTCTTTCAATCAATACGGCTATACCTATATGTACTACTACAATATGACGGCGGAAGCAACTTTGGATCTTTTGTTGGATCAGTTGGTAAACCGTAAAATCGTAGTTCAAAAAGCAGAAACCGAACTTACCCCGCTGAATGCAGGGGAAATTGTCGGCAACCCCTTGGAAAAATATCTTTCCGCAAACCAAATCAATTCCATTAAAAAGAAAGCGAACGAATCTATAAATTCCGCAATTGAAGGTTACTTGGAAAAGGATGAGGAGGAAGAAGAGAAGGAAGAAACCGAAGAAACGCGTACCACCCCCACCTATGAAGATGACGGGGAAGAAGAAGTGGTAAGCGAAGCGGATATTCCTGCTGTGGATAAAGATTCCACCAAGGCAATCAAAACTGCATACTCGCAATTTGAAAAGGCGTTGAAAAAGAATTACTATACTTACGATTCTTACTACGCATCTATCGTAGACGATTTGATTGAAGATGAAATCGTAGGTCTTTGGGAAGATAGCATTGAAGGGAAAGTTACCGTTTCTTATGCGGAAATGCAAAAGCGTTATGAAGATATGCTTGCCGTACAATCTTCCGAATACGCTTCTGCGGCAGATTACAAAACCGCACTTGGCGAAGTATCTTCTTCCAAGTTTGTTTTGTACAACGAAGCAGTAGGTTACGGCTACGTGTACAACCTGTTAATTCCTTTCAGTGATTATCAGGCGGCAATTCTTGCCAAGTACACTGCTAAATATCAGGCAGGTAAAATGACCACTGCGCAGTATAAGGCAATTCGCAACACGCTGCTTACGGGCGTAAAGGCAAAGGACCTTCGCGAAAGCTGGATTACCGCCGGTTATGATTACGATTTCACCACTAAGTTGTTCGGGGAAGATTACTGCAAAACCGCAGGTATTCCTTTTGACGGTACCGTTTCTTATACCTACACCAACGATGCAGGCGAAGAAGTGGTGTTGGTTGATACCAAAGCTCCCGAAAACACCAAAGGCAAGTACACCTACGTTACGAATGAATATTCCATGGATGAATTCCTTGGGAAATTTAATGGTTGGATGAAGGCAGAGCCTGTGGCAGATCCTTCGTATGCGAATGCTGGGCAAGTTAAACTTGCAGAAACCACCCTTACCGCTGCAAAGGAAATGATTTCGGATTTGTGTTTCGCATACGGCTCGGATACGGGTATTTTGAATTCCTACAAGGGTTACGTTTCCGCGCCCGAACCTGCGGATAACGCATCCGAAACGTACGTTAAGGAATTTGCTGTTGCTGCAAGAGATGTGGTAAACAAGGGCGCAGGTAATTACGTTGTTGTTGGTACGGATTACGGCTGGCACATCATTTATTGCACCGAAGCGTTGAACACAGACAGCCAAGTTTTGAATCAAGACGACTTGACAAAGACGGGCACTTTCACCTACAACTTCCACAAGATGATGAAAGATTCCTTGGTTAGCAAAACCATAAGCGATCAACAAACCGAACTTTTGAACACTTACAAAAACGATACGAAAGTTGTGAAAAAGTATGCAACCAGATACGCAGATTTGGTAGACTAAACATCAAAGTTTATAACGCGCCGCTCCCTTTTGGGCGGCGCGTTTCTTTATGAAAAACGTTGACAATTTTCCCGTGTAATGGTATAATTCGTATATGAAAAAAAGCAACACGCCGCGTTACGTTTCTCGCGCGGAATTAAAAAAAGAACGCCTGGATGTTTTTAAGAACGCCCCCGTCTTTTTGCGGTGGAAAACGGATAGTACGAACGTGCGCTTGAAAATGCTTGCGGAGCGCGGTGCAACAGAAGGAACGTTGTATATTGCCCGCACCCAAACCAAAGGTAGGGGCAGGCAGGGGCGTAAGTTCTTTTCCCCAAAGGGGAACGGTTTGTATTTTTCTTTATTGCTTCGCCCGAATTTACGTGCAGAAGAAGGGGGGCTTATTACCACTGCGGCTGCGGTTGCGGTGTGTCGGGCGCTTTCCCGTTTTGGGGCGAAAAACCCAAAAATCAAGTGGGTGAACGACGTGTTTGTGGAAGGCAAAAAGGTGTGCGGCATTCTAACCGAATCACACGCCGAACAGGGGAAAATAGTCTATGCCGTTTTAGGGGTGGGTATCAATATTTCAGTTCCTAAAAAGGGCTTTGATAAATCTATTCAAACCGTGGCGGGTGCCGCTTTTGCCATGCCCGTTTCCCCCGCTGCACTTCTTGCGGCGTTTTTGGATGAGTTTTGCGTTCTGTATCAAAACATTTCCGCCCTTCCGCATTATGGGGAATACCGTTCCCGAATGCTTTTCGTGGGGGAAAAGGTAACTGTGGAAACGGCAAATGACCGTTTTTATGCAACCGTTCTTGGAATTACACCCACATTCTCCCTTTCCGTTCGTATGGAAAACGGAGAAGTGTGCGAACTTTCCCAAGGAGAAGTGTCCTTACGCCAAGGGGCGATAGGGAAGGAGTAAGGATATGCAATCAATTTATTTGGACCATGCGGCAACCACCCCCGTACACGGGGAAGTGTTGGAAAAAATGTTGCCCTATTTTTCGCAGAATTTCGGCAATGCCGATAGTGCCCACAGTTTGGGCAGAAAAGCTATGGCTGCGGTGGATGATGCACGCGATCGGATTGCGGCACTTTTGGGGGTAAAAGCTTCGGAAATTTATTTCACTTCGGGCGGAACCGAGGCAGATAACTGGGCAGTTAAGGGATTGGCGGAAGCGCGCGGCAGGGATAAGGAAATTCTAATCAGCAGTATTGAACACGCTGCGGTATGGGAAAGTGCTGCCGAAATGCAGCAAAAGGGATATTGTGTAACCCAAATTCCCGTAACGGGTGAAGGAATTGCAGATTTTGATTTTTTGCGTAAACATATAAGCGAAAACACTTCGTTTGTTGCCCTTATGCTTGCAAATAACGAAATCGGCACTGTGCAACCCGTAAAGGAGGTTGCAGAAATTGCGAACGCCTATGGCGTTCCGGTTTTTAGTGATGGGGTACAGGCAATTCCTTCCATGCAGGTTTCTATCAAAGATTTAGGTGTGTCGGCACTGTCTTTTTCCGCACATAAAATGGGTGGCCCCAAAGGTATGGGCGTTTTATACGTAAAGGAAGGAACGCCTATCGGCAGGTTGATGCACGGCGGTCAGCAGGAACGTGCGCGCCGGGGCGGAACAACCAACGTTGCAGGTGCGGTTGGTATGGCACACGCCCTATCCGTAACTTGCCGGGATATGAAGGAAAACACCTTGAAAATTCGCGAACTTCGCGATACTTTTATCCGTCGTGTTTTGCAAGAAATCCCTTGCGCACGTTTGAACGGTAGCCTGGAATACCGTGTGCCCGGCAACGCAAACTTTACTTTTTATGGGGTGGGTAACGAATCCGTGCTGCACCGGCTGGATATGCTGGGTATCTGCGCTTCGGCAGGGTCGGCATGCACTTCGGGGACGTTGCAACCTTCGCGCACTCTTTTAGCCATCGGATTAACCGAGCAGGCGGCAAAATCTTCCGTACGTTTTTCTTTTGGCGCGGAAAACACTTTGCAGGAAGTAGAGCAAACCGTGTGCGCCTTAAAAAGGGTGATTGGGGAAATTTTGCATTAAAATTTTCCAATGATTTCCTAATAAAAAAAGATATATTATATGATTTGTTACACATACTGTAACCGTACGAAAAATCGTATGGGAGTGAGTATATGGAAAAAGCGTTAGCGTTCGGGCTGGCGTTGGGCATGCTTACGGGTGCGCTGATTGTTGCAAACAGCAGAAAAGCGCGCAACCTGGTTACCACCGGGCAGGAAGAAATTTTAGACCGCGTGGAAGAAATGACCCAAAAGGCAGCAGCGAACAAAAAAAATCGCGCAAAACAAGCGCAAGACTGATTTTTGGCGGGAAATCCATTCGGGTTTCCCGCTAATTTTTTCTTTTTCGGTAAAAAATGTTGATATTCTTTTTCGGGTATGGTATAATATGAAAAAAAGGGGAAAGGGTATGGAATCCGTCATTGCATTTGATATCGGGGATAAAAGAATCGGCGTTGCTTTTGCGGAAAAACCCCTAATGATTCCCCTTCCCGTGGAAACGTATAACCGACAAGGCACCAAAAAGGACGTTGTGTATCTAACCGCCCTTGCCCAAAAAAAGGGTGCGGAAAAAATCGTGTGCGGCATCCCTTTGCATTTTTCGGGGGAGGAAGGCTTACAGTCCGAAAAAACGCGCAGATTTGTGGATGCCTTAAAGGCGGTAACCAATCTTCCCATTGTTTTGGTGGACGAGCGGTTTACTACCATGGAAGCGCACCGCGTACTGATTGAAGCGGATATGCGCCGTCAGGATAGGAAAGGCGTCGTTGACAAGGTCGCGGCTTCTTATATTTTAGAAAATTATTTAAGCGGAATGAAAGGAGAATTACAATGAGTGAACTGCATGAAAAACAAAACATGAACGAAGAAGAACTTTCGGATATCGTAGAACTTGTTGACGATACGGGCAGAGTGTTAAAGTTCTATCACATCGCAACCATGGACTATAAAAACGAAGGTTATGCGTTTTTCCAACCTGCCGAAGCAATTGAAGGAACCGAAGAAGATGAAGTGATTATTTTCCGTTTGGCAGAGGACGATAAGGGAGAGGAGGTTCTTTTGCCCGTAGAAGACGAAGCACTTTTGGACGAAGTGTATGAAGAATTTGTTAAGATGATGGAAGATGAGGATGATTGCGACGGGGATTGCGATTGCTGCCATCACGAAGATTGCGAAGGAAAGCAAGACTAATCTACCGTTTCCCCTACGGGGAAAGGGCAAAAACACAAAGAAAAACCGCAAGGATAAGATTTTCTTGCGGCTTTTTTTATAAATTTTTGTAAAAACAGGAAAAAATCCCCAAAACTTTTAGAAAACGTTGGGGAAATGCTTGCGTTCTTTTTCCATGTTTGCTATAATAAATAGGCTAAAATTCACACCGTACCGCATTTGGGTTCGTTGCCGGTAAATTTTTTTCCTGCCGGTTTTCCCCAAAGTTACCTGCGTTACGGGAGGTGTAAAAACGGAGGAGTTTTTATGGCAGTTATTTCTATGAAGCAGCTTCTGGAAGCAGGCGTACATTTCGGCCACCAAACCAGAAGATGGAACCCCAAGATGAAAAAGTACATCTATGCAGCAAGAAACGATATTTATATCATTGACTTGCAAATCACCGTAGGCCTTATTGAAGAAGCTTACAAGTTCGTTGCTGAAACGGTAAAAGCAGGCAAGGATATTTTGTTTGTTGGTACCAAAAAGCAAGCGCAAGAAGCAATTCAAAGCGAAGCAGAACGCTGCGGTATGTACTATGTAAACAGCAGATGGCTTGGCGGTATGCTTACCAACTACAAAACCATCAAAACCAGAATTGAAAAACTGAACAAGTTGGAACAAATGGAATTGAACGGTGAATTTGACCTTCTTCCCAAAAAGGAAGTTTTGGTACTGAAAGCAGAACGCGAAAAACTTCGCACCAACCTTGGCGGTATCAAAGATATGAAGGGTCTTCCCGGTGCAATGTTCGTTGTTGACCCCCATAACGAAGAAATCGCAGTACAGGAAGCAAGAAAACTGGGCATCCCCGTAATCGCTATTACGGATACGAACTGCGACCCCGATATGGTTGACTACGTAATTCCCGGCAACGACGACGCAATTCGCGCAGTTAAACTTCTTGCAGGTGTAATTGCAGATGCAGTTATTGAAGCAAAGCAAGGGGAAGCAGGTCTTGTAATTGAAAAATCTGCACCCGCAGCAGAAGAAACCGCAGTTGAAGAAGAACCCGCTGCAGAAGAAGCGGCTGAATAATTATTTTCCAAAAGGAGATTACAGTTATGGCATTTACGGCAAGTGACGTTATGAACCTGCGCCAAATGACGGGCGCCGGTATGATGGATTGCAAAAAGGCGTTAACCGAAACGGACGGCAACGTTGAAAAGGCTGTTGAATATTTAAGAGAAAAAGGTATTGCTACCGCTGCGAAAAAAGCAGGCAGAATTGCTGCGGAAGGCGTAGTTGATAGTTATATCCACATGGGCGGTAAAGTTGGCGTTTTGGTTGAAGTAAACTGCGAAACGGACTTCGTTGCACGTGGGGAACTTTTCAGATCGTTAGTTCACGATATCGCGTTGCAAATTGCAGCAGCAAAGCCTTTGTACGTAACCAAGGAAGAAGTTCCTGCTGACGTTTTGGCAAAGGAAAAGGAAATCCTTTTGCAACAAGCGTTGAACGAAGGCAAGCCCGCAAACATTGCAGAACGCATGGTTGAAGGCAGAATTAAAAAGTACTATGAAGACAACTGCTTATTAGAACAGAAATTCGTAAAAGATCCCGATAAAACCATTAATCAAGTGGTAGTGGAAGCAACCGCACAAATCGGTGAAAAGATTTCCGTTCGCAGATTTGTTCGCTTTGAAATGGGCGAAGGTCTGGAAAAGAAGAGCGAGAATTTGGCAGACGCAGTTGCCGAACAGGTAGCAAAAGCGCAAGCGTAACGCATGCAGTTTGCAGGGAACACATCAAATTGTGTTCCCTGTTTTTGAATAAAGGCTTTGCTGCGGCATTGCGGAAATATCAAATTTTACCTAAAAAATATCGTAGGGGGAAATCGTATGGCAAAAGCGTACGGTAGGGTTCTAATTAAACTTAGTGGAGAGGCACTTTCTGGCGGCGCAGGTTTTGGCATTGATAGTACGGTGTTAAATCGCGTTGCAAGCGAATTGTTACAAGTGGTAAACGCCGGTACCCAAGTTGCCGTTGTAATCGGTGCGGGCAACTTTTGGCGGGGCAGGCAGGGAACGGAAATGAACCGCGCTACTGCCGACCATATGGGTATGATTGCAACCGTTTTGAACGCGTTAGCGTTGCAAGACGCATTGGACCGTTTGGGTGCGCCTTCGGTAGTGCAAACAGCCCTTACTATCAGTTCGGTGGCAACGCCTTTCAACCTTCGCACGGCAAAAGAAGCGTTAGAAAATAAAAAAATCGTTATCTTTGCTTGCGGAACGGGCAGTCCTTATTTTACCACGGATACGGGTGCTTCTTTGCGTGCCGCAGAAATTGAAGCAGAAGCCTTGCTTCTTGCTAAAAATGTAGACGGTATTTACGATTCAGACCCCAAAAAAAATCCCAACGCAAAGAAATACGATAAAATTTCCTTCCGCGAAGTAATAGACCAAAACTTAAAAGCAATGGATTTATCCGCAACCACAATGTGTATGGAAAACGGCATTAAAGTTGTTGCTTTTGGACTTAGCCAAGAAAACGCAATTGTAAAGGCTGCGGCAGGCGAAACCATAGGCACGTTGATTTATTAAGAGTTCGTGCCACAAAAAACAAAATTCACCTTTCGCTAATAGCGAAAAAGGAGGCAAATTATGGAAAATGAACAAATGGAAATGATGCTTTTGGAACTTTCCGAAAGAATGGATAAAACGGTACGCGTATTAAAGGAAGATTATTCTGCAATCCGCGCAGGCCGTGCTAACCCCCATATCTTAGATAAAATTACCGTGGACTATTACGGTCAACAAACGCCCTTAAACCAAGTGGGAAACATCTCGGTTGCGGACGCACGCTGCTTGGTTGTCAGTCCCTGGGATGCCAGCCTGCTGAAAGAAATTGATAAAGCAATTTTGGCTGCAAATATCGGTTTGACCCCCACGAACGACGGCAAGGTAATTCGCTTGGTTTTCCCCGTTTTAACCGAAGAACGCCGCCGCGATTTGGCAAAGCAAATCAAAAAGATGGGGGAAGATAGCAAGGTTGCTATCCGTAATATCAGACGTGATGGTATGGAAGCCATCAAAAAGGCGAAAACCGCAAAAGAAATTACCGAAGACGATGCTGCATCTTTAGAAAAAGAAGTAGAAAAATTAACTGCAAAGGGCGTTGAGTCGGTAGATAAGGCGGCGCAAGAAAAAGAAAAGGACGTTATGTCCGTATAATGGGCATGAAAAAAGAAAAAACAATGCGTATTCCCACGCACGTTGCGTTTATTATGGACGGGAACGGGCGCTGGGCAAAGCGCAGGCTGATGCCCCGTTCTTACGGTCATAAAAAGGCGGTAGATACGGTTACCGAAGTGGTAGAGGCATGTTTTGAAAAGGGAATCCGTTACGTTTCCCTTTTTGCTTTTTCTACCGAAAACTGGAACCGCCCCAAGGAAGAAGTAGACGCACTTTTTGACCTATTGCGCCAGTATTTTCAGCAGGGTATCAAACGCCTTTTGAAAAACGGAGTGCGTTTGCGTGTAATGGGGGATATATCCCGCTTGCCCACGGACGTGCGTGATGAGATTGATAACGCAGTAAAAAATACGGAACAGTATACGGACTACGTTTTGAATATCGGAATCAATTACGGTGGCAGGGATGAAATCGTGCGCGCCGTTAATCGCGCCATAGCCCAAAATTCGGGAAAAATCACCGAACAGGATTTTGCTTCCTTTTTGGACACCGCAGGAATGCCCGATCCTGATCTTGTTGTGCGTACCAGCGGGGAAAAGCGCGTAAGTAATTTTATGATGTACCAAATGGCGTATGCGGAATTGTATTTTCCAAAAACGTTGTGGCCGGATTTTAGCAAAAAACACGTAGAACGCTGTATTCGCGTGTTTAGTAAGCGAAAAAGACGGTTTGGAGGGTTAAAAGATGATTAAACGTTGCATTACAGGCGCATGCCTGATTGCCGTGGTTACTGCATTTTTCTTTTTAAGAGAGGTGCATATTGCCTTTTTTGCCGGGTTTATCGGGTTTCTTTCGGTTCTTGCCGCGTTTGAATTTACGCGTGCGCTGGGTGAAAGAATCCGTCCCCTGCATAAGTATACCGCGCTTGCTTTTGCCGTGGCAGTTACGCCCTTGTTCTACTGTTTTGGATTGTTGGGCGCGGCGTATCTGTTTATGGGATTTGTTCTGCTGCAACTGTTGTTCACCGTAGTTTTGAATGCGGAAATTGAAAGTTTTGCGTACGGCGTTTCCACTATGGTATATCCTACCTTGTTCGTGGGTTCTATGTTGGTGCTCAACGCATTATCGGCAAATTCCACCTTGGCACTTCTTATGGTGTTTGTGGTATCTTCTTTTGCAGATACCTTCGCTTATCTTGTAGGTAGCCTGTTAAAGGGCAAAAAACTTTGCCCCACCATTTCCCCCAACAAAACCGTTTCGGGGGCAATCGGGGGACTGGCAGGCGGCGCTGTGGGCGCGCTTGTGCTATATCTTATTTTCAAAAAATCTTTCGTATACGCCGGCGCATTGCCCGCATGGATTTTGATTATGCTTGTGGGTGTAGTTTGTGCATTCCTAACCGAAGTGGGGGATTTGGCAGAAAGTGTTTGCAAGCGCAAGCTTGGTGTAAAAGATATGGGTAAAATTCTGCCCGGACACGGCGGTATTATGGACCGCATTGACGGTATGATGTTCAGCAGCGTGTTTTTAGCGTTTGCTTTCACACTGTTTATTTAATAGATAGGGCGCACTGTTGTTGCGCAAAAGTATATGAAAAAAATTGCATTACTCGGCAGTACGGGTTCTATCGGCGTTCAGGTTTTGGGCGTCGTTTCCCGTTATCCCGAATTATTTTCCATACTGTCGCTTGCTGCCGGTTCCAATGCGGAATTGTTTGAAAGCCAAGTAAAAGCGTTTCACCCCAGGGTTGCAACCCTTAAGGATGCAAGCGCTTTTTCGCGTGTAAAGAACAATCTTCCCAAGGGAACGGACTACTTTGTGGGGGAGGATGCCCTTTTAGACGCTATCGTGCAGGATGCGGATATCGTTGTGGTTGCCGTGGTGGGCTTTGCGGGATTACAGTGCGTGTTAAAAGCAATACAAATGGGTAAGCCCATTGCCCTTGCCAATAAGGAAAGTCTATGCTGCGGTGGGGAACTGGTTACCCGCCTGGCAAAAGAAAAAAACGTACCCATTTATCCTGTGGATAGCGAACATTCTGCCATTTGGCAGTGTATGGGCTTTGATAAAGCGCGCGAATGTTCTTCCTTAACGCTTACTGCAAGCGGCGGTCCCTTTTGGCAATTGTCAAAGGAAGAAATTTCCGGGGTTACCAAAGCGCAGGCGTTAAAGCATCCTACCTGGAATATGGGTGCAAAAATCACCATAGATTCCGCAACGCTTGCAAATAAGGGTTTGGAAGTTATGGAGGCGCGCTACTTATTTGATATTCCCGAAAATAGAATTGAAGTGGTAATTCATCCCGAAAGTATCGTACATTCGGCGGTAAATTTTGCGGATGGGGTAACCATGGCGCAGATGTCATATCCCAGCATGGAAATTCCCATTCAACTTGCCTTAACCGCACCAAAGCGCATTCCTACAACGGTAGAAAAACTGGATTTAACCAAGTTGTCTGCACTGCATTTTTATCCTGTGCCCGTTGATAAATTCCCTTGTTATACCTTGGCACGGCAATCTTTACAAGCAGGGGGTGTTTATCCCTTGATTTATTCGGTTGCCAACGAAACGGCAGTGCTTGCCTTTTTGCAGGATAACATATCCTTTTTAGAAATTCCGTACTATATTTCGCATGCTTTGGATAAAATAGATAACGTACGCGCGGATACGTTTGAGGCATTGCTTTCGGTTAAAAATCAAACCGAACGGCTGGTAACATCCGCAATCAGGGGGCAAAAATGCAATTAAACTTATTGTCGTTTGCTTCGGTAATGAACACCGTTTGGGCAATATTTTTGGCAATTTTAATTTTACTGCTTATGATTACCGTGCACGAATTTGGGCACTATATCGTGGGTAAAATTTTTCATTTCAAAATCAACGAATTTTCCATCGGGTTTGGTCCTGCACTGTTCAAAAAGACAAAAAAGAATGGAGAAGTTTTTGCCGTTCGTTTAATTCCGTTGGGCGGTTTTTGCGCCTTTGAAGGGGAGGAGGACGACGAAGAAAATAAAAGTTCGCATCCCGACGCCTTTAATAATAAACCCCCATGGCAACGTATTTTAGTGCTAATCGCGGGCGCGTTTATGAACTTTATTACCGCCATGCTTTGCATTGTTATTTCCTTTGCCGTGTTTGGTCAACTGCTGCTTATGGCGTACCGTGTGGACCCGATTGCCGCAGGCGAAGAACAGGCGTACTACGAATATTCCTTAAAGGACGAAGATATCATTGTTTCGGTAGAAGATCGGGACGTATATTTGGTTTCGGACTTGCAGGAAGCATTAAAAGGGGGAAAAACGGGGGATGTTTTTACCTTTACCGTGATTCGGGATGGCAAAAAGATAAAACAGGAAGTACGCTTGCGTTCGGATATTGAAAACGGTTCGGTTGCCGAAACTGCGCACCTGTTCCGCGCTATCGGCATACAGGAAACGGATGGAGAATTTGCTATTTATTCCTGCAAAGTGCGCTTTGGTTTTTTCAAAACAATAGGCAGGGCATTTGTTTACGCGTTCCGTATTGCAGGTACTATCTTTACCGTTTTGGGGGAACTGCTAACGGGCGTTCTGGGATTAAACGCTATGGGCGGTCCGGTTACCACCATTTCGGTTACTTCGCAAATCGTTACGCAAGGATTGTTGCAGTTTTTGGAAATGACTGCGTATATCGGCGTGAATCTTGCAGTGTTTAACTTATTACCCATCCCTGCGCTTGACGGCAGTAAGGTGGTGTTTACAACCATAGAGTGGATTCGCGGCAAACCCCTAAACAGAAAAGTGGAAAATATCATTCACTTTATGGGTATGATTTTAATTTTGGGTTTTGCGATTTTGGTGGATTTATTACAATTGTTTTAGTGTGTTCGGGGCGAAAAAATATCGCCCCGAAAATTTTTTGCAATTTTTTTTCTTTGTACGAAAAAAGATTTGACCTTTTTTGAAAATGTGCTATAATAGATACGCAATCAGGTGGATTTTCCTGCTTGCTTGGAGGTGTAGCTCAGTCGGTTAGAGCGTTCGCTTCACATGCGAAAGGTCTTGGGTTCGAGTCCCTACACCTCCACCACAAATATAATACGGAAACTTTCACCACGAGTTTTTCGTGGGGATATGGCTCAGTTGGTAGAGCGTCGCGTTCGCAACGCGAAGGCCAGGGGTTCGAATCCCCTTATCTCCACCAAAAAGTAAGGACGGCATATTTTGCCGTCTTTATTTTTTGTGATAAGGGGTGAGAACCCCTGTGGTTCGGTCGCCATATGACGGGCAATCCTTGATGGGCAAAGATTGCCGAGGGGGTTCCCCCTTTAGGGGGTGTCGGCAACATCCCCTTATCTCCACCGCGTCAGGGCAAGGCAAATTTATAAGCCGTTACTTTGGTAACGGCTTAATCTATACGCCTGCCCTTCCTTTATCCCAAAAATTTTGTTATACAAAATTGTTTGGGAACCCTATCTTATTCAGGACGGCATTTTTTGCCGTCCGTATTTTTTTGTTACGCTAATCGTGAGAACCGCTGAATTGTCCGCGGTTCGCGCGAGGAGCATCCGCAAAAGTAAGCAAGAGGTAAGTACGAAGCTCGACGGTGCGACGACGCTCTTGTAAAAGGCGAGAATATAGCTTAGCACCACCAAAAACGACCTAAATCGAACTATTCGATTTAGGTCGTTTTTATTCAAGCCGAAAGACTTGGCATGTAATCACGGCTTGCCGTGTATGTAATCGCCGTCAGGCGTATGTCATTTTTTGGCTTAATTACATACACCGTCACGGCGGTAATTTTTATTTTCGGCGCAAGCACATAAGCGCACGCCGTAGTGCAAAAATTGTTTCTATAGCTGTAAAATATAAATCAATCTAATGTATAAAATTAGACAAGGCTATTGACAAAACTAAATAAATATTATATTTTAATAGTGTGAGAGTTAAGTTTCCATATCTAGGTATGGAGTGTCAGGCGATTTTGAGGACATATGGCGCAATGATGAAGTAAGTGCGAGAATTAAAATATATTAAACTGGAGGATTTTTATGAAATTTAATTTGCGTAAAAATAAATGGATGCTTATCAATACAATATTACTATTGATTTCGTTTATCGCCTTTTTCATATTCTTACACATAATAAACTATGATACTCATGACGGGCGTTTTTCGCCTATGACAATATTAAGAGAGAGATTATTATATGCCAATGATGTGGAATACTTTATTCAAAATTGTTTTCTTACTTATATTCCTACGATTTTATTAACTTTGAGCTTGGTCTATTTTATTGTGTTATTTGTATTGCTTGGAAAAAAAGAAGTACAAATAAAATATTTGTTTTTATTGATTTGTCAAAGCATATATTTAATTGCTATCGGATATAATTATATGCTTGATTTAACATGGTATAAAGGAGAGCATTATAACGTGTATCTATCTTCAGAAATGCTATTACCGATGATTGCATTTTCTGTTTATTATTTGGTCTGCATAGTCGTTTGTTATTTAAAAGATAAAAAGAAAGTATAATTTAATTATTCTTCCTATGTAAAAATGGATTAAGGCAAAGAATTACTATTGAAATGTTAGCTCGATTTAAGATAGATACAAGCAACATACATATTGATTGATTTTTAAACGGTTCGATTTAGGTTGCTCTTACTCCACCAAAAAATAAGGACGGCATATTTTGCCGTCTTTATTTTTTGTGATAAGGGGTGAGAACCCCTGTGGTTCGACCGTCACATGACGGGCAAATCTAATGGGCGAAGCGGAGATATATCCCCTTATCTCCACCTGCAAAAAAGGGATGTATTTTCTTAAATTCCGTGTTGACAAGCGAGGTGTGATATGGTATACTTTAACCGCTACAAATCGTGGCGAAGGAGAAATGGAAATCTTATGTACGAAAAAGTAGGTTTTGGAAAAATTACCCCTGATGGGTGGATAAAGCGGTATTTAGAAAAGCAAATCGGCGGGATTACCGGGCATATAGAAGACTGTCTTGCTCCTTTTAACGATAAAACTACCGATTGGTACGTTAAGGGTGGCGCAAACGAACAACCTGGTGGGCATTGGGCGCCCTACGAACAAAAGGCGTATTGGATAGACGGCGCGCTAAAGTGCGCTTATCTTACGAATACCGCCCCCTTATTAAGCCGTGTTCGCGAACAAATTTACGGGGTTCTACATACCGCGGATGAGGACGGCTATATGGGCCCCGCCTTATTAAAACCCGAACACGCGGATAAGAAAAACTATTTCCCCCGTTGGCCGCACGTGGTATTGTTCCGCGGTATGATTGCCGAATATGAAATTACGGGGGATAAATCCATTATAGATAAAATGGTTGCCCACTATAAGGGCTACCGCTTTGATTATTCGGTGGCAAGAAACGTCCTTAACGTGGAAATTTTGGTTTGGCTTTATACCCAAACGGGGGATAGAGAACTACTCAATATGGCGGTTTCCGCATTTGAAGGGTTCTTAAACGACTGCGCTTGGCAAGGCTTAACCAAAGAGCATATTTACGATCTAAGCAAGGAAGAATCCGTACACGGCGTAACCTACTGCGAAATCGCAAAACTTGGCGCAGTTTTATATAGCGTTACGAAAAACGAAGAATATCTTTCTTACAGTATTCACGCGTTTGAAAAGTTAAAACGGCACAGCCTTTTGGTGTGCGGTGTACATAGTTCGTGCGAATTTTTGGATGGCAACGGCCCCTTATCCAGTCACGAAATTTGTGATATCGTGGATTTAGCCTGGGCTTTTTACTATATGTTCGCCGTAACGGGCAACGCGGAATATTTAGATATTGCTGAAAAGGGAATTTTCAACGCTTTACCCGGCTCTGCGTTGGATTCTTTCAAGATGATTCAGTATTTTTCTTGCCCGAATCAAACCATTGCTACCGAAAAATCCAACCACAACAGTTTTAACCGCGGTGGTACCGGCATGGCGTTCCGTAAAACGGGGATCGCCCTTTGCTGTATCGGTAACGTCAATCGCGCGCTTCCAAACTACGTATACAATATGTTTATGAAAACGGAAGAAGGCTACGCGGCGCTTTTGTACGGGGATTGTACGTTGACCGAAAATGGCGTAACGATTACCCAAAAAACCGAATACCCCTTTGACGAAACTGTCAAATTTTCCTTTGCCCTTGCGGAAGGAAAGGGGATTTCCTTTGCTTGCCGTATTCCCGCGTGGTGCAAAAATTATAAAGTGCTTCTCAATGGAAAACAGGCGGAAGGCAATCTGAAAAACGGTATGTTCACCTTACAAAGTAAGGTGAAGGATGGGGACGAGGTATCCCTTTATTTGGAATTAGCCGTTCGTTTTTCCACCTGTGGGGAAGATACCTGCGTAGTGGAACGTGGCCCCGTTTTGTACTCCTTAGCCATTGAAAGTAGGGAAAGCCTTTCGGATTCCGCCCTTACCATGGAATTATTCCCCACAAGCAAATGGAATTACGCCATCGGCTGTAAGGAAAAGGACGTTAAAGTGATAAAGCGCGAAGTAACGGATTTTTGTTTTAACGCAAACACCGCTCCCGTTTCCTTAATTTTGCCGGCTAAAGAAGTAACGAATTGGGAAAACGAAAAGACAACTTCGGTAAAACGCCAGGTGTATAGGGATGCAAGCGAACAAATAGATGACGATTTTACTTTTGTAACCGTAGAAGGTGATTTTGAATTTACCCCGCCCATTCCCAAAAAAGAACAGATGGAAATAGGTAAGGAAACCGAAATAACCCTTGTACCTTACGGAACAACAACCTTGCGCTTAACCGTGTTTCCCCGCTGTAAATAATCATTAAAAGGAAAAGAAAAACGGAAAAACCGCAGAAAGAGCGAATAATAAAACTTTCCCCTACATATGTAGGGGAATTTTTGTTTTTTCTTTTAGTTTTTTTCCGAAAAGGGTTGAGAAAGTGTAAAGGTTATGGTACAATAGATAATAGAAAAGTATAAGGAGAAGTTTGGGCGTAGCCCAAACCAAATTAGCGTATGAATTATTATATTGGCATTGATCTGGGCGGCACTTTTATCAAAGGCGGCATTGCGGACGAAACGGGCAAAGTTATCGTAAAAAATTCCGTTCCCACCGAATATGAAAAAGGTTGGGAAGGGGTAGTAAATAATATGATTGCGCTTTCTAAAAGTTTGGCGGCAGAAGCAGAAATTGATTTTTCGGATATTCGCGCGCTTGGTGCGGCAATTCCCGGCATGATTGATGATGAAAACGGCCACGTAATTTATTCTAATAATCTCCGTTGGAAGGATGTACCCGTTGCAAAGACCATTTCTTCCGCATTAAACCTTCCCGTATATATCAGCAACGATGCAAACGTTGCTGCGCTTGGAGAAGCAGAATACGGCGCTGCGAAAGGCGTTAAGAACAGCGTAACCGTAACCTTGGGTACGGGCGTTGGCAGCGGCATTATTATCGGCGGTAAAATTTTCGGCGGTGCAGGTGCGGAAATTGGACACACCGTAATCCATCAAGGGGGGGAAGATTGTACTTGCGGCAGAAAAGGCTGTTTTGAAGCGTACGCTTCCGCAACCGCCCTTCTTCGTTTCGCTCGCCGTGCAATGGAACAGGATACATCTTCCATGCTTTGGCAGTTAGCGGGAACGGCTGAAAATGTGAATGGCAAACACGTGTTTGATGCGTACTTTGCCGGTGATGCGGCTGCTACTCAAGTTGTGGAAACGTATTTTGACGATTTGGCAACCGGTTTAACCAACATTGCAAACGTGTTCCGTCCCGAAGTAATTTTGCTGGGCGGCGGCGTTTCGGCGCAACGTGAAAATTTAACCAAACCCGTGCAAGAAAGGGTAAATAAATTAATTTACGGTGGGGGGCTTGGTCCTAAAGTGGAAATCCGCACCGCTACTTTGGGCAATGACGCAGGATTTTTGGGCGCAGTAGCCCTGGCAAAACAACACTAACGGGGGATAGGCATGTTACAAGTTACGGGTGTTAGTTTAACCCTTGGCAGTAAAAAATTATTTGAAGACGTAAACTTAAAATTTACAAACGGCAACTGTTACGGCGTTATCGGCGCGAACGGCGCAGGAAAATCCACCTTCTTAAAGGTGCTGGCTGGGGATATTGACCCCCAAAAAGGGGAAGTTTCCATTGGTAAAAACGAACGGATGTCCGTTTTAAGCCAAAATCAAAACGCATTTGACGATTGCACGGTTCTTCGCACCGTTCTTTTGGGGCACAAACATCTTGTGGATATCATGGATGAAAAGGATGCCATTTACCTAAAACCCGATTTTTCGGATGAGGACGGGGTTCGTGCGGCGGATTTGGAAAGCGAATTTGCCGAACTTGGCGGATGGGAAGCAGAAGCGGCGGCGCAAACCCTCTTAAACGAACTAAAAGTTCCCGAAGAATTGCACTACGCCGAAATGAAGCATTTGGACGGGAAAACCAAGGTTAAAATCCTTTTGGCGCAAGCGTTATTCGGCAATCCCGATATTTTAATTCTGGACGAACCTACCAATAACCTGGATATTACCACCATCCGTTGGCTAGAAGAATGGCTATTAGATTTCCCCAACACGGTTATTATCGTATCCCACAACCGCCACTTCTTAAACAAGGTTTGCACGCATATTTGCGACGTAGACTTTGGTAAAATTAACGTGTTTATGGGCAACTACGATTTCTGGTATCATACCAGTCAACTGATGCTGCGCCAACAAAAGGAACAAAACAAAAAGGCAGAGCAACGCGCAAAAGAATTACAGGACTTTATCGCGCGTTTTGCTGCAAATGCAAGCAAATCCCGTCAGGCAACCTCCCGCAAAAAGGAACTGGAAAAATTGACGGTAGAAGATATCAAACCCTCCCTTCGCAAGTATCCCTTTGTGGATTTTAAGTTTGAAAAGGAAATTGGGCACGATATTTTAATGGTGGAAGGGTTAACCAAAAAAGGCTACTTTGAAAATCTGGATTTCACCGTAAACAAAGGGGATAAAATCGCGTTTTTCAGTGATAAAAGCACAACGATTACTATGCTTTTTCAAGTGCTTTTGGGCTTTGAACAGCCGGATAGCGGTACCATCCGTTGGGGTAAAACCATTACCACATCTTATTTCCCCCAAAACAACAATCCCTACTTTGAAAACGTAAATCTTTCGCTGGTAGAATGGCTAAGTCAGTATTCGTACGACCATTTTGAAGAATTTTTACGTGGTTGGCTGGGTAGAATGTTGTTCTCGGGAAACGAAGCGCTGAAAAAGGCAAGCGTAATTTCGGGGGGAGAGCGCGTTCGCTGTATGCTGGCAAAAATGATGCTAGAGGGGGGCAACTTCTTGGTGTTTGACGATCCCACCAACCATTTGGACTTGGAATCCATCACCTCCCTAAACCACGGTATGGAAAACTTTAAGGGGAATATTCTTTTTACCTCGCACGACCAGGAACTTTGCTCCACCGTGGCAAACCGCATTATTCACTTGGAAAACGGTAAAAAGCTGTACGATAAAATGGCGTCCTACGACGAATATATTGATTACTTGGACAATAAATAAGGAGAACTTAGATATGAAAAAGCAAACAATTGTTGCAATGCAAGAATTTTATAACCGCTATCCCAATATGGAATATCTGCGTCCCGAAATTGAAAAAACGGTTGTGGAAATGACCGCGCGCGTACGTGCAGGTGGAAAAATTTTGGTATGCGGCAACGGTGGCAGTGCGGCAGACTGCGAACATATCGTAGGTGAATTTTTGAAGGAGTTTTACATCAAACGCCCCGTGCCCAGCGAAATGCGTGCAAAAATGGAAAGCGCTTATGGGGAAGCAGGTAAGTATCTTGCAGATAACTTGCAAGGCTCTATCCCTGCCATTTCTTTAATTTCTCAAAGCGGCATTATGACGGCGTATGCAAACGACGCCGCACCCGACCTATGCAATGCGCAACAGGCATACGGCTATTGCACGGATAAAGACGTGTTAATCGGTATTTCCACTTCGGGCAATTCCAAAAACATTTACTATGCACTGCTTGTTGCCAAACTGAAAGGGACGTTTACCGTTGGTTTAGTAGGCGAAAAGGGGGGGATTATGAAGGACGTATGCGACGTAACTTTTGCCGTTCCCGAAACCGAAACCTTTAAGGTGCAGGAATGCCACTTGCCCTTATATCACTTAATTTGCCGCGCGGTAGAAAACGAAATTTTCGGCGAATAAGGGGGAAAATATGCATATCGTTGGTTTTGATATCGGCGGAACCAAATGCGCCATCCTTTTAGCAGAAGTAAGTGGCGCGGATATTCGTTTTTTGAAACGGATTGAAATAAAAACCAAAGGAACCCCGTACGAAGTACTGGATACTTTAATTGTCCACGCAAAGGAAATGATAGGGGAATTTGGCTTAAACGTTAAGGATATGCTTGCTGGCGTTTCTTGCGGCGGTCCGTTAGATTCTTCCCGTGGGGTAATTTTGTCCCCACCCAACCTTCCCGGTTGGACGGAGGTATATATCACCGAATATATTGAAACACATTTGGGCTGCCCCGCACGTTTGAAAAATGATGCAGATGCCTGTGCGCTTGCCGAATGGCAATACGGTGCAGGCCGCGGCAGTAAAAACATGGTGTTTATGACCTTCGGTACGGGGCTTGGTGCTGGATTGATTTTGAACGGAAGGCTGTATACGGGTACCAACGGCAACGCCGGGGAAGTAGGGCATTTCCGTTTGGAGCAGGACGGGCCCGTTGGCTATGGCAAAGCCGGCTCCTTTGAAGGGTTTTGCAGCGGAAACGGAATTCGTCAAATTGCTATTTCCAAAGCAAATCAGCGGTTACAGTCGGGGATGCCTGTTTCGTATATGAAAACGAACGACGTGCACGATATTACCACAAAGGACGTAGCCCTTGCTTGTCGGGAAGGTAACGAAGACGCGCTTGAAGTTATGCGTCTTTCGGGTCATTATCTGGGTATCGGGCTTTCTTTAATTATTGACATTTTGAACCCCGAAAAAATCGTTATCGGCAGCGTTTTTGCGCGCGCAGGCGATTTTATGCGCAAGGAAATGCAAAAAATGCTGGAAAAGGAAGCGCTGAAAAACTCCCTTTCGGTATGCGAAATCGTTCCCGCGCAACTAGGGGAACAAATCGGGGACTACGGCGCGGTAGTTGCCGCGTTAGATTTATAACGGTTTTTACACCATTTACTCAAATAAATTAAAAAACAAACAATAAGAAGGGGAAATTATGAAGGTTACCAAAATTGAAGGCAAATGCGATTTATATTATTATGAAACCGAAGCGTTTCAAGCCACCACGCCCGAAGAACTGCACGCATTAAAGGGAATTAACAAAATCCAAGGAACCATCCCCGGCAACGTGGAAAAGGACTTAATGGCGGCAGGAATTCTTCCCGATATTTACGTTGGCGCAAACATTAAGGAAGCAGAACCCTTGGAAATCAACGAATGGTGGTACGAAAAGGAATTTACCGTAGATAAAGATTTTAACGACTACGATATGGTTCTCCGTTTTGACGGGGTGGATACCGTTGCCACCTATTTTATCAACGGCGTGGAAATCGGGAAAAGCGATAATATGCTGGTAGAACACGAATTTAACGTGAACGAATATTTGGTGGCAGGGAAAAACACCCTTTCGGTGCGTATTGAATCCAGCCTTTACTACGCGGCACGGCAAGAACATTTTGCGTATATGACGGGGTTCCCCCGCAATTTTGAAGGGCTTTCCATTAGAAAAGCCGCCCATATGTACGGTTGGGATATCACCCCCCGCTTGGTTTCCGCGGGCATTTGGAAGGGGGTTTCCCTTTTATATAAGGGCAAAGCGCGCGTAGAAGATTTGTACCTTTCTACCATCAACGTTCGTGTGGATGAACACGGCAAAACCCTTGCGTGGATTTGGGCACAATATAACGTAAACGTTTCCCCCAAGCATTTTAATAAATACCGTGTGCAACTGATTGGTAAATGCGGGGATAGCACCTTTGAAATTTCTCAACCCCTTCGTTTTACCCATTCCACTATGCGTACGGACGTGGTAAACGCGAAACTTTGGTGGCCGCACGGCTATGGCGATCCCAACCTTTACGATATCACTTTTAACGTGTTTGACGAAGAAGGGAATCTTGTTTGCGATTACCATACCAAATTCGGTTTAAGAAAGTGCAAACTCATCCGCACTGACGTTGGCGTAGGCAAGGATGGGGAATTCCGCGTGGAAGTAAACAACGTTCCCATTATGTGCAAAGGTACCAACTGGGTGCCCCTGGATTCTATGCACAGTAACGATGCGGAAAGATTACATAAAGCCCTTGACCTTTGTGTGGATAGCGAATGTAACATTATCCGTTGTTGGGGCGGTAACGTGTATGAAAGCGACGAATTTTTTAACCTTTGCGATCAGCACGGTATTTTGGTATGGCAGGACTTTGGTTTTGCTTGCAATACCTATCCCCAAGGGGAGGATTTCCTTAACAAAGTTAAGGAAGAAGTTAAAAAGTTTGTTCTTCGCGTAAGAAACCACCCCTGCCTTGCCCTTTACTGTGGCAATAACGAAATTGACTGGGCGTGGTATCAGTTCTTTATGGATCCCGAAAAGATGGACGATCTTTGCCGCCGCGTAATTCCCGCGCAACTGAAATTGTACGATCCCTTCCGCGATTACTATCCCAGCTCCCCCTACTACGCAAAAGAAGTTTGCGAAAAGAGAGATGGCTCCATCATGCCCGAATCGCACGCTTGGGGTTCTCGCGATTACTACAAAGGGGAAGAATATAAACTGAATTTGGCGCACTTTATCGGTGAATTCGGCTATTTCGGTTGCCCCGCGGCTTCCTCGGTGAAAAAGTTTATTTCTCCCGAAAACTTGTGGCCGGGTAGCGCACAAAACGAAGAATGGGCGTTGCACGCAACCGATCCCGAAGGTCCTGGCGGTTGGTGGGCAGGCCGTATTACCCAAATGTACGACCAATTAGAAGGTATTTTCGGCCACTATCCTACCGATTTAGATGAATTGGCAATTCTTTCGCAAGGCGCCCAAGCGGAAGCGTGCAAGTATATGTTAGAACGCTGCCGTATCCGCAAACCCGAATGTATGGGTATTTTGTGGTGGAATATGATAGACTGCTGGCCCCAATTCTCGGATGCCGTGGTAGATTACTACTACACCAAAAAAATGGCGTACTACTTTATCAAACAAAGTCAGGCGCCCGTAACCATTGCCATGGATGAACCAAAATCTTGGAACTGCGGCGTGCATATCCTAAACGATACCAACGAAATGCAAAACGGGGAATACGAAGTGTTTAACGCAACCACGGGCAAAGTAGTGGCAAGCGGTACGTTTAGCGCGCAGCCCAATCAAAACGTACGCGTATGCAACGTTCGTATCTCGCACGGGGATAAAGCGGTGTATTTGCTGCGCGTTGTTGCTAACGGTGTGGAACATAAAAACCACTATTTATTCGGTTATCCTGCCTTTAGCGTGGAATTTTATATGGAATACTTAAAAACCATTAGCGAATTTTACGGTATTGACTTAGTAAATGTCGCAAAATAATTCGGGAACCGAAAAAATATGTAAACAAAAAGCGGAGCGCAATTTTGCGCTCCGCTTATTTTTTTGGCGATTATTCTTTATTTTCTGTTTCTACGGGGTTTTGTTTGTGTGCATTCTTTTTGGTGCGGAACGCAAACAGCGTCTGCCCAAAATAACTGAACACCATAGCAATTACCGTTGTAACAACGGAAGTAATAAAGGTGTTAATACGCAATACTTCAATGAACAGTTCTTTTAAGGCAAAGCTTAATGCAACTTGCGTTAGGAAAAGGATAAAGAAGCGTACCACTTCTAAAACGGATTTTCCCTTAACTTCAAAGGTGAAAAACTTGTTGCAGAAATAACTGTTTATACCGCCTGCCGTATAACCCAAAAGGGTTGCTATGAGTACCTGGGTGGGGGTGGATAACTTTTGTGTGTTTAAGTTAAAGGGGATTCCCATCAGTAAGTAGCACGCAAATTCCACGGTAATTGAAATCCCCGTATTTAAGAAACTAATCATTATAAATTTAATGCGTTGGTCTAATCCTTTTAGCCAACCGAATAACTTAAAAAGCATTGTGCCACCTAATATCGTGTTTTTATAATTATAACAAACCCTGCCCAAACAGTCAATCTATTTGCTGTGCTAACCCCTGACGGGCAATCAAAAGGGGGATTTTGTAAGGTAAAAAACAAAATTTACTGCGGATAAGCAAAAAACCGCAAGTTGCAGCAACCAAATAAAAAGGGCGCTATCAGCGCCCTTTCGGTAATTTGGGTTAATTTTTACTTTTATAATACAGTAAACAATGGCAAAACCCTTCGTAGTTTTCGTCCTTAATCTGATTGCGAAACTCAAGGCACATACATTTGTTTTCTTCGGTGCGTTCTCGCTTACAGGGGCAATATCCGCCGGTTCTGGAAAGTCCGTCCCGAATCATTTTAACAATTGTTTCGTCCGGATTAAGGGTTACTTTCATTTTTGCTCCTTTTCATCAAAGTTCAGGCGCAACTCTTCGCTAACCAAAGGCCGCCGCATACTTCGCTGATTGATAAACATAATGTATTCGCCCGAAAGCCCGATAAAGAACAGGATAATACTGTTAAACAGGAACAGCCCTTCCGTAAGATAAGTTAAATGCGTAATGGGCAAATTTGTGCACAGGTTTAGGATGAAAGTGGTAAGAAGTCCCAAACAGGAAAGTCCTGCAAATACAACCCCTAAAATGGTTGCAAGGCGCAAATATTTTTTGGTGTAAGAAGTAACGCCCAGCATGCCCATATCGTACAGGGTTTTCATGTTGTTTTTGGTTTTTCCTGCACGGCGCTTGGGTTGGGTGTATTCCAAAGCGATTTTTCTACCCGCAAATTCTGCCACTAAACCGCGCATATAGGGGTACGGATCGTCAATTTTTGCAAGCAGTTCCACAAAGGATTTATCGTAAAGTCCAAAGCCGGTAAATTGCGAAATTTGTTCAACGTCGCTTGCCTTTTTCATTTCCTTATAGTATAAGGAACGTAAGGTATACATCAATTTGCTTTCTTTACTGCGCGTTTTTTTGCCGTATACCACCAAATATCCTTCTTCCCACAATTCTACCAAACGGGGCAAAAGTTCGGGGGGGTCTTGGAAATCCGCACACATCAAAATTGTGCAATCTCCGTCCAAACTTTGTTGCATGCCGTGAAAAGGACTGCGAATGTGCCCAAAGTTTCTCACGTTGAAAATTGCGCGCACGTGCTTATCCTTTTCGCAAAGTTCACGCAGCAAGGGGCGCGTGTTGTCTTCCGAACAGTTGTCAATAAACGTAATGTGATAATCGTAAGAAGAAAGTTGTTCGTTAAAAATTTTGGTCAGCGCCTCGGTTAAAGGAACAACGTTTTCTTCTTCGTTATAACAAGCGATTAAAACGTTAATGGTCTTTTTCATATTAGTCCTCAAACATCAATTCATTATAAAGATTACGGTCAATAAAGGGGAACATATCTTCCAACGTAGGGCTAACCATACTGCCGTCGGGCAGTTTTCTGGAAGAAAGTTTGGGGGTAAAGGGGAAATCGTTTACCATAACTTCCAGTACTGCGTAGCCTTTGTGCTTTATGAAAGCAGAAATGGTTTTGTTCATATCCTGCATATTATCAATGCGGAAGAAGGGTATACCGTACGCCCAGGAAATTTTTTCCATATCGGGGAAGGAAAGGTCGTGGCTTTCTGGACCAACGCCTACCAAGGGTTCCCCAAAAAAGTTTTTCTGCGTTTGGCGGATGGAGTGATACCCACCGTTGTTTAATACAATCAGTTTTAAGGGTAGTTTGTATTGAACAATGGTTTGCAGTTCTTGTATGTTCATTTGCAAACTGCCATCCCCTTCCACACAGTAGGTGGGCTTATTTTCATTTGCAATACAAGCGCCGATTGCCGCAGGCAAACCGTAGCCCATAGCCGCACAGCCACTGTTGGTATAATAGCGTTGCTCGTTTTTGATGTGTGCCGCTTGGAAGGTAACTACGCAAGCCGAGCCGTTAGAGCAAACCACAGGGGTATGCTCGGGTAGTTTATCCGTAAAGGCGTCAATAAAGCAGTAGGGGTTCACCCTTTCTTGCTTGTAATAATCGGGTTCCACTGCGGGGAACAGTTTTTTCAGTTTAGCAATATACGCGCTCCATTCGGGGCGATCCACCTTTTTTGCTTTTTTCAGCATTCCATCCAAAAAGTCGTTTAAGTCTGCATGAATTTTGTAATCAATGGAAAGGGTGGGTTTGCTTAATTCGGCAGCGTCCACGTCGCACATAATTTTATATGCGTTTTTTGCAAAGTTTTCGCCGTTATAACTGATGATGCGAATATTTAATCTGCAACCGATAACAATTAAAAGGTCGGCATTTTGCAGGGCAAAGTTACCAATGCGGTTACCTACCGTTCCCGGGCGACCTGCATAGCAGGGGTGGGAATCGGGAATTAAGTCGTTTGCAGACCACGCGGTTACGCAGGGGATTCCCGTTTTGTTCAGGAATTTATGGAATTTTTCCAATCCGCCGGCATATCTTACGGCAGTACCTGCAAAAATCAAGGGGCGTTTACTTTCTTTTAAGCGTTGCCATACAAAGTCTACCGCTTTTGCATCTAACCGGGGCAGGGGTTCGGGATTTTCTTCTTGCGCGTTAAATTCCTTTAAGCCTTCCGTTTCAATGATGGCACTTTGTACGTTGATGGGAATATCCAACCAAACGGGTCCTTTTCTGCCGTTTAAGGCAAGGAACAGTGCTTTTTGCAAATGGTATAAAATTTCGTTGGGGTTTTCTACCATTACCGCGTACTTCGTCATATTTTTAACGGATGCGGTAATATCAAATTCCTGGTCGCCCAGTTGGCGTAAGGGTAGGTCGGTAGAATGGATGGTAGTAACGTATTTTACCTGTCCGCTAATAACGAACATGGGGATAGAATCTAAATATCCGCCCATAACACCCGTGATGGCGTTGGTGCCCCCGGGGCCGGTAGTTACGCAAAGGCAGGAAAGTTTGTTGTGCATGCGGTAATAACTTTCCGCAGCAATCGCACATGCTTGCTCGTGGTGTTGATAAGTAACGTGCAAGCCCTGTTTTTTACCCAGACCGTCGTTTAAGTGCATAGCACCGCCGCCGGTAACCGAAAAAACTTCACTAATGCCGTTTTTAACCAAAAAATCTGCAATAAAATCTGCTACGCGGATTTGCATTGTTTTCTCCCGTAATTATTTTCCAAAATAACTTTTAATCAGTTTAGCGGTATAATCCAGCATTTCCTTTTTCATGCCGGGATATACACCTACCCAAAGGGTGCGTTGCATAATATTGTCCGTGTTGGTCAGTGTTCCCACAACGCGGTATTCCGTACCTTCTTTATCACGCAGGGTGTCAAAGCAGGGGTGGCGGATAATGTTACCCGAAAACAGCATACGCGTTTGTACGTTGTGCGATTCCAATAAATCGGTAACGCCATCGCGGGTTGCGTTATCCTTAAAGGTCATAAGGAAACCGAACCAGCTGGGATCGCTGTTTTCTTCTGCAACGGGAAGCATCACTTCATCTGCCACAGGCAGTAACAGGTTCTTTAAGTATTGCCAATTTTCCTTTCTTTTTTCAACGAAAGTGGGGAACTTCTTTAATTGTGCACAGCCGATTGCCGCTTGCAAATCGGTGGCTTTTAAGTTGTAACCCAGGTGCGAATATACGTATTTGTGGTCATAGCCTTTGGGCAGTAAACCGTATTGCCCGTCGTAACGGTGTCCGCAACGGTTGTCCATACCGCTGGGGCAAACGCAATCGCGTCCCCAATCGCGCATAGACTGTGCAATTTTTTTCAAAAGGGGATTGCGGGTATATACTGCGCCGCCTTCTCCCATAGTCATATGGTGGGGGGGATAAAAACTGCTGGTTCCGATATCGCCCCAAGTACCCGTAAAGCGGGTTTCTCCGTCAATGGTATAGCGGCTGCCAAGTGCATCACAGTTATCTTCTACCAGCCACAGGTTGTGCTTTTCGCAGAATGCTTTTACTGCTTTTAAGTTAAAGGGGTTACCCAAGGTGTGTGCAATCATTACCGCCTTGGTTTTTTCCGAAAGTGCTTGTTCCAGCATGGTTACGTCAATATTGTAACTCTTTGCGTCTACGTCTACAAAAACGGGAACTGCACCGTATTGCATAATGGGGGTAACGGTGGTGGGGAATCCGCACGCAACCGTAATTACTTCGTCCCCACGTTGAATTTGTCTGTCTTTCAGCAGGGGGGAAGTCAGGGTCATAAAAGCAAGCAAGTTTGCGCTGCTGCCACTGTTTACCAATAAGCAGTAGGGAACACCCAAATATTTTGCAAGTCCCTTTTCAAATTCGTCCGTGTATCTGCCGCTGGTCAGCCAAAATTCCAAAGCGGAATCCACCAGGGAAAGCATTTCTTCGCTGTCAAACACGCGTGCCGCATAGGTTACGCGGTCCCCTTCCTTAAAGGGCTTTTCTTTGTTTTTTGCAAAAGTTTCTTCATAATACTGTTTGGTAAGTTCTAAAATTTTGCTTTTCGTATCCATGGTTAAAGTTCCTCACAATTTATTTGTTCTTTTATGCTTTTATAATAGGTAATTAAATTTTCAAGCGAAAGTGCAAAAGGTGTAAAGGCAAAATCGCCTAAAACCTGTTGTAATTTTTCGCCGCTTGCCGTATAGTCGTAACCCGTGCCAAGAATTTTCACTTCACTTTTACTGCCCGTTTTTTGTACAACTTGAGCGGCAATCTCGCTCATGGTCAAAGTGAAAGGGGGTACGGCGTTATAATCCCCAAAGGGGACTTCCTTAATCAGTAGTTGTTCGGTAATTCTGCATAAGTCCCAAACGTCTACGTAAGAAAAGGATTTGTCCTGACGAATTTCCAAAGGTAATTGGAATAACGCCTTACACACTGCGTTGGAAATAAAGCGCATGGTGTAATCTTCATATTTGCCGTAAACACCAAAGCAGCGCAGGTTATAACCGTAAGCGCCCTCCTTCATCAAACGCGTTTCCACGTACCGGGGGAATCCCGTTTCATCCCTGGGAATTACAGCCCCAAACTCTTTTTCGGTAATGTGGCAAAGGGGGCGGGTGATCATGTCGTATTCGCTACCGCTGCCGTAGTGTACAAATTTTTGAATACCCGCGTTTTTTGCCGCCTGCATTACCGAAGTAAAAATCAGCAGGTTAATAAAGGTAAGGTTTTCTTTGTCCACCGCTTTGCGGTGCCCGGGTTTGGCGGCGGTATGTAACACCGCGTCGGGTTTCAGTTTTTCAAACAGTGCGGTAAGCGCGGCACAGTCCGTAAAATCCACTTCGCTGTGCGAAAGGGGGATTACTTCGTGGTTGGTAGAAAAATATTCCAACAAATTTCTGCCGATAAAGCCGCGCGCGCCCGAAATTACAATTTTCATTGCAAGAAATCCTCAATTTGCTTTAAGGTTACGTCAAGCATGTTTTCACCGCGCGCGTCTGCCGTGTACCATTCCACCGAAACGCGAATGGTGTCGTCTGCAGAATAGCGGGGGCGGAACCCCAAAACCTCTTTGGATTTATCAATGTTCAGCATCAACAGCGCCGCTTCGTGCGGAGCGTTGGGGTTTTCGTGAATTTCATAAGTCGCACCGGGGAAGTACTTGACAAACAACTGTAAAATATCTAAAACAGGTTTGCAGTGCGAAGCTTCGGGTCCGATATTATAGTGTCCTGCATATTCTACGTTTCCGTATTGCAGTGCAGCCAGTTTTAAGTATTGAAAAACGGGTTCCATCACGTGTTCCCAAGGGCGAACTGCTTTCGGGTTACGGATAATGATAGGCTCACCGTTCAAGGAATAACGAACGCAGTCGGGAATCAAGCGGTTATCCGCCCAGTCGCCCCCACCCAAAACGTTGCCTGCACGGCAGGTGGAAATGCTAACGCCGTGTTCGTTGAATTTTTCGGGGTTGAAAAAGGAACTGCGGTAAGCCTTGGTTACCAGTTCACTGCACGCTTTGCTGTTGGAATAGGGGTCGTAACCGCCCAGGGCATCCGTTTCTACGTAACCGCGGGAAAGGGAAAGGTTTTCGTATACCTTATCCGTGGTTACGTTAACAAAAGAGCGTACGCTTTTCGTGTGGCGAACTGCCTCCAAAACGTTTACCGTACCCATAACGTTGGTTTGGTAAGTCCAAACGGGGGAACGGTAACTTTCCAAAACAATGGGTTGTGCCGCCATATGAATTACAATTTCGGGTTGAAATTCGGTAAATGCCGCCAAAAGTTTTTCGTAGTCCGAAATATCGCCGATTACCGATTTGCATAAACGGTCGCCACCGATTTTTTCGTACATGGAAGGGGTTGTGTTGGGGGCAAGTGCGTAGCCCATAACGTTTGCGCCGAATTTATGCAGGGCGGCAAGCATCCAACTTCCCTTAAAACCGGTGTGCCCGGTTAGTAACACGCGTTTGCCTTTGTAAAAAGATGCGTAATCAAACATAGTTATTTCCTTTTTTATTTTGTTAATTTTTGGGGTGGGGAAGAGTAATAAAAAGTCCTTTTAATAAACGGAAAGCGAGGTATTCTTTTACCTCGCAAACCGATAGTGTTACACTTTCCAGGGTGCTTTGCCCGATTCCCAAAGCGCTTCTAAATCCATTTTGTCGCGCAAGGTATCCATGGGTTTCCAAAAACCGTTATGTTCGTAGGCAAACAGTTTGCCATCCCTTGCGATATTTTCCAAGGGTTCGCGTTCCCAAATGGTTTCGTCCCCTTCAATATAATCAAAAATTTCCTTTTCGCAAACAAAGTATCCGCCGTTAATCCATTCGCGGTTACCTACTTTCTTTTCCGCAAAGGTGGAAATGGAGCCGTCTTCACGGATGGAAACCAAGCCAAATCTACCGGTGGGGCGAACGGCGGTTAAGGTAACTGCGCCTCCGCATTTTTTGTGGTAAGCAAGCAGTTCGTCAATGTTTACGTCCGAAACCCCGTCCCCATAAGTCAAAAAGAAGGGTTCATCACCAACGAAATCACGGATGCGCTTAATGCGCCCGCCCGTCATAGTATCTAGACCGGTATCAACAACGGTAACTTTCCAGTTTTCCGAAACGTTTTGGTGAACGATGCGTTCTCCCGTTTTGAAATCAAAGGTGATGTCGCTGTGATACAAAGCGTAGTTGTTAAAATATTCTTTGATAACGTATTGCTTGTAACCACCGCAAATAATAAATTCGTTTACGCCGTATTTTGCGTAAGTTTTCATAATATGCCATAAAATGGGGTTATCCCCAATGGTAATCATCGGCTTGGGTTTTAACAAAGATTCTTCACTGATGCGGGTGCCTTTTCCCCCGGCAAGGATTACTGCTTTCATTTTCCTTCCTCCGTATGTTCTTCGGTGTTTTCTTGGTTTTCAAGTGCTGTTTCGGGCGCAGGCGATTTTTTCTTAAAGGAAAACATTGTGTGCCCAACGTAACTCATTATCGTAGTAACGAACAGCGTTAATACCATTGCAAGATAGGTGTTCATTCCAAATCCTTGAATCAGCAACAGTTTTAACAGGTAGTTCACGCCTAACTGTACCAAATAAACGGTAACGAAACGGAATGCCTCGCTTGCCGATTTTTCTTTGCTTTCAAAGGTAAAATATTTGTTCCACAAATAACTGTGAATCGTGCCAACCGTATAAGAGGTAATGGATGCAATTAAAATTTGCAGGGGGCTTGCCAATTCCTTGCTGGAAAGGGAAAGGGGTAACCCCATCAAAAGGTAAACAACCAGTTCGGTGCCCACCCCAACGGCAGTATTCAAACCACCAACAAATAAAAACTTTAATTTACGATCCCAACTCTTCATCCATAAAAACAGTTTTTTCAAGGAAAACACCTTCTTTTAATGGATATTTTTTAAGCGTTGTTCCAACATGGCAATTCTGTCTTTATTTTCATCTGCCATGGCTGCATAACGCTGTTTTAAGTCGTAGATGTACAGATATTCAAATTCAATGGCCTTGCAAAGCCCCGTAAGAATCTTGTCCGTTCCTTCGGTAAGGTCAAAAATAATTTTACGGGTTTCCACACGGTCAATAATTCCTTCCAACTTTTCTAAGTTGGGAATGGTATCTGCGGAAATTGCACCGCCCATGCCTGCCATAAGCCCGCGCTTTTTCACCTTGGTCAGAATGTCTTTGCAAACGTTAAAAATATCTTCGTTTTCAATTTTGCTTCTGTCCATGCCGTAGGATGCCGAAAGGTCTACTCTTCCGATAACCACGCCGTCAATCAATCCTTCGCCCGCATCCAAAATTTCGTCCAGATTTTGATAACCCGTTTTGGTTTCAATATTGATTAAAAATTTGGTGCCTTCTTCGTTATTGCCGTAAACTTTTTTTGCGGCGCCCGCAAACTTTTTCAGTGCAAAAGGCGTTTCAATCATGGGGGCGATAATACCGCGGGTTGCAAAGATTTTACTGTCGTCAATATCCGAAACCGCTTCGCAGCCGCCGATTTTTAAGTAAATGTCGCTATCTGCGCGTGCAACAATTTGCGAAAGGGTAATCAGTTCGTTCGTGCGGGTTGCTTCCGCTTCAAATTCTGCTTTAACGCCAACCACACCGTGGTTTTCCTTTAAGTCGCGCAGAAGTTCCAGCATTCTTTTTTGACTGTCGTTCATTTCATTCTTCCTTTTGGGTGATTTCTTTGTGCTTGACCGGAAATTAAGGTCATAGCACTATAAGATTATAACAAATTTCTAAAGAAAAGACAAGGCAAAATACTGCTATATCCTAAAATTTTGTAATTTTTTTTATGACAATGGGCAAAAGAAAGGACAAAAAAAGCAAAAAACCCCCTTAAAAACGTTTTCTTTTTTCGTATTTCCGTGTTATAATAAAAAAAGTATTTATCGGGAGGGGGAAATATGGCAGGGTGTTCTATGATACGCCGTAGGGTAAAAACCGCGGCATTTCGTAAAGTGTTATACCTTGCGCTGGGGGTAAGCGCGGTTCTTGCCGTAGTTTTATCCTTTTTCGGCGGTTCCATCTTTCGTTTTTCGGTAACCGAAAATTTATTTTCGGATTTTTGGGAAACGGTGCGTTTTGCCCTTTCGGGGGACCCTTACGGAACGGAATTGCATACCTCCTATCCGCCCATTGCTTTTTTATTAGTATACCCTTTTTCTTTAATTTGTAAAAGCGTTGTTTTTTCTCCCGAAATCTCTGCGGCGGAATGTGTGCGTACCGCACCCTTTTTAATTGCATACGTCGCTTATCTGGTTTTTTATATATGTATCATTGCACTGTTGCTTTGCCGTTTGGTGTTTGGAAAAATCTCCTTACGGCGCACTTTGGAATGTGCATTCGTTACCCTTGCTGTGTTGCCTACGGCTTTTTTGATTGCCAGGGGCAACGTGCTTTTGATTTCTTTGGCGTTCCTGTTGCTTTTCCTGAATTTCAAGGACGCAAAAAATCCGTGGCTCCGCTTGCTTTCTTATGTTTCCCTTGCCGTTGCGGGAACAATCAAACTGTACGCTCTATGTTTTGTTTTGTTGCTTGCAAGAAAGGGCAGAATGTTGGATTGCTTAAAGGTTGCACTGTTTTTCCTAATCGTGTTTTTTGTGCCGTTCGGTCTTTACGGTTTTGGTGCGATAGCCGTATGGTGGAACCGTTTGTTCGGCTTTGTAATGGATCGTATGCAAACGGTAAAATTGCACAATATCGGCATCTTACAGCCTTTCGTAATGTTAAGCATTGCCATTGAATATTTTGGCGGAAACGTGGGTGCAGGATACTCTGTATTCCTTTGTGTTCTTCAGTTGATTTTTGTTGTTTCTTCTACTTTTTGCGTATTGTTTACCAAAAAGGACGGACGCGCGTTTTTGCTTTGTACAATGCTGTGTTGTACCGTTGCGAACCCTTCGTATTTGTATACGGGAATGTATCTGATTTTCGCGCTGTTGCAAGATTTGCAAAAAGAAGAGATTGCTTTGCCAAAAGCCGTATTTTATTTCATTTTTTTCGTTCCCGTAATTTATATAAAATGGGCAGGTGCCTACGCGCAAATGTTCGTGTGCGTTATGCTTTCGGTTGCGCTTATTGTACGTGCGCTTATGGAAATTCGCGTTGCTTACGGTGCAAAAGCATTATATTATCACCTGCGTTCCTTGCTTTGGGGGTTTCGGTATAATCGCCTGATAGATAGGGAGTCCGAAAGGGCGGCTTGTCAGACGGTTGAAGCGGGCGCCACGGATGAATAAAAGTAAAGTTTTTATATTTTGAACCCTTTGCGCAGGACTATGTCCTGCGTTTTTTATTGAAGGGATTGGGTAATGAAAACAGCGTGTGCAGTAATAACTTTTTTTCGGTTGCATACACTATTATCGTTATGAGGTCCGTACGCATTACCGAAACCGCCCCGCGCAAGCGTTTGGGGCTTGTTGCAAATTCTTTAACGCAAGTTTTTCGCGCCGCAGGGGTAAAAGCACAATTTTCCGAAGGGGAGGAAGTATCTGTTCTTCTTTTGGAAATTCCCGAACATTACGCAGAGTTTGTTCTTGCGGAAATTAAGGAAAAATTGGCTGAACTGATTTCTGTGGGATACAAGTATGATTTTTTTGCGGAAAACACGAAATTTTTGGGGCTGCCGCCCGAAAAAAAAGAACTGTTTTTAACCGCTGTAATTGCTGCCGATTTTCCTGATGACCGCCGGTACGTTCGCCGCATGATAACGCTTGGCGAAAATTTTTCGGTGGACGGCGTATATCATTTTAAGTTGGGGAAATTGACGGATAAATGGAAGGAAATTGCAGAATGTTTACCCACCTATTTTGGGGAAGAACTGTACCGCAATTTTATGCAATATTTAATTGATGATTTTTCGGATCAGCCCGTATATTTGGTGGGGGATTCCGTTTACGACAAGCGCTACGGCAAACGCAATTTATCCCTGTTTCTTTCCGAAAAAAACACCCCCGACCCGGCACAGGAAATTCTTTTGTGTTGCGGCAAGGAAATTCATGTTGTGGGGGAAGAAAACACCCGTGCTTTGCCCTTTTTGCGTGATTTTTACGGAAAAACCACGCATTTTCACAGCGGGGAAGGGTTTGGAATGTGAAAATTCCGGAAAAAACCCTTGACAATACTAAAAAAAAAGAGTAAAATACAAGTAATTTCATACGGAGAGAAAAAGACAAGTACGCTTTTCCTTGTGGCATTCAGAGATCGGGCGGTTGCTGCAAGCCTGACGCAGGGGGGAAGAAGAAACCACTTTTTTTGCCGAACGGCACGGCGTTTCCGTGCAAAAGAGCGGTCTGCGTTTTACGCAGGCAAATAAGGTGGAACCGCGGTTAAAGCCGTCCTTAAACAGTAGTTTAAGGGCGTTTTCTTTTTTATTAAACAAAGGTAGGTAAACAGTATGAATGTTACGTTAAAAGACGGCAGTGTACTTCAGGTGGCAGAAGGTGCTACCTTGATGGATGTTGCAAAAAGCATTTCCGAAGGTCTTGCAAGAAATGCCGTTTGCGCAAAGTGGAACGGCAAATTGGTGGATTTATCCGAAACAGTGTCTGAAGACGGCGCTTTGGAAATTGTTACCCTTCGTGATGAGGAGGGGTTGGAGGTGTATCGCCACACTTGCTCGCACGTTATGGCGCAAGCGATTAAAACCGTTTTCCCCACTTGTAAACTGGCAATCGGCCCCACGGTGGAGGACGGGTTTTATTACGATATTGATTTCGTTACCCCCATTACGCAGGCGGATTTTGAAAAAATTGAAAGCGAAATGAACCGTATCATCAAGGCAAATTTCGTGATGGAACGCTTTACCCTTCCCAAGGCGGAAGCGGTTTCCTATATGCAAAAATTAAAGGAGCCCTACAAAGTAGAATTGATTTCCGAATTGCCGGACGATGCGGAAATTTCCTTCTACAAACAAGGGCCTTTCGTGGATTTGTGCCGTGGGCCGCACCTTCCTTCTACGGGAAAAATCAAGGCGTTCCGTTTGCTTTCCTTAACGGGGGCATACTGGCGCGGCAGCGAAAAAAACAAAATGCTTACCCGTATCTATGCCACCGCATTTGAAAAGAAAGCGGAACTGGAAGAATATATCCTTCGTCAGGAAGAAGCGAAAAAGCGCGACCATAATAAGTTAGGGCGTGAACTGGGTATTTTTATGACGGATGAAACCATCGGTCAAGGCTTGCCCTTGCTTATGCCCAAAGGCGCAAAACTTTTCCAGATTTTGAACCGTTTTGTGGAAGATGAAGAATCTCGCCGCGGTTACGTGCTTACCAAAACGCCGTATATGGCGAAAAGCGACCTGTATAAAATCAGCGGGCACTGGGATCACTACCGCGATTCCATGTTTGTTTTGGGCAACGAAGAAAAGGGGGACGAACTCATGGCGCTCCGTCCCATGACTTGCCCCTTCCAATATACCGTGTATAACAACGGCTTAAAATCTTACCGCGACCTTCCCTTGCGTTACGGGGAAACTTCCACCTTGTTCCGTAACGAATCCAGTGGGGAAATGCACGGGCTTATCCGCGTGCGCCAGTTTACCCTTTCGGAAGGGCATATCGTGTGCATGCCTTCGCAACTGGAACAGGAATTTAAGGGCTGTTTGGATTTGGCAATGTATATGCTGAAATGCGTGGGGCTGGATGAGGACGTATCCTACCGTTTCTCCCGCTGGGATCCCCGCAACACCGAAAAATACATCAACGACCCCGAACAGTGGGAATACGCCGAAACCGAAATGAAACGCATTTTGGACGATTTGGGCGTAACCTATAAGGAAGGCATTGGGGAAGCCGCCTTCTACGGACCCAAGCTGGATATTCAAATTAAAAACGTATTCGGTAAGGAAGATACCTTAATTACTATCCAAATTGATATGTTCCTTGCTAAGAATTTTGAAATGACCTACGTGGATGAAAACGGTGAAAAACGCCGTCCCTACATTATTCACAGAAGTTCCATCGGTTGCTACGAACGCACTATGGCACTTTTAATTGAAAAATACGCGGGCGCATTCCCCGTATGGATGGCACCTACCCAAGTAAAAGTGCTTTCCTTAACCGACCGTACTGCCGATTACGCGCAAGAACTTGCAAAAGAACTGGAAACCTACGGTTTGCGCGTAGAAACGGATGTAAGAAGTGAAAAAATCGGTTACAAGATTCGCGAGGCGCAACTTTCCAAAGTGCCCTACATGATTGTTCTTGGGGATAAGGAAAAGGAAGCGGGCGTACTTGCTGTACGTGAACGCGCGGCAGGCGATTTGGGCGTGATGACGAAGGAAGACTTCTTGCAACGCGTATTAAAAGAAATTGCCGAAAAAAGTGCAGATAAGCGCTAAAAACAGTTGACAAATATAAAAAATAAGCGTAAAATGGAATACGGTAAGCAGAAGTAACCCTTCTCACCGAACGGCAAACGTGTTGTTTGGTTCAATCGGATTTCGTTTACGGGCTAAAAGTTCGTAATGTTTTCGCTTGAAACAGGGTTACCATGCGGTAACCCTTTAATTTTTATAAGGAAGGTACAGAACCATTAAAGACCAGCATCAGATTAATGAGGAAATTTTGGATAAAGAAGTGCGCCTGATTGGTGCGGATGGTACGCAGTATGGTATCGTTTCCCGTAACCAGGCATTGCAAATTGCAGATGAAGCGGAATTGGATTTGGTTAAAATTTCCCCGAATGCCGTTCCCCCCGTGTGCAAGTTGATGAACTACGGCAAGTATCGCTTTGAACTTTTGAAAAAGGAAAAAGAAGCGAAAAAGAACCAAAAGGTTACCGAAATTAAGGAAATCCGCCTGTCTATGACCATAGACGTAGGCGATATGAATGTAAAAGCAAAACAGGCAACCAAGTTCCTGCAAGCGGGCAATAAAGTGAAAGTCAGCTTAAGAATGCGCGGTCGCCAAAACGCACACTCCGGCCTTTGCGTAGACGTAATGAACGAATTTTACGAAATGGTTAAGGATTATGCGGTAATGAGTAAGAAACCTCTTACCGAAGGGAAAAACATCACCATGATGTTAGACCCCCAACAGTAAGGGATACCGCGAAAGCGGAATAATAACGAAAAACAATAAAAGGAGATACAATCATGCCTAAAATGAAATCGCACAGCGGTGCTAAAAAGCGTTTCAGAGTAACCGGGTCGGGTAAAATTAAAATGTACCACTCCCAAAAGAACCATATTCTGACCAAAAAGTCCAGAAAGAGAAAGCGTTCCTTGCGTCAAGTTGGTTATTTCCCCACCACGCAAGAAAACAACATCAAGAGAATTATTCCCTACAAAAAGGCGAACTAAGGAGGCAGAATCATGCGTATTAAAAGAGCAGTTAACGCTGTTAAAAAGCGTAGAAAAATCTTAAAACTTTCCAAAGGTTACTTTGGTGCAAAAAGCAAGCTTTACAGAGTAGCTCGTCAAGCGGTTATGAAGTCCCTGTCCTACGCATATGTAGGCAGAAAGGCGAAGAAGAGAGATTTCCGCAAATTATGGATTGCACGTATCAACGCAGCAGCCCGTATGAACGGTCTTTCTTACAGCAAGTTCATGTACGGCTTAAAGGCTAACGGCATTGAACTTAACAGAAAGGTTCTTGCAGAATTAGCGGTTTCGGATGCAGCTGCATTCGCCGTTCTCTGCGAAAAAGCAAAAAGCAAATTAGCATAAGTGAAAAGCCTTCTATATGAAGGCTTTTTTCCCATTAGAAAAGCATGAAAAAAGAACGTATCACTTCGCTTTCCAACCCCACCGTGAAAGCGGTTGCGGCGCTGAAAGAAAAAAAGTACCGTGAAAAAGCGGGGCTGTTTGTGGTAGAAGGGAAAAAAATGGTTTTGGAAGCCTTACAAAAGGGGCTTTCCGTAACCGCAATTTACGCTACCGAAAAGTGCGAAAATTTGTTCCCCGAACACCTAATAACGCCCGTTAGCGAAGACGTATTCCGTAAGTTGAGCGACGAAGTTTCGCCCGAGGGCGTTCTTGCCACCCTTACCCTTCCCGACATCTCGCCTAAAAAAGCAAGCGGAACTTGTATTTTTTTGGATGGCGTGCGCGATCCCGGCAATCTGGGGACCATTCTTCGTACCGCTGCCGCCGTTGGAGTAAAGGAAATTTACCTTGCGGATACGGTAGACCCCTTTTCACCCAAGGTGATAAGGAGCAGTATGAGTGGGATTTACGCGGTAAACGTGTATCGCGGCAGTAGGGAAGAATTACTGCCTTTTATCTCCCATTTGCCCGTTTTTGTGGCGGATATGGGGGGTGAAAGCGTGTTTGGCGCAACCCTGCCCAAGCAGTATTGTCTTGTTGTGGGTAACGAAGCCAACGGGGTAAGCGCGTTTATGAAAAACGCGGCAACGCATACCCTTTCTTTGCCTATGCAAAGCGGTGTGGAAAGTTTGAACGCGGCGGTATCTTTATCCGTTCTATTATACGTGCTGGAAAACAGGAAAATTTAAGGAGAAAATTTTATGTCCGGACATTCCAAATGGCATAACATACAGGCAAAAAAGGGAAAAGCGGACGCAGCCCGCGGACGTATTTTCACCAAAATCGGTAGGGAAATCGCAGTTGCCGCAAAGCAGGGTAGCGATCCCAACTTAAACTCCAAACTTGCGGATGCAATCGCAAAAGCAAAAGCGGCAAATATGCCCAACGATAACATCATTCGCAGTATTAAAAAGGCTTCGGGTGAACTTTCCGCAACCAACTACGAATCCTTAACTTACGAAGGTTACGGCGCAGGCGGCTCGGCAGTTATTGTAGAAACGCTTACGGATAACAAAAACCGTACCGCGGGGGATGTTCGCCACGTGTTTGATAAATGCGGCGGCGCAATGGGTACCACGGGTTGCGTAGGCTTTATGTTTGATAGAAAGGGCGTTATCGTAGTAGAACGCACCGCAACGCTTACCGAAGACGACATGATGGAACTTGCGATTGAATGCGGCGCAGACGACGTAGTTACCGAAGAGGACGCGTTCGTGGTTTACACCAACCCCAACGATTTTTCCGAAGTGCGTAAAGCGCTTGAAGAAAAGAACTTAACCTTCTTAGAAGCGGCAATCCAACAAGTACCCCAAAACAAAACCGAACTTAGCCCCGAAGATACGGCAAAGTTTATCAAAATGGTAGACCTTTTGGAAGATTTGGACGACGTGCAAGAAGTATGGCACAACGTAGTCCTTCCCGAAGAAGACGACGAAGAATAATTTTTTATAAACGAAACAGCCCCCACGTTGTGGGGGCTTTGTTTTTGAAAAAATACACGGTTTTTTACCGTTATAACGCAATAAAAAGCCCGCACATTTTTGGTGCGGGCATTCTTTTATGCTAAATTACGCTTTGTTTTCGCAACCAAAAATCTTCATTTTCTTAATTGCCGCTTGTTTGATTGCTTCTACCTTTCTATCGCGGATTGCAAGGTAGGAAAGACCGCCTTCCTTAATTGCCGCTTCGGTTGCTTCAATACCTGCAACGCAAAGGTCGGTGTAAATGTTTACCTTGCTGATGCCGTATTTTACAACGTTTTGGAAGTCTTCATCCGTAAGACCCGAACCACCGTGCAGAACCAGGGGGGTATCCATAGCCGCGTGAATTTCGCTTAAACGCTTAAAGTCAAGCTTGGGCTTGCTCTTATAAGCACCGTGTGCGGTACCGATGGAAATTGCAAGCGCGTCTACGCCCGTTGCTTGTTGGTAAGCAACTGCTTCTTCTACCTTGGTGTAAAGGTCTGCCGCGTTGTTATCGTCTTGGTCTGCTTGACCAACGTGGCCAATTTCACCTTCAACGGTAGCGCCAAAGCTGTGCGCGATTTTTACGATTTCACGGGTGTTAGCCAAGTTTTCTTCGTAGGGGTGAACGGAACCGTCGTACATAATGCTGGAAAAACCAAGTTGCAGCGCTTCCATGCAACGGTCAAAGGTCAAACCGTGGTCAAAGTGAACAACAACGGGAACGGTAGCGCGTTTTGCAGCCGCAATCAATGCGGGGGCAATCAGTTTTAATTCACCGCTGGGCAATAAAACTTCCGCCGTACCGATAACAACGGGTGCGCGCAGTTCTTCTGCTGCAGCGATAACCGCTTCTAACATATCCGTATCCGTGGTGTTGAAAAGACCAACGCCGTAGCCGTTCTTTTGTGCATCTTTTAATACGTAATCCAAATTAACTAACATAATTTTTCTCCTTTTTTATCCTATTTTACATATCTTCTTCAATTACGGGCAAGCGGGAAATGCGTTTATCCGTAAATTCATCCGTTTCATCCGTGCTGCGGGTGGAAAATTCGCTGATTACCGCGCCGTCTTCCCCAGCAACGAACCAGTGCCAGGTTTCGGGCATAATGGTAAACTGCTGACCGGGAAGTAAAATGGTTTCGTCAAAAACCGAAACGTCCGTAGCGGGTAGGGGAATGGAAATATCTTCCTTGGTTTTCGCGCGGTTGGTATCCGTGTAAAGGTAAACTTTACCGTAACGGCAACGGAAGGTTTCTTCCTTGCCTTCTTTACCGCCCGTGGGAACGTGCTTATGTTCGGGGCAGCATTGACCGGGGAACAGCACCATTTCTTTCGCGCAAACGCGTTCGGTATTAATGTAAGTTACAAGTTCCAAACCTACTTGATCCACGATATTTAATCCCAGGTCTGCAACTTCAATGTTCGCCTTTTCTTCTTCGGTTAAAACGATACCCGCTTTTGCGTAGTATTCCAATGCTTTTTGTTGGCATCTAACAACGTCGCTTCTTTTCATGATTGTTTCTCCTTAATAATTGATATTTTTGCGCCCGAATTTTTTCATAAGGGCGTATACGCTTTCTTTATCTTTCATGCTGCTGATGGAATCTTTTGCCGCCAGGTTCATTGCCGCGCAAGCGGAAGCAAATTCCAGCATTTCTTTATCGCTCATACCCTTGTAAATTCCGTATAAGCAACCAGCGCAGTACGCGTCGCCCGCGCCCACCGAACCTTTGATGTAATCCTTGGGCAAATCCAGGGAAGGAACCACGGTAAACGTGCCGTCTGCCGCGTAGCAGAATCCCGCTTCGGGCGCGTGAACAATCAAACGTTCGCCAACCCCTTCTTTCATCATCAGTTCCATGGTTTTGCGCACGTTTTCTACCAAAAGATTGCCATTTTCGTCGCGGGGGGGTATTCCCGAAACTTCGCTGGCTTCTACCTCGTTCATAAACGCGTTATCCGTGTATTTTAACGCAGGAATTACGGTTGCGCTAAATTTTCCCGTGGTATTGCTAACTACGTCAAAGGAGGTGCGAATTCCTGCTTCTTGCACGCGTTTTAACAAACGTGCCAAAACGGTGCCGTATTCTTCATCTGGTTCGTCAAACTGTTTCATAAGTAACAGATAACCAATGTGGAACATTTCACAGTTTAATCCATCCACGTCAATATCTTGGGGGCCGAATTCGCTGTTTGCGCCGCCGTGCGAAAAGAATGTTCGTTCGCCTGTGGATTCCACCGTCATTACATCACAAAAACTGGTGCAGGCGTTTTGGTCGGTAATTACTTTACTTACGTCTACGCCGTATTTTTGCATTTCCGAAAGGATAAATCTGCCGCTTTCATCATTTCCTACGCGGCCAATGGCGTCCACTTTCACTTTTCTGTCCAGTTTAGCAAGGTCAATGCCCGTATTCGGTACGCATCCGCCCACTGCCTGGGATAGGGAACCAATGTTACCCATCATGCCTTTTTCGGGATAAACGTCAACAATTTTTACCGTATCTTTAATAATGTTGCCGGCAATGGTAATTCCCGTGCGTTCACCTGCCAAAAGCCCGTCCACCGTAGTACCAAGCGTTTTTGCCAAAGTTTGTAATTGCGTAATATCCGGATATCCGACACCGCGTTCCCATTTGCTTACCGTTTTATCGCTTACAAACAGTTCTTCCGCAAGGTCGCTTTGCGTTAATCCGCGCACTTTTCTAAGTCTTGCAATCGTTGCGCCGATTTTCAGTTCGCCCATACAAGGTTCTCCTTTAGTTCGTTCTGCATCTATTATATAACGCTTTTTTCTGTTCGTCAACCTACTAATCGTTCACTTTTTGGTTTACTAAAACGTATTTTTTGTCAACGGAAAGTAGAGTTTTTGTAAAACTTTCCCTTATAGGGAAGAATCTCCAACCCTTTTATTTAATTCAAACCTATTTTACAGGATAAGGCGGGCAAGTGCGCAGATACTAATATTACCGCAAGGGTAGGAGGTGCGTTTAACCAAAGTTATCCGCAAAAGTATCACTTGCGTTTGATATACGTTTTGCCCTAAACGTTATTTGCGTTCAGGGCAAAACGAAAGGACCGCATGGAAAACCATGGCGGTCCTTTACGGTTTTTCAAGAAAAAAATTCTCCTGTTTTTTCAACCATATGTTTGTTTTTTTATGATTATAAAGGGCAAAAAGGTTGACATTTCGCGCATATTTTTGTATCATATAAAGAAAGAGTGGGGCGGTATGTCTTTTTCACTTTTTGGAGGAGAAATTTTGATTGTTTTGGGAGTTGACCCCGGGCTTGCTACCCTTGGGTACGGTGTGTTAAAAAAGGAACGCGGCGTGCTGTCCGTATTGGACTACGGCGTGATTTTAACCCCGAAGGAGGAGCGTGTTCCGCAGCGCCTTCTTAGAATTGAACGCGGTCTAACCGAAATTATTGAAAAATTCCACCCGGACGAAGTTGCGATGGAAGAACTGTTTTTCACCAACAACAAAACCACGGGTATTGCGGTTGCGGAAGCCCGCGGTGTTGCGCTGCTTACCTGCGTTAAACACGTTCCCCGCCTTTTTGAATATACTCCCATGCAAATTAAGCAAGGGCTAACGGGGTACGGCAGGGCAGATAAACAACAAATGCAACAAATGGTAAAACTGCTGCTGAAACTGAAAAGTGTACCAAAGCCGGATGACGCGGCAGACGCCTTGGCGGTTGCCCTTTGCCATATGAATGCCAGCAGGCTTTCGGGCGCGTTTTTGATGTAAGGAGAAAGTATGATTGGGTATTTAGAAGGAAAAGTAATGTACGCCGAAAACGGAAACGTAATTTTATTTACGGGCGGCGTAGGATACGAAGTATCCTGTTCGGGCGCGGCGTTTGCCTCCTTGGTGGGTAGCGACGTAGGCTCGGTGTTCACACATTTACAAGTTCGGGAGGACGGGCTTTCTCTGTTCGGTTTTGTTTCCCCTCAAGAAAAGGATTTATTCTTAAAACTGGTAACCGTTTCGGGGGTTGGACCCAAACTTGCTATCGGTATTTTGTTCCAAATGGATGCAGACGATTTGGCTGCGGCGATTGCCTCGGGTGATTTGCGCAGGTTGTGCGCGGTGAAAGGTTTGGGTAAAAAGACGGCCGAACGCATTGTTTTGGACTTGCAGGACGAACTGACTTCTTTGGCGTTCCCAACGGGCGCAAAAAAGGAATTGAAAAAGAAAGAAACTTCGGCAGATGCGGATACTTTGCTTACGCTTACCGCGCTTGGTTTCAGTGCGCAGGAAAGCAAGGAAGCGCTTGCCGCGGCAAGAGAAGCGGGGATGACCACCCCCGAACAACTTTTGGCGTTTGCCTTAAAACATATTCGGTAAAGGAAAGGGCTTATGGATTACGAAAGTTACGAGAGTGAAGACCGTTTGATTGACGGCGAACGCATGTACGGGGAAGTGGAAACCGAAAACGTTTTGCGCCCTCGCAGCATGTCCGATTATATCGGTCAAACCGCCGTAAAAGAAAATTTGGAAATCTATATTCAGGCGGCAAAATTGCGCGGAGAGGCACTGGACCACGTGCTTTTATACGGCCCTCCGGGTCTGGGTAAAACCACTTTGGCGCATATTATTGCAAGCGAAATGGGCGTGCAGGTAAAAGTAACCAGCGGGCCCGCAATTTCCCGTGCAGGGGATTTGGCGGCAATCTTATCAAACTTATCCGAAGGGGATGTGCTTTTTATTGACGAAATTCACCGATTAAACCATTCGGTTGAAGAAATTTTATATCCTGCAATGGAAGATTTTTTTCTGGACTTTGTTATCGGCAAAGGCCCTACCGCAAGAAACGTAAGAATCCCCATTCCCAAATTTACGTTAATCGGTGCAACCACGCGCGCAGGGATGCTTTCTTCCCCTTTGCGTGATAGGTTCGGCGTGATTTGCCGTTTGGAAATGTACGATAAAAAGAACTTATCGGATATTGTTCTGCGTGCTGCAAAAACCTTGGGTACGAATATTTATCAGGATGCCGCCGAAGAAATCGCTATGCGTTCGCGCGGAACTCCGCGTATTGCCAACCGATTGTTAAAGCGTGTGCGCGATTTTTCTATGGTGCGCGGTTTGCCCTCTATCAATTTGGAAGTAACCAAAGAAGCACTGGACCGTATGGAAATTGACAGTTACGGCTTGGATAGAACGGATATTAAACTGTTGACTACAATGATAGATCATTTTGGCGGCGGTCCTTGCGGTTTGGAAACGCTTGCTGCTGCTATTAACGAGGACGCAAATACCATTGAGGACGTATACGAACCCTATTTGTTGCAACTTGGGTTTATTTCCCGTACGCCCCGCGGTAGGGTGTGTTTGAAACTTGCTTACGAACATTTGGGAAAACCCGTTCCGTCAAGCGTTCAAGAACAGTTAGCCTTTGGCAAAAACGGGTAACGACTATGCTTGCTGTATCCGATTTTGATTACGAACTGCCCGAAGAGAGAATTGCGCAAACTCCGGTATATCCCAGGGATTCTTCTAGGCTTTTGGTATATAATACCAAAACCAAGGAAACCGAACACCGCGTCTTTTCGGATGTTTACAACTATTTACAAAAGGGCGACGTCCTTGTTATCAATAACACCAAAGTTCTTCCCGCACGCATTTTTGCCAAAACGCCTTTTGGCGGAAAGGTGGAACTGTTGCTCCTTCGCAGAATAGAAGGGGACGACTGGGAAGTTATGGTAAAGCCGGGGAAAAAGGCGAAAAAGGGGGTAACGCTTACCGTAAACGATAGGCTGTCCCTTACCGTTGGCGACACCTTGGAAGAAGGCTTGCGCCGCGTTACTTTTTCTTATAGCGGCGTTTTTGAAGAAATTTTATCCGAAGTGGGAACCATGCCCTTGCCGCCGTATATCAAGGAAAAACTGGATGACCAAGCACGGTATCAAACGGTGTACGGAAAAATAAACGGTTCGGCGGCTGCACCTACGGCAGGGTTGCATTTTACCCCCGAATTATTGCAAAAAATCAAGGATAAAGGGGTAATTGTTACCGAAGTGTTGCTACATGTCGGTTTGGGAACGTTCCGCCCCGTAAAGGAAGAAATTGTAACCGACCACGTGATGCATGCCGAATATTATGAAGTAACCCCTGCCGCGGCAGAGGTAGTCAATCTTGCAAAAAGAGAGGGGCGCCGCGTTATCGCGGTAGGAACCACCTCCGTTCGTACGTTGGAAACGGCAGCAAATGCAGATGGAACCGTTCGGGCAGAAAAGGGAGAAACGCAAATCTTTTTATATCCACCCTATCGCATGAAGTGTGTGGAAGGGTTGATTACCAATTTCCATTTGCCTAAAAGCACTTTGCTTATGCTTGTATCCTGCATTACGGGCAGGGAGGAATTGCTTGCAGTGTATAAGGAAGCGGTAGAAAGGGAATATCGTTTCTTTTCCTTTGGCGACGCGTGCTTGTTTTTATAAGCGTTGCATTTCTTCGTTGTGGCTCGGTTACATACTTTCGGTATGCGCCCTTACCACGCCTTGAACTGCTTGCTTCTAAAACCAAGTGTCTGTTCCTATAAACTTCGCAATACTGTGTTAAACTTGCGTTTTCGGTGCGGTTACATACGCTAAGTATGCGCTATTCCGAAAAGCGGAAAAAGGATATTTATGCAAAAATTTTCATTTGAAATCATCAAACAGGATAGTGCAACGGGTGCCCGCGCAGGTGTATTGCATACGCCGCACGGGGACGTGCCCACTCCTATTTATATGCCCGTAGGCACGCAAGCCACCGTAAAGGGGCTTTTGCCGCGGGATTTGCAGGAGGCAGGTGCGCAAATTGTGTTATCCAACACCTACCATTTATTTTTGCGCCCCGGTGATGAAATTGTAAAAAAAGCAGGTGGATTGCACCGTTTTATGAACTGGGATCGCCCTATTTTAACGGATAGTGGCGGTTTTCAAGTGTTTTCGCTTGCTGGTTTAAATAAAATTACGGATGACGGGGTAACTTTCCGCTCGCATCTGGACGGCAGCAAGCATTTGTTTTCCCCCGAAAGCGTAATGAAAATCCAAAATAATTTGGGTGCAGATATTGCCATGCAGTTTGACCAGTGCAGCGAATACGGCACGGATAAAAAGGAAAGTCTGCGTGCGGTAGAGCGGAGTGCCGCTTGGCTGGAACGGTGCAAAAAGGCGCATAAAAACGAAATGCAGGAATTGTTCCCCATTGTGCAAGGCAACGTGTTTCACGATTTGCGAAAGGAAAGTTTGGAACGCTGCCTGCCTTATATCGGCGCAGGATTTGGCATTGGCGGATTGTCCGTTGGGGAGCCAAAGCCCTTAATGTACGAAATTTTAGAAGGGCTTTATCCGCATTATCCCCAAGGCAAAGCGCGCTATTTGATGGGTGTGGGCAGTCCCGATTGCATCATAGAAGGCGTGATTCGCGGCGTAGATATGTTTGACTGTGTTTTGGGTACGCGCATTGCAAGAAACGGTACGGCGTTTACTTCGCGTGGGAAGGTCGTGGTTCGCAACGGTAGATACAAGGAAGATTTTTCGCCTTTGGACGAAGAATGCGATTGTTACGCTTGCAAAAATTATACAAAAGCGTATTTGCGCCATCTAATCAATGCCGGGGAAATGTTAGGTGCAATCCTGTTAAGTTTGCATAATACTACCTTTCTTTTGCGTCTTGCCCGAAACCTGCGGCAAGCGGTTTTGGAAGATAGGGTGCTGGCTTTCCGCAAAGAATTTTATGAAAAATACGAAAACGCGGAATAATTTTTACGTATTTGCTTGCAAAATTTCATAAAATAGGGTAAGATATACATATTCCAAAACAAAAAGGAGTGAAACTTATGAACTTATTAGCAACCAATTATACCAGTTGGATTTTCGTGGGCGTACTTTTGGTACTTATGATTGTGTACTTTGTTTGGTCCTCAAAATCCATGAAGAAAAGAGAAGAAGAAAAAAGAAAAATTCTTGATGAATCCTTGCGTCCCGGTGTGGAAATTTTAACCATCGGCGGTATTACCGGCGTTATCGTGGAAATTTCGGAAGACGGCAGATATTTCACCATTGAAACGGGTACGGAAAATATGAAATCTTACGTGAAATTTGACCGCGTAGCTTTCCATTCCGTTGTTGTTCATGAAGAATTTGTTGCCGAAGAAGAAACCGAAACCGCGCAAGAAGTTGCAGCCGAACCCGAAACTGCGGAACAGCCTGCAGAAGAAACGAAAGAATAAGTTTTTGTTCTAAAAATTACACCTTCGCAATACCTTAATGGTAAAGCGGAGGTGTTTTTTTATGTACAAGACATTAAAGGGGATGGCGTTGCAAATTGTAAAAGCCGCCCTGATTAGCGTAACCGTTTTATTTTTTTGCATTACCTTGCTTGCGGTAATCGTTCACGTTGCAAATCTAAGTGCCACCGTTTTGCACCCTGCAATTCAGGTTATAAAACCATTTGCGCTTTTGTGCGGTATTTTGTGCGCCGTGAAAGAAGAACGGGGCGCGCTGAAAGGTTTTTTGTCTGGCGTGGCGGCGGTTTTATTAATGCTGCTTGTTTTATCTGCATGGCAGAAAGGTGCCTATCGGCTGCCTGATGCCATCTTGGATTTGGTTGTCCTTGGTGTGTTTGGGGCAATTTTGGGTGTTTTCACCGTCCGAATAAAAAACCGATAACTTCATTTTGCTGCTGTTGCCCCCCGTTTTTAGGAGAAACGGGGGAAATTTTTTCTTTTTTTTATAAAAAAAGATTGACTATTTTCCCGTTTGCATATATAATGGTTTGGTACGAATTGTATATACAAATTTTTCAGGAGGCAACGATGAAAAAAAGAAAAGCAATATCGTTATTGGTGTTGACCTTTATCGTCCTGGCACTTTGGGGATTTTTGACGTTTACGTCTTTCCAAATTCCCGAATATACGCTGGGCGGCAAAACGCACGTCAATAACTACGATTCGGTTATGTCCAGTATTGATTTGGGCATTGACCTGGAAGGGGGCGTGTACGTGGTTCTCCGCGCAGACCCCGAAGCAACTAAGGATATGTCCGATCGCGAAATTGAAGACGGGTTAAACGGTTCTATTTCTATTCTTCGTAACCGTTTGGATACAAAGGGTTATACCGAAGCAACCATTCAACGCGTGGGGGACGATCAAATCCGTATTGAAATCCCTGCCGTAGAAGATGCGGAAGAAGTGTTTGACATTATCGGTAAAACCGCGCAACTGGAATTCCGTGATGCGAATGGGGAAGTGATTTTAACGGGTGATCTTGTTAAAAAGGCTTACGTAACGTTAAACCAAGATAATCAATACGCCGTAGGTTTGGAATTTAACAAGGAAGGAACCCAAAAGTTTGCGGATGCAACGCAAGCAGCGTTAAGTTCCAATGCCGCTATCGGTATTTATGTGGACGACGAACTTTTAACCCAACCTACCGTTTCTGCACATATTACGGATGGCAAGGCAATTATTGAAGGGGAATATACTTACGATTCCGCTTACGATTTAGCAATGCAAATTAACAGCGGTGCGTTAAAACTGCCCTTAATTACGGTAGAACCCCGTGTAATTTCTTCCACCCTTGGTGAAGAAGCACTTTCCCGCGGTTTGCTTGCAGGTGCCATCGGTTTGGTTCTGATTCTTGTATACATGGCGGTAGTTTACCGCGGTATGGGCTTGGTTGCAGACCTTGCGCTTATCGTATATGTTTTTGCGGTGTTGCTGTTCTTGGCAATTCTGCCCTTTATTCAATTGACCCTTGCAGGTATCGCGGGTGTAATTCTGGGTATCGGTATGGCGGTTGACGCAAACGTAATTATCTTTGAAAGAATTAAGGATGAATACGCGGCGGGGAAAGAATTTGACGTAGCCGTTAAGGAAGGTTTCAAAAAATCCACCGTGGCTATTTTGGACGCAAACGTAACAACCTTAATCGCCGCAATTGTTCTTTGGGTATTGGGTAACGGTACGGTACAGGGCTTTGCAATGTCCCTTGTTGTTTCCATTGTCCTTTCCTTTATTTCGGCGGTAATCGTTTCCAAATTCTTCCTTAAAATATTCGCTGCATTTGGCAAGAACCGTAAATTCTACGGTCTTGGAAAACGCAATGTGGAGCAGGAGGCGTAAGTTATGGGTAACATACTGAAAAAACCGCTTCACGTAGCGGAAAAGAAAAAGTTTTGGTTTATCGGCAGCGGTGCACTGATTTTAATCGGTTTGCTGGTGATTATCATCTTCGGTTTGAATCTTGGTATTGATTTTACGGGCGGTGCAACCTTTAACGTAAACACCGGCGCTTATATTGAAGTGTCCGAAGCAAACGGTACGCAAGTAAAAAATATCGTAAATACCGCTTTGGAATCCCAAGGATTAAAATCCGAAACCATACAAAAATCGGGTTCGGGTGCGGCAGCCGGTTACGAATTTAAGTTGCAATTAAAGTTAAACGGCAAAAAAGCATCGGATACGGATTTCTTTGCAGCCTTGGACGTTGTTAAGGCAGAACTGGAAACCGAACTTGTTAAAATTGACGGAATTGATAAAGTGGAAATTACTTACGAAGCAGCAGGCGCGGTTGCAACCAAACAACTGGTAACCAGCACCATGCTTGCCTTGGTAATCGCTTTGGTATTAATTTTGATTTATATCATGTTCCGCTTTACGTTCAGCAGTGCAATTGCGGCAATCATTGGCTTAACGCACGACGTACTTGTGATGCTTGCTATATGTGCAATTTGCCGTATTCAAATCAACACGTATTTCATTGCGGCAATTTTAACCATCGTTGGGTATTCTATCAACAACACGATTATCGTATTTGACCGTTTGCGTGAAAACAAATCCTTAATGCCAGATGCATCGGATACCGAACGTGTTAACGCCTCTATTTCCCAGATGATGAACCGTATGATTCATACCTCCTTAACCACTTTACTGGTTATGGTAATTTTGGTTGTTTTAGGCGTTGCCTCTATTCGTGAATTCGGTATTCCCATTATCGTTGGTTTGCTTGCAGGTACCTATTCTTCCATCTGCATTGCCGGCCCTTTGTGGACGGTACTGAACGGCTGGGGTGCTGCAATCAAAAACAAGCACAAGTATAAAGCGAAAAAGGCCGAAAAGTAATGTATGATAACTTGGTAAGGCGGGCGTATGCTCGCCTTGCTTTTTTAAGCGTGGTTGTTCGGTCAAATGCATAAATTCTAAGGGGAAATCCGCTATATATATTTGCGGAAAGAGTTTTTGGATATGAAAGAAATTGTATATCGCAGAAAACTGAATGAAACAGAGCAGGTGGAAATGCAAAAAATTGCTTCCGCCTTTTCCCTTTTGGAAGAATCGGCAACCATTCTTTATACTCGCGGTGTAACCGACGTGGAAAAAGCCCGTGCCTATCTTTATGCGGGCAAACAAAATTTTATAGACCCTTTCACCTTAAAAAATATGGACGTGCTGATTGCGCGCCTAAACCTTGCAAAGGAAAATGGGGAAACCGTAGTAATTTTCGGGGATTATGATGCGGACGGTGTGTGTGCTACTTCTATTATGGTACACGCGCTCGCGCATGAGGGGATTCGCGTAATTCCCGTTGTTCCCGAACGGGAGGATGGCTACGGGCTTTCCGAACAGATGATAGAACGGATTGCGGGGGAGTATTTTCCCGACCTTCTTATCACCGTAGACTGCGGTATTTCCAACAAAAACGAAGTGGAAATGCTGTTGGATGCAGGGATTGATGTCATTGTAACCGACCATCACGAACTTCCCCGGGAACTTCCCTCCGTTCCCGTTATCAACCCCAAACTTCCCGAACAGCAATACCCGTACGATAATTTGTGCGGTGCCGGTGTGGCATTCAAAATTGCATGTGCGCTTTGCGGTTCTTGGGCGTATTCCTTACTGGATTTTGCTTGCCTTGCAACCGTTGCGGATAGCATGACCCTTTTGGGGGAAAATCGCGATATTGTTGCGGAAGGATTAAAACTGTTTGATAGCCCCCAACTGCGCCCGCAATTCAAACTGTTGCTTGCGGGCAGTCGTGAAATCAGCGAAACAGCACTTGCGTTCACCGTTGCTCCCCGCTTAAACGCCGCAGGTAGAATGGGGGACGTTGCCTCTGCTTTGGCACTGTTTTTAACCGAGGATGAAAGCGAGATGGCAAGCCTTGCAAATTTGCTTGCCGAATACAACGTGCAGCGGCAAACCGCCTGTGATGAGATGTATCGCACTGCCAAAACGTTACTGCGTAAAAAAGGTGCATTCACTCCGGCAATTGTCCTGTATTCCCCCGAATGGAAAGCGGGTTTTTTGGGCATAGTTGCCTCTCGTTTGGCAGAAGAATATGCTCGCCCCGTAATTTTGTTTTGCAGTAAAGGGGAAGGGGTGTTAAAAGGCAGTGTACGCAGTGTGGAGCGCATCAATATTTATGAAGCCCTTTCTTCGGTGCAGAATTTTACCGTGGAATTTGGTGGGCACGCACAGGCTGCGGGCGTTTCTGTTACAGAAGAAGAATTGCCTGCGTTTGAAAATGCGCTGTATGATGCAATATTGCAATTAACGGCAGGGAAAAAGGCTTTTCCCACCGTTTCGGTGGAAAAACTGGTTACGGAACCCTTTACCATGGAACTGGCAAAGGACTTAAAACGTTTAGAGCCGTTCGGCGTGGGAAACCGTAAACCCCTTTATGCCATTGACGTATGCGACGTTGCCGCAAAACCCTTAAAACCCGAATCTCCCCATCTTTCCTTAACAACACCCGTCATTGACGCCTTGTTTTTCGGTGGGGAAAAATATGCGGAGGTTCTTCGCAGTGCGACGCCCAAAACTTTGATTTTTGAACCGAACATTTCGGTATTCAATAAAAAAGAATCCTTAAAAGCGTATGTGCGGGAATTTATCCCCGGTGATGCCTCCCAAAAGGAAAGTCGCTTAGCTTTATTTGGGAAAACGCTTGCAGAAGGGGGAAAGGAAGGTGTGGCACTGCCGCTACATTCTTCCGTTCAGGAAACGCAAGCGGCATTAAACGCTGCGTTATCCGCTCCGTACGGAACTTTGGTGGTGTGTCAGGACCCTGAAAATGCAAAAGCGTTTCCTATGGTGCAAGACTTGCCCGCCTATACTTTTATCAGTAATTTTAACAACCTACATAACAGTTTGATTTTTGCAGCTGAACAGGATCTGGATACGCAGGAATATCATACCGTAATTTATCTGGATACTCCGTTATCTTTTGCGGGAAAATTCCGTGGGCAAACGGTGGTCATCAGCAATCTTCTTCCTTTTAAGGAAGAAATTAACGCACTTTCGCTGGAACGCGCGGAATTTGCCAAGGTGTTTTCGTTAGTGAAATCGGCAGGCAGAATTGCCGCCTTTGATGGGCTTTCCGCCTACCGTGCCATCGGGGAAGGCTTTTCCCCATATCAGTTTATTTTTGCGGTGCAATGCTTTTTGGAATTGGGTATTTTTGAAGTTTTTGGTGGAACTTTAAGTATTGCGAAGGACGTAAAAAATCCTTTGGAAAACAGTAAAATTTATCAAAAGGTAAAAAGTTTACAGGGAAAATAATATGGACGAACAAACTTTACTTGACAAACTGCATACTTTTTTTCGTGCCGAAGGCGCCGCTTTGTGCGAATCTGCTTACCGTTTTGCATTAGAAAAACACGGGGATCAAAAGCGCGCATCAGGTGAACCGTACATCATTCACCCCATGGCTGTTGCGGAAATTTTGATGGACCTTGGTTTGGACGAACAAGCGGTAGCCGCTGCTTTTTTGCATGACGTATTGGAAGATACTGCTGCCAATAATGCGGAACTTTCCCGTATGTTTGGGGCAGACGTGTTAGAACTTGTGGAAGGGGTAACCAAACTCAGTCAAATTGTGTTTACCTCCCTGGAAGAAGAGCAGGCAGAAAACTTTCGTAAAATATTTGTTGCAATGGCAAAGGATATCCGCGTTATCATTATTAAACTTGCGGATAGACTGCACAACATGCGCTCCCTGCAATACCTTTCTTATGAACGCCAGCAGCGCCTTGCCCAAGAAACGCTGGAAATTTACTGTCCTTTGGCGGGACGTCTTGGGATATCGCAAATCAAATGCGAACTGGACGATTTATGCTTAAAATATTTGCATCCGGACGATTACGAACGGTTGGTAAACGGCGTTCGGTTTTTAATGGGGGAACGGCAGGAACTTCTTTCCGAAGTGGTGCAGGAGGTTAAAACTCTGCTTTGCGAATCGCAAATTGAAGGGGAAGTATTCGGCCGCCAAAAGCACTTGTATTCCATTTGGAAAAAGATGACAACCCAGAACAAGTCTTTGGATCAAATCTACGATTTGGCTGCCGTTCGCGTAGTTGTAAACACGTTGGACGAATGTTATGACGTGTTCGGTAAAATTCATAAAAAGTGGCACCCCATGCCCGGTCGCATTAAGGACTATATTTCAACCCCGAAAAAGAACATGTATCAGTCCTTGCATACCACCGTGGTTACCAACTACGGGCAACCCGTGGAAATTCAAATCCGCACGGTAGAAATGCACAAAACGGCGGAATTTGGGATTGCCGCACACTGGAAGTACAAAGAAAACAAGGATAAAGATACCCTTGGCGAACGCCTTTCCTGGATTCGCGAGGCAATGGAATGGCAGGGCGGTTTTAAGGATTCCAAGGACTTTTTGGATTCCATCAAAGGGGATTTATATTCGGACGAACTGTTGGTGTTTACCCCCCGTGGGGACGTAAGAAATATGCCCAAAGGCAGTACGCCCATAGACTTTGCTTATAACATCCACAGCGCAGTGGGAAATAAGTGTGTGGGTGCCAAAGTCAACGGCAAAATGGTGCCCCTCACTACCGAACTGATGACGGGCGACCGTGTGGAAATTATTACCTCTAACACGTCAAAAGGTCCTTCCTGGGACTGGCTGAAAGTAGTAAAAAACTCCGGGACGCGTGCGAAAATCAAGCAGTTTTTTAAGCGCGAAATGAAGGAAGAAAACATCCGTCTTGGGAAATCCATGTTAGAACAGGAAACCAAGAAACGGGGTTATGAATTTGGCAAACTGCTAACGGGCGAAAGTTTTAAGTTGATTAGTACCCGCCTTTCTTTTTCCACGGTAGAAGAAATGTACGCATCCGTTGGGTTGGGCGCTGTTACCACGAACCAAATTGTTTATAAACTGATTGATATTTATAAAAAGGAACACGCGCAGGAAGAAATCGTGCGCGAGGGCGCAAAACCCACCGCCAAAAGCGCAACGGGAAGTGTGTATATCAGCGGTATTTCGGGTCTGTTGATTCGTTTTGCCGGATGTTGTAATCCCGTTCCCGGCGATCCCATTTTGGGATTTGTTTCGCGTGGCAGGGGGGTTACGGTGCACCGAAAGGATTGCCCCAACGCTTCCGCTTTTGATGCGGAGCGCGTTCTGCCCGCAAAATGGACGGAGGCAGAAGATGCCAGCTTTTTTGCATCTATTAAAATTCGCGCCGTGGATAAAACGGGTATCTTGAACGATATTATTACTACCGTTTCCACCTTAAATATCGGCTTGACTTCGGTAAATGCGCGTGTGGATAAGAAGAAACAGGCGGTTGTAGATCTTACCGTACGTCTTTCGGGCAAAAAGGATTTGGAATCGTTGATTAACAAATTGGATGGAAACCCCGACATTTTAGAAGTATATAGGACTACGTCGTCATGAGTTACCGTATCAAACAGTTAAATACAGGCGCGCTTGCCGTAAACACTTGGTTGGTAATCAATACGGAAGAAAAAAAGGCAGTGGTCATTGATCCCGGTGGGGATGCGGATTATATTCTTCGGATAGCAAAGGAAAGCGGGGCAACCGTTTGTGCCGTTTTGCTGACGCATTGCCATTTTGACCATATGGGGGGCGTTGCGGAACTGGTACGCCTTTCGGGGGTACCCGTCTTTGCGCACGTAGAAACAAAGCGCCTTATCAATACGACCGCAAACCTTGCGGAAATGATGTTCGGGTTGGAAGCGTTGCCCATAACCGTAGACCATACCTTTACGGATGGGGAAACGCTCGCTATCCAAGGATTTCCGTTTTCGGTGATTCACACACCCGGGCATACGTCGGATTCGTGCTGCTTTTTGTTGGAAAACGCCCTATTTACGGGTGATACGCTGTTTTTCCGTTCGGTGGGCAGGGTAGATCTTCCTACGGGTAACGGCGCTACTTTGTTGCAATCTTTGCGTGAAAAATTGTTTGTTTTGCCCGAGGAGTTGGTTTGTTATCCCGGCCACGGCGAAAAAACCAACCTTCGTTCTGAAAAGAAACACAATCCTTATCTTGGTGGGATTTAGAATAAATATGTTCGTTTGTAATTTACCCGAGTACGCGTACGAGGCGTCCTTGATTTTAGATTTATTTGAAGGTGTTGCGGATATCTCCGTAACGTTGACCTGTGCACAGGAAGGAAAAACGCTTTCGGCAACCGTTTCGGTGGGGGAGCGCGTTTTTTCTTATACGGGGGAACTGATTTCTGATGACCCGTTGCTTGTAAAACGTGAAAAAAAGCGGTTTTACAAACTTGCCGTATACCGTTCGTTAAAACAGGTTACCGGACAACATCCCGCATGGGGCGCATTGACGGGAATCCGTCCCACAAAACTTGCGTATATGCAGGAAGAATTGGGGGTGGAGCCCCTTGCTTTTTTGCAAAAGGATATGGACGTTACCCCTGAAAAGGTAAAGGTTGTGGAAGAAATTATCCGGCAACAACAGGGGATTTATGAAAAGGGGGATAAGAACTATAACCTGTTCATCAGCGTTCCCTTTTGTCCGACCAAATGCGATTACTGTTCCTTTATTTCTGCGGAAATTTCCAAGTGTCAAAAATTTATCGCACCATATACGGATGCGTTAATTCGGGAAATTGAAGGGGTAAAACCCCTGATAGCCGGGGGAAAACTGCGCAGCGTATATATTGGGGGCGGTACCCCCGTGGCATTGCCCAAAGAAAATTTAATCCGCATTTTGCAGGCGGTGGGGAATGTGGACTGCGAGTATACGGTAGAAGCCGGGCGCCCGGATGCCATCACCCGTGAAAATATGCAAATCTTAAAGGATTTCGGGGTAAACCGCGTTTGTGTGAATCCGCAAACTTTTTCGGATGCAACCTTGGTGCGTATCGGCAGAAAGCATACTACCGCCCAAACCGAAGCCGCTTTTTCTTTGGCGCGTGAATTTGGCTTTGCAATCAATATGGATTTTATTGCCGGGCTTTCGGGCGAGAGTGCGAAAGAATTTTTACGGGGTATGGAAAAGGTTTGTGCTTTATCCCCCGAAAACGTTACGGTTCACACCCTATCCTTAAAAAAGGGTTCGGCACTGAAAGAACGCGTTTCACATCTTGCCGAAGGGGAAGTAAAGGCAATGGTTTCGGGTGCGTATGCTATTTTGAAATCCGCAGGGTATGCGCCTTACTATTTATATCGCCAAAAATATATGGCGGGAAATTTGGAAAACGTGGGGTTTACCAAGCCTGGCAATGCCTGCGTATATAACGTGGATATTATGGAAGAAACCGCGCCCATCGTTGCCTGCGGTGCCAACGCCGTAAGCAAACGCGTGTTTAATGCGGAAGGCAGGATAGAGCGGTATGCAACTCCCAAGGACTTTAATACGTATTTGGAAAAAACCGACAAGATAATTTTGGAAAAAGCGGAATTCTTCGCTTAAAACAGTTTACAAAGTAAAATAATTGTGTTATAATGATAATCGGTCTTTTGCGTTGCTTTGCGGGTACTCGTCGCATGGCAAGGTTTAAGAACACACGGTCCATAGAAAGGAGGATAAAATATTATGGATAAGCAAGTAAAAACGCAAATTATTCAGGATTTCGCCCGTCATGAAGGGGATACCGGTTCTTCCGAAGTACAAATCGCAATCTTAACTTCGCGTATCAACCACCTGAACGAACACTTAAAGGCGAACCCCCACGACAATCACACCCGTCGTGGTCTGCTTAAAATGGTAGGTAAGCGCCGTGGTCTTTTGGACTACTTAAAGGAAACCGACCTGGATAAGTACAGAGAAATTATCGCCAGATTGGAACTCAGAAAGTAAAAAGGTGAAAAGGGCGGGCAGTATTCCGCCCTTTTTTCTATAAAAAAGTAGTGTAAAGAGAGGAGTGTAGCATGTATTTAGAAAATTTCAGAAGTTTTGAATGCGAAATCGGCGGCAGAACCGTAACCGTGGAAACGGGTAAATACGGTGGGCAGGCCAACGGTTCGTGTTTGGTACGCTGCGGCGAAACCGTGGTTATGGTCAACGCCACCATGGCAGAAACGCCCAGAGAAGGGATGGATTTCTTCCCCCTTTCGGTAGATTATGAAGAAAAAATGTATTCGGTTGGTAAAATCCCCGGCGGGTTCAAAAAACGTGAAGGCCGCGCAAGCGATAAGGCAATTCTTGTTTCCCGTTTAATTGACCGTCCCATCCGTCCGTTATTCCCCAAAGGTATTTTTAATGACGTAACGGTGGTTGCAACCGCCCTTTCGGTAGAACCCGATGTTTCTCCCGAAATTTTGGCAATGTTCGGTTCTTCGGTTGCACTTGCTATTTCGGATATTCCTTGGGCAGGCCCCACGGGTTCGGTGCAGGTTGCTTTGGTGGATGGAGAATACATTATCAATCCCGACGTAGAACAACGTGCAAAAAGCCGCTTAAACTTAAACCTTGCAGGTACCAAGGATGCTATCATGATGGTAGAAGCAGGTTCCAAGGAAATTTCGGATGATGAAATGGTGGGCGCAATTTTGTTCGGCCACGAAGCAATTAAAAAGGAATGTGCTTTCATTGAAGAAATAGTTGCAGCGGTTGGTAAACCCAAGCGTGAAATGGAACTGTATCACGTTCCCGCTGATATTGATGCAGACGTTCGTGCATATGCTTCCGCCGCTTTGGATGAAGCACTTGCGGATTTTGACCGTCAAGGCAGATCTGCAAAGCAGGACGCAGTTACCAAGGATGTTCTTGCGCATTTTGCAGAAAAATATCCCGATATGGAACGCGAACTGAACGACGCACTTTACTATTTAACCAAAGAAAAGGTACGTGCCCGTATTATTAACGACGGCGTTCGTCCGGACGGGCGCGGATTAACGGATATCCGTCCCATTTGGTGTGAACACGGTATGTTGCCCCGTGTACACGGCAGCGGCGTATTTACCCGCGGTCAAACGCAAGTTATGACCACTTGTACTTTGGGCATGATTTCCGAAGTGCAAAAGTTGGAAGGTTTGGACGACGAAACGTATAAAAGATATATGCACCACTACAACATGCCCGGTTATGCTTCGGGTGAAGCAAAGCCGTTAAGAAGCCCCGGTCGCCGCGAAATCGGCCACGGCGCATTGGCAGAACGTGCATTAGAACCCGTAGTTCCTTCCGAAGAAGAATTCCCTTACGCAATCCGTTTGGTTTCCGAAGTGCTTTCTTCCAACGGCTCTACCTCTCAGGCAAGCGTTTGCGGTTCCACCTTGGCACTGATGGATGCTGGGGTTCCCATTAAGGCACCTGTTGCAGGGATTGCTATGGGCTTGATTAAGGATGTAGAATCGGGCAAAGTTGCCGTTCTTACGGATATTCAAGGCTTAGAAGACTTCCTTGGCGATATGGACTTTAAGGTTGCCGGTACTGAAAACGGTATTACCGCAATCCAAATGGATATTAAGATTAAGGGGATTGACGAAGCGATTTTGCGTCAAGCAATTTCCCAAGCAAACGAAGGCAGAAAAATCATTCTTGGCAAAATGCTGGATTGCTTGCCTGCACCTAATGCGGAACTCAACAAGTACGCACCCAAGATTATTTCCTTTAATATTCATCCGGATAAAATCCGTGAAGTTATCGGCAGCGGCGGTAAAGTTATCAACAAGATTATTGAAGATACCGGCGTAAAGATTGATATTACGGATGACGGAAAAGTTTGCATCGCTACCGTTGGTACGAATATGGATAACGCATACCGTGCAAAGGCTATTATTATGTCCATTGCAAAGGATCCCGAAGTTGGGGATATGTATATCGGTAAGGTTGCAAGAATTTTATCCAAAATGGGCGCATTTGTAGAACTTGCTCCCGGCAAGGATGGAATGATTCACATTTCCAAACTTTCGGATAAGCATGTCAATGCGGTAGAAGACGTACTCAATATCGGCGACACCGTAAAGGTAGAAGTTGTAAGAATTAGCGAAAAAGGCGTAGATTTGAAACTTCTGGAAAAAATGGAAGGTTAATTCCCGATAAAAATAATTAAGCGGTATGCGGAACGGGATGTTCCGCATACTTTTTTCACAAAAAATCCGTCCTAAAATTTCGTTCTTTCACATAAAATCGTGTTATAACGGAATAACGGGGTGGAAAATTGCGAAAAGTAAGTAACGGAAAGCGAAGCACAATTCTAACGAATCTCGTATTGATTCTTCTTGCGGCAACCGTTTCGGTTGTGGGGTTCTTGCCCCAAAAAATTTCGCCCATTTTCGGCAAAGGTGGCGCAAAGCCTTATTACAGCGGTAGCAGTACCGCCAACAAAATTTCCTTGATGTTCAACGTGTACGAAGGGGAAAGTCAGGTAAATTCCATTTTGGATATTTTATCCGAATGCGGGGTTAAGGCAACCTTCTTTTTGGGCGGCTGTTTTGCCTTTTCGCATGAAACGGTTGTACGGCGCATTGCGTTGGAAGGGCATGAACTGGGAAACCACGGCTATTTTCATCGGGATCATGGGAAACTTTCTTTGGCGGATAATCTGCATGAAATCCGTGCGGCGGAAAGCGTGATTCGGGATATAACGGGGGTGTCTACCCGCCTGTTTGCCCCCCCTTCGGGTGCTTTTTCGGATACTACGCTACAAGCAGCCGAAGAACTGGGTTACTTAACCATAATGTGGAGTAAGGATACCATAGACTGGCGGGATAGCGATCCCCAAAAAATTTATATGCGTGCAACAAAAAACCCCAAAAGTGGGGATATGATTTTAATGCATCCCAAAGCAGTTACCGTTTCGGTTCTTTCGCAGGTAATTGAATTTTACCAAACGGCAGGGTTCACCCTATCGCCCGTATCCGAAAACGTGCTGGGATAAAGGAGAAAACATGATAAAACTTGCTAACGGAATCCGCGTGCTTGTAAAGCCTTTACAGGGGCTTATGTCCGTTTCTGTGGGCGTTATGGTGGGCGTGGGCAGCGCACACGAAACGGCTTTGGAAAGCGGTATTTCGCATTATATTGAACATATGATGTTCAAGGGTACGAAAAAGCGAACCGCCCTTGCCATTTCCGAATACGTGGATGATTTCGGTGGGCAAATTAACGCATTTACTTCTAAAAACACCACCTGTTATTATTTGAAATGCACTTCCGAACACGTAGAACGCGCGTTTGACGTACTTGCGGATATGCTAAAAAATTCTTTATTTTCGGAAGAAGAGCAGAAAAAGGAAAAGGGTGTTATTTTAGAAGAAATCCACATGTGCGAAGATACGCCCGACGATTTGTGTTTGGATTTGTCCGCCCTTGCTCTTTTTGGCATGGAAGGTTACGGTAAAAGCATTATCGGCACCGAAGAAAACGTAAAGCGCTTTGATAAAGGGGAAATACTTGCTTTTATGAAAAAGCATTACCTTCCCGAAAATATGGTAATTACGGTTACGGGCAACGTTTGTGAGCAGGAAATTTTTGCGCTTGCAAACCGTTATTTCGGGGATATGCAAGGGGAATCTTATGCCTTATCTGCCCCGAAAATCGTGTACGAACAGGGGGTTGTAACTAAATCCAAGCGGATAGAGCAATCGCATTTAACCTTTGCTTATCCCGCTTATGCTTACGAGCATCCCCTTTCTAACGCACTTTCTCTTGCAAGCACCGTCCTTGGCGGAAGTATGAGCAGCCGATTATTTCAGAAAATCCGTGAAGAGTTAGGTGTTGCGTATTCGGTGTATACTATGCGTTCTTCTTATTTGGACGGCGGGGCTTTATGTGTTTATGCCGGGGTAAATCCCACCCGGGCAGAGGAGGCCTCCGCTGCGATTGCAAACCTTTTATCCGATTTTGCCCGCACGGGAATCACCCAAAATGAATTTTGCCGCGCAAAGGAACAAATGAAGGCGTCCTTTGTGTTTAGCCAGGATAACGTTTCTACGCAAATGCTTGTTCTTGGGAAACATATGCTTTTAACGGGTGAAACGTATGATATGGAACAAAAACTTGCGGAAATGAATGCTGTAACCCTTTCGCAGGTTAATGATGCGGTAAAAGAAATTTTACAGCCAAAGCATCTTGCCGTTTCCGCAGTATTTAAGGAAGGGGATGAAAAGGATATCCGCGCTGCCTTTCTGGCTAACGCATAATCTTATGCAGGTAACGAATAAAAACTGCCCCTACGGGGCAAATTCCAAAAAACACGAAAAAGAGTTCACTTTTTCGTGTTTTTTTCTTTCTTAAATATTGTATTCTTTATAAAGATATGGTATAATGGATAAGGAATAATCTTTATTTATACGGGGGATTGGGCGTGAGCGGATTCAGAAGAAAAACCGATACGGCAAAACGAATAATTACGGCGGAAACTTTTGGTATGGTTCTCGTCCTGTTTTCCTTGCTTTTAACGGTGGTTATTTTAACGGGCGATAAACTTTTGGGATCTTTTGGTGCAAACGTAAAAGCCTTTATGTACGGTTCGTTTGGCTACACCCTGTTTGCCGTTTTATGCGCGCTGTTTTATACGGGTATTTCTTTGGTTATGGGAAAACGGATTCATCTTTCCTTTTCGCTGGGATTTACCCTTTTTGTGGGAATTGTATCTTTAATTTGTGCTTTGCACGTAGCGTTTTCTTTAGATATTACGGCAAAATCCTTTTCCGCTTTCGTGAAAGCATGCTATGCGGCAGGTGGCGGCGCTTTTGCGGGCGTAACGGTTGGTGGGGCAGTGTTTGCCATCATTACTTATCCGTTTATGTCCTTAATTTCTGCAATTGGTGCGGCAATCGTTTTTGGTTTTATTACCCTGCTTTGCGTTTATTCGGTATACGTGCGCATTGCAAACGGCACCTCTGAACGGGGAAAAAGAGTTTCTTCTCCCAAAGGAAGGGGGGATGTATATCGTGAAACCCCCAAGGAAATCGGGGGCATGAAGGCTTATCCCGTAGAAAATTTTGATTTTGCTGCTGAGGACACCCGTCAGAACGTACAAAGTAATACCGAACGTTATTTCGGAAATGCAGTTTTTGAGTTAAAAACGAAAAAGGAACTAAAAAGGGGGGATAGTCGCAGCGCTTCTTTAGACGTGCTTTATCCCAACCGCGCGAAAGGGCTGGATTTTTCGCAAAATCCGCAGGATATGGAAAATTATCGCAAGGATTTAGCGCAAAAGGTGAATTATATAAAAACACCCCCACCCATTATATCCCAAGCATATTCTCCGGATAGCGCTACAACCTTAAAGCCTGTACCCGGAAGTGGGGCAAACCGTTTTACGGATGGGGAAGGCGTAACGTACGCCCAACCTGCACCCGCGCCCATTACGCCGGTGCAAACACCGTATGACAAACCGGAAACGGAAATATCCCCTGCGCCTACCAACGTACCCATGCAGGATGAATATCCGTTTACCCATGAACGTACGGTTGCTTCCGCGCCCTCTTACGGCGTCAATTTTTCGCGGATAAACCCCACCGTGCAAGAAGAATTACCTAGGGATATTCCCGTAAGCAATTCGTATACATCCCCTTATGCGCCCCGCCCCGTAGAACCGGGTTTGGAAGAAGGTGTGGATGACGTGCCTGCGGATTTCTCCTACCGTTTTGATGGGGAGGATGGAGGGATAGAAGAAGAATCTTCTACGCCCGAAATTCCCGTTTCGCCCATTACGCGCCCACGCACGTATGAAAGTAGAACTACGCAACCCGAAAGCGTTTCGCCTGCTTTTACACAGTATTCGGCAGCGGCAACGGAACCGCCCGTAGAGGAAATGCCCTTGGTGTATCATTACGTAGCACCGCCTATGGATATGTTGCGTGATTACGCCATCAAGGCGGAAAATTTTGCAAAAGAAAATGCAGAGCGTTCGCATATCATTGAAGAAACGCTGATGGGATTTAAGATTCCCGCAACCGTTGTTCAGGTAACCAACGGGGCGGCATTCTCCCTTTTTGAACTTTCTTTGCCACCCAGTATTACGGTAAAGAAAATTCCGCAGTATGCGGATGATATCGCAATGCGCTTACAGGCGAAAGACGGTGTCAGAATAGAAGCACCCATTCCCGGAAGGGATGTGGTAGGCGTGGAAATCGCAAACAATTCTCGCTATACTATAGGTATGAAATCCGTAATGAAGGATAGCAAGTTTACCAACAGTAAAGCAGGTTCCCTTACTTTTGCGCTTGGGCAAAATATTTCGGGGGAAAACGTGGTATGCGATATTACCAAAATGCCGCACATGTTGGTTGCAGGCAGCACGGGTACGGGGAAAAGCGTATGCTTAACCACCATGATTTTAAGTTTAATCATGAAGTATTCGCCCGAAGATTTGCGTCTTGTGCTTATTGACCCCAAAACGGTAGAATTTACCATGTTCCGCAAAATCCCGCATCTTCTTTTGCCCGATCCCGTTACGGACGTAAACAAGGCAATCAAAATTTTCGGTTGGGCGATAGAAGAAATGGAACGCCGTTTTACCACGTTTAGTGAAGCGGAAGTTCGCAATCTGGAAGAATATAACGCCAGCCGCAAATCAAACCAAAGAAAACTTCCCAAAATCGTCATTATCGTAGACGAATTGAACGATTTGATGATGAAAAACAAAAAGGCGATGGAAGATGGAATTGTAAAAATCGCCCAAAAAGCACGTGCAGCGGGTATTCACTTGGTGCTGGCAACGCAACGCCCCTCTGTGGACGTAATTACAGGGATTATTAAGGCGAATTTGCCTGCACGTATTTCCTTCCGTGTTACCAACGCTGCGGATTCCATTACCATCTTAAACGAAGGCGGTGCGGAAAAACTGCTGGGCATGGGCGACCTTTTGTTCTCGGACGGGGTTCTGCAAAATCCCTTACGTTTGCAGGGCGTATTCGCGGATACCGAAGAAGTGAAAACCATTGTTGGATTTATTCGGGAACACAATCAGGCATATTACAGTAAGGATGTGGAAGAAATGCTCAACCGCCCCGAACGGCAGGAAGAAGAACTGCAAGAACGGGGAATGGGCGGTGGCCGCGGAGGGGTAGATCAAGACCCGTTATTTATAGACGCCCTTCGGGAAGTGGTGCGTGCACAATCTGCATCTACTTCCATGTTGCAAAGAAAACTGCGTATCGGCTTTGCCCGTGCAGGCAGTATTATTGACGAAATGACCGAAAAGGGGTACATTTCCGCATTTGAAGGCAATCGTACCCGTAAGGTATTGATGTCTTACGACGAATTTATGGAAAAATACGGTGATGGCAACGAATAACCAAATACTCAACAAAAAAGTGGGGTTTATCTCCCTAGGTTGCGATAAGAATCGCGTAGATACCGAAAAGGCAATTCGCCGTTTTACGGATGCGGGCGCCCTTTTAACAAACGACCCTGCAACTGCTCAAATTTTGGTGGTTAATACCTGCGCATTTTTGGAAAGTGCCAGAAAGGAAGCTGTAGAAACGGTATTAGAACTTGCAGAACTGAAAAACGGGGAACTGGAAAAATTGGTGGTTACCGGTTGCCTTCCCCAACTTGCCCCCGGCGAACTTTTTGAAGGATTGACCGAGGCAGACGTTTTTGCGGGTTTTCAAGATTACGATGTGCTTGTGGATGCGGTTGTCCGCTCGTATCAAACGGGCAGGGAAAATATCGTAGGCAAGGGGAAGGGAGCGGATATACAAACCCGTGTGCTAACCACCCCGTTGCATTACGCCTACTTAAAAATTGCAGACGGTTGCGACAATCACTGTACGTATTGTTTGATTCCCAAAATCCGCGGCAGGTATATTTCTACACCCATGGAAGCCTTGGTTGCCGAAGCGGAAAACTTGGGGGATATTTCCGAACTACTGCTCGTTGCACAGGATGTAACCCGATACGGGGAGGATTTATACGGAAAACCCTGCTTGGTTCCCTTACTTCAAAAATTGACCGCCCTTCCGAACATAGGTGGGATACGGCTATTATATTGCTATCCCGAACGGATTGACGGGGATTTAATGCAAGAAATTGCATCTAATCCCAAAATTATTAAGTATGTGGATATCCCTTTGCAGCATGCGGATGATACGGTGCTAAAACGTATGAACCGCAAAGGAACGTATCAATCCTATTTGGATTTGGTTGCGGCCTTACGCGCAAACGTGCCGAATATTGCCATACGCAGCACATTTATTGCGGGTTTTCCCGGGGAAACGGAAGAAAACGTGCAAACGCTGGAAAACTTTTTGCGTGCCGCAAAACTGGATAACGTGGGGTTTTTTGCTTATTCCAAAGAACAGGGAACGGCGGCGGCAAAATTACCGGCACAAATTTCCGCAAGGGAAAAGAAAGCACGCGTAAAACGCCTTGCTGCGGTGCAACAGCAAATTGTAAAGCAACGTGCTGAAAATTTACTTGGTAAAACCGTTTCCGTTTTAATGGACGGCATTGATTACGATAAAGGCTGTTTCTACGGCCGTGCGGATTTTCAGGCGCCGGATATTGACGGCGTGGTGTATTTTACCGCAGAGGACGGCGTGCAGGGGCAAAAATATGCGGTTACCTTGCAACGCTATAAAAATTATGATTTTTACGGTACGGCAATAGACCTAATCCGTGAATAAATATTACATAAAGAGGTTTTAGAAATGAATTTACCCAACAAACTTTCTTGTTTACGTTTAATTTTGGTGCCCGTATTTGCTGCGTTGTTTTTTATTGAGCAAATTCCTTTTAACTACATCTTTGCAGTTGCGGTATTTGCTATTGCATCCATTACGGACTTTTTGGATGGTAAAATTGCAAGAAAATACAATTTAGTAACTAATTTAGGCAAGTTTTTAGATCCCATTGCGGATAAAGTTTTGGTTTCCACGGCATTGATTCTTCTTGTTGCAACGGACGTTTTGGTTCCTATTGCAGGTGCTGCCTGTGTTGCTGTGATTATTGCACGTGAACTGATGATCAGTGGGTTTAGACAGGTTGCGGCGAAAACGGGTTTTGTTATGGCTGCGGATAAACTGGGAAAATATAAAACTTTCGTGCAGGATTTATCCATGATTGTTTTAATGCTTGCCCTGCAATTTCCCAACGCTGCTTGGCTTTATTGGACGGGCAACGTTTCCTTGTTCCTTGCAACTGCGCTTACTATTGCTTCGGGCTTGAATTACTTAATCAAAAACCGTGCCGTATTTAAGGATGAAGAAAAGTAATGCGGAAGTCAGCCGCTGAAATCGTTAATTTATTAAAGCAACGTGGGGAAACCCTTTCGGTTGCGGAAAGTTTTACGGGGGGGATGCTGTCAAAAGCAATTATCTCTGTTCCGGGAGCAAGCGCCGTATTTTTTGAAGGCGCAGTTTGCTATTCTTTACAGGCAAAGCAGTTGCGTTTGGGTGTAAAGCCCGAAACCTTGCAAACTTTTGGTGCTGTAAGCAGGGAAACTGCGGAAGAAATGGCCCTTGGTTTAATCAAAACGGGTGCTTGCACTTTTGCTGTGGCAACCACTGGCAGTGCCGGGCCTTTGCCCGACGGCAGTGCACCCGTGGGAACTTTTTACATTGCGGTCGCAGACCGTTTTCAGGTCAAGGTGTACGAACATTTTATTCAAGGGGATAGAAAAAAAATTACCCGTGAAGGAACCCGTATTGCACTGACCCATTTATTAAACAGGATAAAAAACAGTTGAGGTTTTTAGGATATGAACGAAAAAGAAAAAGCATTAGAACAAGTACTTGCACAAATAGAAAAGGATTTTGGGAAAGGTGCCATCATGCGCCTGGGGGATAGTGCCGGAGATACGAATATTGAGGTAATTCCCACGGGCTGCCTTTCCTTGGATTTGGCTTTGGGTGTGGGTGGTATGCCCCGCGGAAGAATTGTGGAAATTTACGGTCCTGAATCTTCGGGGAAAACTACCGTTGCCTTACACGTTGTTGCGCAGGCTCAAAAGGCAGGCGGAACGGCAGCGTTTATTGACGCCGAACATGCGTTAGACCCCGTTTATGCAAAAAAACTGGGGGTAAACTTAGATGAACTTTACGTTTCCCAACCGGATACGGGGGAACAGGCATTGGATATTACGGATGCCCTTGTTCGCAGCGGTGCAGTGGATGTAATTGTTATTGACTCGGTTGCTGCACTTACGCCCAAGGCGGAAATTGACGGCGCCATGGGGGATAATTCCGTAGGTATGCAAGCGCGATTGATGAGCCGTGCTCTGCGCAAACTGGCAGGTGTTGCAAACAAATCAAAAACCTGTGTAATTTTCATTAACCAACTTCGCGAAAAAGTGGGCATTATGTTCGGTAATCCCGAAGTAACTCCCGGCGGAAAGGCTTTGAAATTTTATACCTCCGTTCGTATTGATGTAAGAAAAGCAGATGCGTTAAAGGATAGTGATGGGGTTTTTGGTAGCCATACCAAGGCAAAAATTGTTAAAAATAAACTTGCGCCTCCCTTCCGTACTGCTGAATTTGACATCATGTTTGGGGAAGGAATCTCCCGTCCCGGATGCATTATTGATATGGGGGCAGAATACGAAGTGTTGGAAAAAAGCGGCGCATGGTACTCGTATAATGGGGAACGCATTGCTAACGGAAAGGAAAAAGTGCGCGATTATTTGATTGCAAACCCCGATTTGATGGATGAAATAGAAGGGAAAATCCGCGAAAAAGCCGCAGACCCCGAATATAAACACGGAAAACATAAATAACAGATAGAAAAACGCGAAAAAAAAGAATTGTTTACACGGCAGGCATTGACATTTTTGATAAAAAGGTGTACAATGTATCCGTGTTAAAACACGAAAATTATATTACAGGAGGATTTAACGTATGTTAGCACAAACGTTTCCCCTGTTCTTGGCTCCCGGCGGTGTAGTTGCCGTCGTGGGAATTGTCTGCGCTCTCCTTTTTGGCGGCGTAGGTGGTTTTTTAGGTTATTTCATTTATAAACGGATAACGGATAGAAAGGTTGGCGCAGCTAAAACGGTTGTTGCCAAAATGCTTGAAGACGCGGAAAATGAAGCAAAATCAATTAAAAAAGAAGCAATTCTGGAAGCAAAAGAACAGGACCTGAAAATTCGCAACGAATTTGAACGCGAATCCAGAGAAAAGAAACAAGAACTGCAAAGAACGGAAAATCGCTTAATTCAAAAGGAAGATGCCCTTGATAAAAAGGAAGAAACCTTACAAAAAAAGAATGAAGCGGTAGAACAGCAACAGCGCCGCTTAACCGAAAAGGAAGCGGAAATTGCAAAACTTCAGGAACAGGTAAACCGCCAGCACGACCTTATGGTGCAGGAAATTGAAAAGGTTGCCCAACTGACGAAGGAAGAAGCAAAAATACAACTGATTGATGCGTTAACCGAAGAAGCACGCAGGGATGCTGCTGTTGCGGTGCGCGCTATTGAACAGGAAGCAAAAGAAGATGCGGAAAAGAAAGCCCGCAGCATTATTTCCTTGGCAATTCAAAAATGCGCTTCCGACCATGCGTCCGAAAGCACCGTTTCGGTAATTCCTTTGCCGAACGACGATATGAAAGCACGTATTATCGGTAGGGAAGGTCGCAACATCAAAGCCATTGAAAACGCAACGGGTATTGAACTGATTATTGATGATACGCCCGAAGTGGTAATTGTTTCGGGCTTTGACCCCGTAAGAAGGGAAACCGCGCGCATCACTTTGGAAAAATTGATTGCAGATGGCAGAATTCACCCCGCCCGTATTGAAGAAACGGTGGAAAAGGTGAAAAAGGAACTGGATCAGCAAATCAAAGAAGCCGGCGAAAGCGCAATGTTTGAATGCGGTATCTTTGGGTTGCATCCCGAACTGATTAAACTGCTTGGCAGATTAAAATTCCGTACCAGTTACGGTCAAAATGTTTTACAACACTCTATTGAAGTATCGCACTTGGCAGGTTCTATGGCAGGCGAACTGGGTGTGGATGTAAACTTTGCAAAGCGCGCAGGGCTACTGCACGATATCGGAAAAGCGGTAGACTTTGAAGTGGAAGGAACCCACATTCAAATCGGTGCGGATATCGCAAAGAAATATCGCGAATCCAACAACGTAATCAATGCAATTCAAGCCCATCACGGGGATGTAGAACCCAAAACTGTGGAAGCAGTTTTAATTCAGGCTGCTGATGCAATTTCGGGTGCACGTCCCGGGGCAAGAAGGGAAACCAACACCAACTACGTAAAACGTTTACAGCAGTTGGAAGGAATTGCAAACAGCTTTAACGGCGTAGATAAATCTTACGCAATTCAAGCAGGTAGAGAAGTTCGCGTTATCGTAAAACCCGAACAAATTGACGACGCACAAACGTTGTTCCTTGCAAAAGATATTGCCAAAAAGATTGAACAGGAATTAGAATATCCCGGTCAAATCAAAGTCAACGTAATCCGCGAAACGCGTGGCGTTGAGTACGCAAAATAAAACCCGAACTGCCACCTTATGGTGGCAGTTTTTGTAAAAGGAAATATGAAACTGGAATTTGAATTGGTGCCGGATAGCGTTTGGGGGTCTAATCTCAGAACTTTGCTTTCTAAAAGTGCTTGGGATTTTTTAAGAAAGGACGCATACGAACGTGCCGGCGGAAAATGCCGCATTTGCGGTAGGTCTACAAATCGCTTGGAAGCGCACGAACAGTGGGAGTATGATGAAGAATTTTCCGTACAAAAACTAGTGGATATTTTGGCGGTTTGCAAATCTTGCCATTCGGTAATTCATATCGGAAGAACCCAACTAATGGGCGGGGAAGAACGCGCCCAAAAGCATTTCTGTAAAGTAAATGGGTGCAGTTACGCGGAATACCGCATTGCCCTTGGAAAAGCCAACGAGCGGCACCGGCGATTAAATCAGGTTTCGGAGTGGAAATTGGACGTATCCTTTTTAGAAAGATACATGGAAAATGAAAAAAAGTAGCGGAAAAATGCCGCTACTTTTTGATTTTTTTGAAAAGCGTTTGCCAAAGGCAAAAAGGTATGTTATAATAGAAAAGGAAAACTAAAAGGGGTAGGCTATGAAACAGATTTATTCGTCTTTTCGTAAATTTTCGGGTATTGCTGTTTTAGCCCCCTTATGCAAACTTGCAGAAGCCTTGCTGGAACTTTTAATTCCACTTCTTGTTGCAAAAATTATAGACGTGGGGATTATGAACGGAGATCGCAGTTACGTAGTAACTGTTGCGCTTATTATGGCGGGCGTTGGTTCGGTTGGTTTGCTGTTCAGTCTTATGGGGCAGTTTTTTGCCGCAAAAGCAGCGGTAGGTTATGCTGCGGATATTCGCGCTAAATTGTTTCATAAAACCGTAAATCTTCCTTTTTCCGAAACGGATAAAATTGGCGTTCCCCGTCTGTTGACTGCCTTAACCAGCGATACCAACCAACTGCAAACGGGTGTGAACTTATTTTTGCGATTGCTTCTGCGTTCGCCCTTTGTGGTGTTCGGTGCGTGGATTATGGCAATTACGATTGACCCGGAATTATCCTTGGTTTTTGCGATTGCCGTACCCCTGTTATTTTTAGTTGTATTTGCAGTATTACTGCTCACCATGCCGCGTTACGGTAAAAACCAGAAAGCGTTGGATGAAGTTACGGCTGCTACCCGTGAAACGCTAACGGGTACGCGTGTTATCCGTGCTTTTGGGGAGGAGGATCGTTTTCGTTCTTCCTATCGCAAAAAAACGCAAGCGCTTTATCAGGGGCAAGCGAAAGTTGCTTGGATTTCTTCCTTATTAAATCCGTTTACTTATGCAATTGTAAATCTTGCCATCATAGCCTTACTGTATTTCGGCGGTGTAAAGGTAAATTCGGGAAGGCTTACGCAAGGGCAGGTAGTTGCCGTTTATCAGTACATGGGGCAAATTTTAATTGAACTGATTAAACTTGCTCAATTGATTTTGCTGGTATCTAAAAGCATCGCGTCCGGAAAGCGGCTTTCCGCACTTTTGGAAAATACTGCACAGCAACCCGTGCTTTCTGCCTGCAATGCAGAAAATAACGGGTATTTGCAGTTTCGTTCGGTTTCTATGCGCTACGGGGAAGGAAAGAATGCCCTAACGGATATTTCTTTTTCGGTTGCACGTGGACAAACAGTTGGAATCATTGGCGGAACGGGCAGTGGGAAAAGCACTTTGGTCGCTTTACTTGCACGTTTTTATGATGCAACGGATGGGGAGATTGTTTTTGACGGAAAATCCATATTATCCTTTCCTGTATCTCAAATCCGTGAAAAAATCGGATTTGTAATGCAAAAAACCGAACTGATAGAAGGCACGGTTGCAGACAATTTGCTGATGGCAAATCCTGCCGCAACGGATGAAGAAATGTGGGCGGCGCTGACTGCCGCTCAAGTTGCGGATACTGTGCGCGAAAAAGGTGGGCTGAAAGCACCTGTATCGCAAAACGGAGCCAATTTTTCGGGTGGACAAAAGCAAAGGCTTTCTATTGCCCGTGCACTGGTAAAAAAACCCGAAATATTAGTTTTGGACGACAGTGCTTCTGCGCTGGATTATGCTACCGAAGCACGGTTGCGTAAAGCAATCAAAACCCTTTCTTATGCGCCTACGGTATTTATTGTATCTCAACGAACCGCATCCCTTGCGCATGCCGATATCATTTTGGTTTTGGAACACGGCAATTTGATTGGCTTGGGAAAGCATGAGGAGTTGCTTACCACCTGTGCGGTTTACCGTGAAATTTATCAATCTCAGGGGGGTGAATCCCATGCGTAAAACGCGTTCACTTTCCTTACTGTTTCCTTATATAAAAAAGGATGCCGCCTTGCTGATTGCGGCAACCCTTGCAACTCTTGGTTCGGTGGCGTTTACCCTGACGGTTCCTATTATTTTTGGATATGCAATAGACGCCATGATCGGACAGGGCAGGGTGGTGATGGAAACGTTAATTTACTATCTCACCTTGGCAGCAGGTTGCACCGCAATCGTTTGTTTTTGCGAATGGATAAAGGACTTTATGAACGCCAAAGTGGTGGCGGGCGTAACCCTGCGTCTTCGCAACGCCTGTGCAGATAAAATGCACCGATTACCCTTAAATTATTTGGATAACCGTGCCGTTGGGGATACGGTTGGCGTGGTAGTTGCAGATGTTGAACAGGTAGCGGACGGACTTTTAATGGGGTTTTCTCACTTCCTTTCGGGCATTTTTACCATCATAGGTACGCTTGGAATTTTGTTTGCGCTGAATTGGATTGTTGCGATTACCATTTTCTGTTTAACCCCCATTTCATTGGTGGTTGCCCGTTTTATTTCCAAGGGGGCGTATACTTCCTTTCAAAGACAGGCAGAAATTCGCGGTAAACAAACCGCGTTAATGAATGAAATGGTTACCGGATTAAAAACCGTGCAGGCATACGGTTATCAGCAAACTGCGGAAGACCGCTTTAATGCGATAAACGAACAGTTGCAAAAAACCACATTCCGTGCCACTTTCTTTTCTTCCTTAACCAACCCAAGCACCAGATTTGTGAACGCGGTTTTATATGCGTGTGTAGTTACGCTAAGTGCCTTTTTATGTATAGGCGGCGGTGTGCTTGGCAGTACGCTTTCGGTGGGGATGTTATCGGGTGTATTATCCTACGCAAATCAGTATACCAAGCCTTTTAACGAAATTACTTCGGTTTTAGCGGAACTGCAAAACGCTTTTGCTTGTTTGGGTAGAATTTTTACCTTTTTGGGTGAAAAAGAAGAATCGCCCGATGGGCATCTTCCTGCGTTACAACCCCAAGGGGAAATTTGTGTGGAAAACGTAAATTTTTCTTACCGCAAGGAAAACCCGCTATTACAAAATTTTAATTTAACCGTAAAACGTGGGCAAAAAACCGCAATCGTGGGTCCTACGGGATGCGGAAAAACCACTTTAATCAACCTTTTAATGCGTTTTTACGACGTAAACCAAGGGGAAATTAGGGTGGATGGAACCCCCATTACTGCGGTAACACGGAAATCACTGCGTGAAAGTTACGGTATGGTTTTACAGGAAACGTGGATTATGCACGGCACCGTTGCGGAAAACGTCGCGCTGGGAAAACCCAATGCCACCCGTGAGGAAATTGAAACAGCCTGTCGGCTTTCGCATGCACACGGTTTTATTTCTCGCTTGCCAAACGGCTACGATACTTTGCTTTCGGAAGGTGGAGATCTTTCCGTTGGGGAAAAACAGTTGTTGTGTATTGCACGCGTTATGTTACTTCGCCCACCTATGTTGATTTTGGACGAGGCAACTTCTTCGGTGGATACGCGTACCGAAAAACGCATTACGGATGCATTCCACTTACTAATGGAAGGAAAAACGTCCTTTATCGTTGCGCACCGCCTTTCTACCATAAGGGAAGCAGATTGCATTTTGGTTATGAAAGAAGGCAACGTGATTGAACAGGGCACCCACGCGGAACTGCTATCCAAAAACGGCTTTTACGCGGAACTTTATCGCAGTCAGTTTTCGGAGGAAGGCGTATGAACGAATACCGAAAATCGGGATATGTGTCGTATTCTGAATTAGACCATTATTTTATGTCCGTAGAAAGCGTGTTTCATTTATTCCAAAACGCTATGACTGAACACGTGGATCAAATCAAAAAGGACGGGGTAACCCTGCGGCATCAATACGGTGCGCTTTGGGTTTCGGCGAAAACGAAAATTCACTTTTATCGCCGGTTGAAAATGCTTTCCCCCTACGTGTTCCGTACGCGGGTAGATGCTCCAGGGCTTGTGAAAGTTGTTAGAAGATTCCGCATGGAATCAGGGGAAGAACTGCTTGCAATGGGAATTACCGAAATGTGTGTGATTGACGGGGAAACGCGGAAAATCCGTAAACTTTCTTCGGTAGATTATCCTACAGAGGGGGTAGACGAAACGGAATTTGCGCCCCTAACGTTTACCAAGATTTCTTTTGAGCCAACCGCGGAAGACTGTGTGGAGGTTCGCCCCGTGCGGTATAGCGACTTAGATTATTCCAAACACTTAAATAACGTATCGTACGTGCGCTTTTTTGTAGATACGTTCTCCTTGGATTTCTTTGAAGAATATACAATAACGGATGTGGAAGTGCATTACGTTACAGAGGCACGGGAAGGGGATAAACTTTCCATCTACCGCAAAAAGGTGGAAAACAGATATGAATTTATAATGAAAAACCAAAAGGAAACGGTGGTGGCAAAAGCCGCGTTTACAATAGAAAAACAAGATAAGGAGATATTACAATGAACTTTCGTGAACTGGAACAATTTGATGCGGAATTGTTTGCCGCAACAGACAAAGAATTAAAGCGCCAACAAGGCAATGTGGAACTGATTGCTTCCGAAAATATCGTTAGCAAAGCTGTTTTACTTGCAGCAGGTACCATTCTGACCAACAAGTATGCTGAAGGGTACCCGGGACACCGCTATTACGGCGGCTGCGAATACGTAGACGTTGTAGAAGATTTAGCCCGTGAACGCGCTAAAAAACTGTTTGGTGCGGATCACGCAAACGTGCAACCCCACAGCGGCGCTTCTGCAAATCTTGCCGTATTCTTTGCACTTTTGCAACCCGGCGATACCGTTTTATCCATGAGCTTGGCACATGGTGGGCACCTTTCTCACGGTTCTCCCGTAAACATTCCGGGTAAATATTTCAATATCGTTCCTTACGGCGTTTCGGATACCGAAGGCAGAATTGACTATGAAGAAGTTTTGAAAAAAGCAAAAGAATGTAAGCCCAAGTTAATTTTAGCAGGCGCATCCGCTTATGCACGCGCCATTGATTTTAAGCGTTTCCGTGAAATTGCGGATGAAGTAGGGGCATACTTTATGGTTGATATGGCGCACATTGCCGGCTTGGTTGCGGCTGGTTTGCACGAGAACCCCGTTCCCTATGCAGACGTGGTAACCACTACTACGCACAAAACCTTGCGTGGACCCCGTGGCGGCTTAATTCTTTGCAAAGAACAGTATGCAAAGCAGATTGATAAGGCGATTTTCCCCGGTATTCAGGGCGGTCCCTTAATGCATATTATTGCAGCAAAGGCAGCCGCGTTTAAGGAAGCGTTGACCCCCGAATTTGTAGAATATCAAAAGCAAATCGTAAAGAATGCAAACGCACTTGCTGCGGCGCTGGTTAAGCGCGGTTTCAACCTTGTTTCGGGCGGTACGGATAACCACTTGATGCTTGTAGACTTGCAAAACTTCGGTATTACGGGTAAAGAACTGGAAAAGAAGTTGGATGAAGTACATATTACCGTAAACAAAAACGCTGTTCCCAACGACCCCCAAAGCCCCTTTGTTACCAGCGGTATCCGCGTAGGTACTCCCGCCGTAACCACCCGTGGCTTTAAGGAAGCGGAAATGGAAAAAATTGCAGAATGGATGTACTTGGTTGTTACCGACTTTGAAAACAGCAAAGAAAAGGTGGCGGCGGAAGTTGCTGAAACCTGCAAAAAATTCCCCATTTACGAAGATTGCATGGACTAATAGCGAAAAAAACGTAAAATTTTCCTAAAAACGGTTGACGGCACCCGTGAAAAGTGCTAAAATTAAGAAAATTAAATAGAAACCGATGATTAAGAGTAGTAGATGTTCGGGCGGCGAAAAGAGAGTTGCGGATGGTGGAATCGCAATCGCTTACGGATATTGAATGGACTTATGAGGGTGAACGAACGGAAGGAAAATACGTTCCTTCTCAGTAGCAATCAACGGGTTCCGCACCCGTAAAAGGGCGGGCCGTATGTCAGTACGGGCAAAGTGGGCGTTCAACGCCAAGCCGGGTGGCACCGCAGGAAGAAATTATCATCCTGTCCCAGCAGATCACAATGATTCTGTGGGGCAGGATTTTTTTGCCTGAACCACTGAAAAGGAGAGCAAAAATGGAAAAACAAAAAATCCCTTACAAAATTTATTTGGAAGAATTCGAAATGCCCAAAGAATGGTACAACGTGCGCGCGGATATGAAAAATAAGCCTGCGCCCTTGCTTGACCCCGAAACCTTAAAGCCTATGACGGCTGAAGGGCTTTCTCCCGTGTTCTGTGAAGAACTGATTAAGCAAGAACTGGATGAAACTACGCCCTACTTTGAAATTCCCGAAGAAGTACGTAATTTCTATAAAATGTACCGCCCCGCGCCCTTAATTCGTGCGTATTGCTTGGAAGAAAAACTGCAAACTCCTGCAAAAATTTACTACAAGTTTGAAGGAAATAATACCAGTGGTAGTCATAAGTTAAATTCCGCAATCGCGCAGGCATATTATGCCAAAAAGCAAGGATTAAAAGGCGTTACTACCGAAACGGGTGCAGGACAGTGGGGTACGGCGCTATCAATGGCGTGTTCGTATTTTGGGCTGGATTGTAAAGTATATATGGTAAAATGCTCGTATGAACAAAAGCCCTTCCGTAGGGAAGTAATGCGTACGTACGGCGCTTCTGTAACCCCTTCGCCTTCTATGGAAACCGAAGTGGGTAAAAAGATTTTAGCCGAACATCCCGGCACTACGGGAAGTTTGGGTTGCGCTATTTCCGAAGCGGTAGAAGCCGCAGGGAATTTGGATGGGTACCGCTACGTTTTGGGCAGTGTTATGAACCAAGTTCTTTTGCATCAAACGGTAATCGGATTGGAAACGCAAACCGCACTGAAAAAGTACGGGGAAAAAGCGGATATCATCATCGGTTGCGCCGGCGGCGGTTCTAACCTGGGCGGTTTAATTTCACCCTTTATGGGCGAAAAACTGCGTGGAGAGGCAGATTATCGCTTTATTGCGGTAGAACCCGCCTCTTGCCCCAGTTTAACCCGTGGCGTGTACGCGTACGATTATAGCGATACGGGTAGAATTTGTCCTTTGGAAAAAATGTATACGCTTGGCAGCAGTTTTATTCCTTCCGCAAGCCATGCAGGCGGATTGCGCTATCACGGCATGAACTCTGTGCTTTCTCAACTGTACGAAGATGGGCTGATGGAGGCCGTTTCGGTAAAGCAAACCGAAGTATTTGAAGCGGCGCAATATTTTGCACGCGTAGAAGGTATTTTGCCTGCCCCTGAAAGTGCGCACGCTATTCGCGTTGCGATTGACGAGGCGTTGAAGTGCAAGGAAACGGGGGAAGAAAAGACCATTGTGTTCGGTTTAACGGGTACGGGCTACTTTGATATGTACGCTTACCAAAAGTTTAACGACGGGCAAATGGGGGATTATATTCCTACTGATGAAGAACTATCAGCAAGTTTTGCTAAACTTCCCAAAGTAGAATAATTGTTAAAAAGCAAAAACGGCGTTCCAACATGTGTGGAACGCCGTTTTTTTTTGCAATAAATATGTAAAAAATAATAAATTTTGTGAACGAAAAAAAAGCCTTGACAAACTACCAAGGCTTTCTAATGCTATTGTATAACAAACTTAAGCGTTTGCTTTTTTCAGTGCATCTAATTTCTTAGCCAATTTTGCTTTCTTGTTTGCAGCGTTGTTTTTGTGCAAAACGCCCTTAGAAGCAGCAGAATCAATCACGCTTACGGTGTTAGCGTACAAAGCTTCGCAAGCAGCAACGTCGCCACCTGCAATTGCAGCATTATATTCTCTGATAGCGGTTTTCACCGAAGATTTAATCATTTTGTTTTGCATGGTTTTCTTTTCAATAACCAATACGCGCTTTTTTGCAGATTTAATGTTAGGCACAGTAAATATCTCCTTTATCGTAATAACGAAATCAATCGTTTGTTATTTTACCACAAAAGTTTCCTTTTGGCAAGGATAATTAGGGGCATTTTCGGAAATTATTTGAATAAATTTGAAAATTTGCAGGTGAAAACAATGTTTTCGGATTTAGCGACCGATTTTTGTGCGGAAAATCATACAAGCTTAGGCATTTCGGTAACCGAAAAAAGATTCGGGGTAATTTGCGAACGGGTAGTAACTATCACAAAAGAAAGCGCAGCAAAGGCAGTGGGAAAGCCTTGCGGAACCTATGTTTCCCTGGAAGTTCCTTTTGGAACGCTACCCGAAATTCCTTTGGCATTGCGTATTCAAACGGCAATTACCACTATGATTCTTCCTAATATTTCCAAGGGGGGAAGGGTTTTGGTTGTGGGGTTTGGGAATGGGAATCTTTCTTGTGATGCGCTGGGGGATTTAACGCTAAACCGTTTACTGGTCGGCAAAGGAAACCGCGTAGAAGTGCTAACCTTAAAGCCGGGCGTAGAGGGCGTTACAGGGGTGCCCGGGGCGGCAATTGTCCGTGCTGTTGTGCAGCAAGTAAAACCCGAAGTTTTACTTTGTTTGGATGCGCTTGTGGGGGCAAACTATTCGCGCATCGGCAGCGTTTTTCAACTGACGGATACAGGGATTTCCCCGGGTAGCGGAACGGGGGTGCGCAACTATTCGGTTACCCGGGAAAGTTTGGGGATCCCCGTCTACGCGCTAGGGGTTCCGCTTGCGTGCTCCTTTTTTACGGAAGGGGAAAGCGGGCACCAAAAATATTTGGTTTGTCCGCGAGAAATTGACCTAGTAGTACGTCGTGTTTCCCGTGTTTTGGCAGAAGGGGTAAATCTGGCTTTTCATCCCGAACTTTCCTTTCGGGATTTGTACTCTGCAATAGAATCTTTATATTAGTTACGTACGTGCCTTCGCGCGCACGGTAAGAAAATTTTTATTTTCACCCCACCGCTTTGCGGTGGACCCCAGTTTTTCTCTTTGTCCTAAAATATAGAAAATTCTGTCATATCCAAATTGTACTTGCATACTATTTACGGCAAGTGGGGGTGCATATGGGTTTGATTGCTGTTTATGATAGTGGAATCGGGGGAATCACCGTTTTATCAAGGCTGGTTCAAAAATTCAAAGATCGGGAATTTTTGTATTACGGCGATAATGCGCGAATGCCATACGGAAATAAATCGCGCGATGATTTAATTGCTATTGCAAAAGAAAGCTTGGCGTACCTTTCTTCCTATTCGCCCGAGGCAATCGTTTTTGCCTGCAATACGTTAACCGAATGTGCGTTGCCGCAATTGCAAAGTTCAATACCCGTGGTGGGGGTTAGCCCCACCGCATTTTTATGTTTTTCATTTCCAAAACCAACGGCAGTTTTGTGTACTCCCTTAACTGCGGCACAAATACAAAACAGTTTGCCCAAATGGTGTACGGTTTTTGCTGCCAAGGGGCTTGCGGGGGAAGTTGAGCGGGGGATTACCGAAAAAGAAACTGAAGTTTGGATTGCCCGACTTTCCGAATTGCTGCGTGGGCGTTTTTCCCGGCTGCATCTTGGTTGTACGCATTACGTATGGCTAAAAGAAAAAATAAAAGCAGCCTTTCCCAATTTGGAAATTACGGATGGCGTTGCAAAATGTGAGCATTTGCTTTCCGTAATTTTGTCTAAAAGACAAAAATACGAAAAAGGGGCAATGGAAAATTGCTTACAGAAAAATCCTGCCGTTCACTTTGTTGGGGAGTGTGCAATTAAAAACCAAAACACATATTTACATTTGCAAAAACATTTGTTCAATAATTGCTAAAAATTGCAAAAGTGGCTGTGTTTTGGCGGTTGTTTTTGCAAAAATAGCCCTAAATTTTACCCAAAGTGGTTGCAAGTGGTCATTTTATATGTTATAATATATCTATCAAAACAAAGGGGGAAATTCCGTTGGCACTTTTCTTCGGCACGTCAAAACATCAGATTGACGCGAAAAACAGAATCAGAATACCGCCGAAGTTCAGCGACAAGCTGGGCACCGTTTTTTTCGTTGCCCGCGGTAGCGATAAGTGCTTGTACTGTTTTAGTGAAGATACCTTCCAAAAGTACACGCAGGAATTTGAAAACACCCCTGCATATCTTCCCGATCAGGCAATGGCGTTAAAGCGGCACTTTTTTAACTCTGTGGAAGAAGTAGAAAAGGATGGGCAAGGGCGCGTGTTGTTGCCTCCCGCTTTGGTCGCTTATGCAAATCTGCAAAAGGATATCGTAATTGCCGGTACGGGCGACCGATTGGAAATTTGGGATGCCGCCATTTATGATGAAATGGTTGGTGCCAAGGATTTCAATCAAGTATTAAAGGATATGAACGGCTAATGGACTTTGTACACGTTCCCGTAATGCTGGAAGAATGTATGGAAGGTCTTGCCCTTAAAAACGGTGGCGTGTATTTTGACGGCACGTTGGGCGGAGCGGGTCATTCCTTTCAAATTTTGCAAAGAACCTCTCCAAACGGAAGGCTGGTTGCCACCGACTTGGATACCGAAGCGATTGCGGCGGCAACCGAGCGTCTCCGTCCCTTTGTGGGGAGATTTCAAATATTTCATAGCAATTTCAAAGATTATGAATACGCGCTGGAACAAGCCGGTGTAACCGAATTGGACGGTGTGCTGTTAGATTTGGGAGTTTCCAGTTATCAGTTGGATAACGGGGAACGCGGATTTGCCTATATGGCAAGAAACGCACGCCTGGATATGCGTATGAACCAAACGGCAGCCCTTTCTGCTTACGAGGTAATCAACGGTTATTCCGAAAACGAATTAAAGCGCATATTTAGTGAGTACGGAGAGGAACGGTTTTCGGGCAGAATAGCCGCAAGGATTGTGGAAGCGCGGCAAAAAGCGCCCGTAACAACCACGGGGGAATTGACAGATTTAATCTGTTCAGCGATTCCCGCAAAATTCAAAACCGAACCGCATCCCGAAAAGCGCGTGTTTCAAGCGGTGCGCATAGAGGTCAACGGAGAACTTCGCGGATTGAAAGAAACGGTGGTCGGCTTAGCACGAAAATTGAAAAAAGGCGGCAGAATTGCCGTAATTACCTTTCATTCATTAGAAGACCGTATTGTAAAACAAGCGTTGAAGGATTTGGAAATAGACTGTATTTGCGATAAAAGCTTACCCGTTTGCGTTTGCAATAAAAAAAGGGAAGTCAAAATTGTAACCAATAAGCCAATAACGGCTAAGGAAGAAGAATTAAAACAAAATTCACGCGCAAAAAGCGCAAAATTACGCATAGCAGAGCGTGTATAAAAATAATATAGAAGGGGTAAAGGAGTATGAACGGATTAAAACGTGCTGAAATGACCGCACGCAGAGTATTCAGCGAAGAAGACGAAATGGAATTGTTGCGTACGGATACAGCTGCCTTTTTTTCGGAAGAAGAAGGGGAAAAACAACTGAATAATCGCGTTCCCAGATTGTTCGCAATGGACGAACAGTTGGAAGAAACGGATGTTTTAACCCGTCCTGCTTACACCGAAGAACAGGAAGTTTCCGTTGCCCCCCAAGAAGAAAGTATTGCGGTTGACGAGGCAGATTTGAACCCCACTTCTACCACTATGCAGTTTATGGATAAAGAAATTGATGAAGATTTCTTTATTGACCGTACCCCTGCTAAGGCAAAAGCAACCTCCCTGTTCCGCAGCAAAGCGGTAATCGTTGCTTATGCAATTGTGATTATGACGTTGATTTCCTTAATTGCCGTTAACGCAGTTGCGCTTTCCAGAGAACGCATCAGCGTAAATGCATTAAAAAGTGAAGTTGCCGCATTACAGCAGCAAAACAATATCCTGGACGAAGAATTGAGTTCTTTGTTGGATGAAAGCACGGTTGTTGAAAACGGCGTATCCTCGGGTATGACTGCAAACGGAAACAACGTACATATGAATTTACTTACTCCCGAAGAAATTTCCGAACCCACATTATCCGGAAATTGGTTTAATTCCTTCTGTGATTTCTTTGCCGGTATTTTCGGTTAATTTTTGGGAGGTGCGCTACGAAGTCGCATATTTCAATTACTTTATTGCGAAAGAGGTTACTTGCAACGGTTGTTGTGGTAACCTTTCTTTTTTGTGTTGTAATTGCACGGCTGTTTTACGTGCAAGTTGTTTGGGGCGTGGATTTACAAAGTCGGGCAATTGACCAGTGGACGCGTGAACTTCCCGTGGTTGCTGCGCGCGGAAAAATCACGGATAGGTCGGGGGTTGTGTTGGTGGATAACTTGGATACCTATTCGGTTTTTGTTAGACCGAACGCCGTAAAAGATAAAGCAGCAGCCGCAAGTTTACTTGCAAAATTGTTATCCTTGAACGAAGAAGAGTTATATCAAAAACTGGCAAAAAGTAAGGTCAGTGAACTTACCGTAAAAAAGCACGTAGATAAACAAACTGTGCTGGCGCTTTCAAAAAACGCAATCAGCGGAGTATATTTTGCAAGAGATAATTCACGGGTTTATCCTTATGGGGAGTTTTTAACACAGGTTTTGGGGTTTACTTCTACGGACGGAGCGGGGCAATCGGGAATTGAACTGTATCAAAACGCAAACCTAAAAGGCACAGATGGGGAAATTTTATATCAAACGGACCTTGTGGGAAAAGAAATTTCGCAAAGCGCTGCGTACTATTATCCTGCAAAAAACGGACTAACCGTTGAACTAACGGTGGATTACGAAATACAAACGGTTGCCGAACGCGCCATGCGGGAGGCAATGTTGACCTATACCCCCAAAAGTGCGGCATGTGTGGTAATGGACGTAACTTCGGGGGAGGTGTTGGCATTATCCATTCAGCCTTCGTACGACTTAAACAATCCCCCCCGGGAAGATTTATCCAAACTAATGGACGTTTCCAGAAATTTGTTGATCACTGACGTATACGAACCGGGATCTACGTTTAAGATTATAACTACCGCGGCAAATATAGAAGAATATCATAAGGGAAATGCAAACGCATTATCTTCTTCGTACGTTTTTCCTTCTTCCCGCACCCGTCAGGTTGCCGGAACAACAGTAAAATGTTGGAGTACGCACGCAAACGGTAAACATTCTTCCCAAACTTTGCAAGATGCGTTAAATAACAGCTGCAACCCCTGTTTTGTGGATATCGGCTTGCGGTTGGGAACCGAAAAGATGTACGAATATTTAGGAAAATTCGGGTTTGGCAAAAAAACGGGGATTGATTTCGGCGGGGAAGCGCACGGGCTGTTAGTGCCTCAATCTGCGGTAACCTTATCCGATTTGGCACGCATCAGTTTTGGGCAGACAATAGCGGTAACTCCCATTCAACTTGCCGCTGCCGTATCTGCGGCGGTAAACGGCGGGTATTATTATGAACCGTATTTTATACGAAAAATCCGTGATGAGCAGGGAAACCCCGTTTCGGTGCATTATCCAAATATGAAAAACCGAACCATTAGCGAAGAATCTTCTAAGCAACTTGCCTTGCTTTTGGAAGGGGTTGTGGCGAACGGTTCGGGTAAAAAAGCATTTGTTGCAGGCTACCGCGTAGGCGGTAAAACGGGAACTGCACAAAAATATGAAAACGGAAAAATAGCACAGGGCAAATACGTATCCTCCTTTGTGGGCTTTTTCCCGGCAAACGCACCAAAATATCTTTGTTTGGTAGTGATTGACGAACCCGTTGGGCAGTCTTACGGCAGTGTTGTTGCCGCTCCGTATGCCGGGGAGATTTTTCAAGGCATTATCTCCGCAAAAAAAATGCAACCGTGCTTATAATTTTACGGCGTGCTTAGCACGCCGTAAGTTTTTTCATTGTTTTTGTTTTTTTGACACGATTGCTTATTTTCCGCACCTTCCCTTCATATATTATAAAAACGGACAAGGATGTGAAGGAGGTCGGGTATGAAATTCAGTGAACTTATCAAGGCGTTTTCTTTTCAGTATACGCAGGAAGCAAAAGACCCCGAAATTTTGGGGCTTTCTTTTGATAGTCGAACGGTAGAAAAAGGTGATTTATTTTTTGCGGTAGAAGGAAAGAACGCGGATGGTGCAGACTACGTAAGGGAAGCGGTAGCGCGGGGGGCAAGTGCGGTAATTTCCGCTAAAAAGCCCGAAATATCCGTTCCGTATGCAATTACGAAGAACATGCGGGAATGTATGGCTTATCTTGCTGCTGCGTTTTACGGTAATGCACACAAAAAATTAAAACTGATAGCGGTTACGGGAACCAACGGAAAAACCACCGTTGCACGAACGGTGCATCACGTGTTAAACTTAACGGGGAACAGTGCCGGGGTAATCGGTACCACGGGTGTATATTACGGCAATAAATATTTTGCTCCCACCTTAACCACGCCGGATGCCATATTTTTGCACAGAATTTTCGCTGATATGGTAAAGGAGGGGGTGGAATATGCGGTGATGGAAGTTTCGGCGCATGCTTTGGAATCTTTCCGTATCTTTGGCTTAACGTTTGCGGTCAGTGTGTTTACCAATCTTTCGCAAGACCATCTGGACGATTTTTATGACATGAAACAGTACGCCGCCGCAAAGGAAAAATTATTCACGCCCGAATATACTGAATTTGCCGTTTTTAACGCAGACGACGAATTTTCCCGTTCCTTAAGCAGAAAGTGCGGCTTGCAGCACCTGACTTACGGTTTGCATAAGTCGGATCG
>JAZRTI010000075.1:0-6879 GCA_045651955.1 Christensenellaceae bacterium | reverse complement strand
CAGCCCCCCCCGCTCCAAAAAAAAATTGCACCTGACGATGCGCTCCGGTTATACTGTATGTGTTTGGGATGTTACTGGGGTTCCTTTTCCGTTTTGCGCTGTTTTTTATATTTTCCCGGGGAAATACCCGTAATCCGTTTGAACTGTTTGCTGAAATGGTATTCGTCGTAAAAACCCAAGTTGGCGGAAACTTCCTTAATGGAAATTTCGGGAAATAAATCAAAAAACGAAAGGGCTTCCTGCACCTTAAATTGCAAAGCGTAGGCGTGTATTCCCATACCGAACTTTTTTCTAAATTTGCTTTCGGCGGTTTTTAGCGAAACGTTCAAAACTTTTGCCAGGTCTTCGTTGGATAAAAAGCGTTCGGGGTTTGCGTGAATCGCGTGCTTAATCGCGTCTGCCACGTCCGTTTCTTGGGTGGCAAACGATTCCAAATCGCAAAGCAAAACCTGAAACAGCCTATCCGCTTTTTTTGCGTTTCCCGCAAGGTGTGCTTGCACAATTTCCGAAAACAGTTTTTTTACACCCCGTCCACACGCCATGTATTCGCTTTGCAGTAAAAAACCCTTGCCTGTGCCGTCCTGTGCGTCAGGCGCAACGTGAAAATACATGGTTTTCGTTTTGGGCATGCAAGGGGTGGTGCCGCGGTGGGGAATCCCTGCGCCTAAAATTAAAAGGGTATCCTTTTGGGCAAGGTATTTTTCTTTTCCCAACTGAAAACCCCACTCGCCTTCCAAAATATAGATAAAATCGTGTTCTTGTAGCGTTCTTTGGGGGTGGATAAAGGGGGAAACGTAAAAGTTTACGTTTGCCGTGGTTATTTGATGGCTGGGGGTGGGGGAAAAAGAAATTTGCATAAAAATCACCTATTTTTATCCGATTTTACATCTTTTTTGCCCGTTTGTCAATGGTTTTTTTCATTTTTTTCGTATATAATTTCTTATATACGGCAAAAGGAAGGCGAAATATGTACGTTTTCGGCAAAGGGTTTAATTATGGGGAGGATGGCCCGGGCAACCGCTTGGTAATTCACCTTTCGGGGTGCAATATGCGGTGCAAGTGGTGCTCCAACCCCAACGGATTTTCCCCCACGGCAGGAAAAAGGGTTGGGGCGGAAGAAATGCTAAATGAAATTCTTTCGTGCAAACCCATGTTTTTCGGGGGTGGCGGCGTAACCTTTACGGGTGGAGAGGCCACTTTGTGGCACGAAGAACTAAAACCCCTGCTTATCGCATTGAAAGGAGAGGGGATTCACACCGCTTTGGAAACCAACGGTACGGACGAACGCTTACCCGAGTTACTGCCTTACGTGGATTACCTGATGATGGATTTTAAGCATTACGACGGGGAAAAACTAAAAGCGTTTACGGGTGTGGATAACGGGGTGGTAAAGCAAAATTTCGCTTATAATTGCCGTCATCAAATCCCCCAACATATCCGCATTCCCCTAATCAACGGATTTAACGCGGACGGGGCGGAAGGGTTTGCATCCTTTTTTACAAAGCACGATACTTCGCTTACGGATTTTGAATTTCTTGCCTATCACGAATACGGCAGGGAAAAATGGCAAACCGAATACGAAATGAAAAATGCGTTTATCACGAAAGAGCAACTTGCTAAATTTAACGAAGTGTTCGCAAATAGCGGACTGAAAGTAATAAAAACATAACAAACGGAACAACCAAATGAAAAGGAGAAGGAAAATGAATCAATTATTCACTAAGGGCGAAATGGCCACCCGCGCAAAAGAACTGTACTTGGAAGAACGCGCGTTAAAGCGTTTGGACGGCTGGTTTATTGCCAAGGAAATTGAAACGCAAAAGGAAGAAGAATACGCAAATCTTCTACCCGAAGAAAAAAAGGCAAGACTACTGGTGGAAGTATTAAAGAACATTCCTTTATCCATTAGTGAGAACGCCTTGTTCGTGGGAACGCAAAGGGACGCGTTTGCACGCAGTTACGCGTTGATTAATCCCAGTTTTACGGTAGAAGGGTTTTCGGGCTACTGCGACCCCTTAGCCATCTACGGGGATATTGAACCCAACGAAGAATTTTCTGCCGAACGCATCCAAAAGGTAAAAGCGCAAACCGCGAAATCCGAAACGGTAAAAAAATTAAACGCGGTTTACAAAAAAGCCGAACAGGATACCAAGGAAGTACTGTTCTTTGTGGAACAGGTAACGGGGCACGTGATTCCCGATTTCCGCCCTGCGCTAAAAAACGGTGTGGACGCAATCATCAAGCAAGCGAAAGATGCGGGGGATACGGATTTTTACAAGGGCGCGGCAATCGCGCTTTCGGGCGTAAAGGTTTTAATTGAACGCTATCAAGCCATTATTTCGCAGCAACTTACCGCCGCCACCCCAAAGAGAAAGCAAGAACTGTTAAAAATGCAAGAAACGCTAACCGCCATCTACAGCGGCGGCGCAAAGAATATGCACCAAGCAATGCAGTTATATCTTTTACTGTGGCAAGTAATGTGCATGGAACAAGCGCCCAACCCTTACGCGTTTTCGCTTGGGAACGTGGACCGTGTTTTCGAACCCTACCGTGGGGATTTAACCCGTGAAGAAGTAAAAGAACTGTTCTGCCACTTCTTGGTATTCTTTAACGTTGGGGATAGAAGTTGGGCGATTTCCCAAAACGTACTAGTTGGCGGTAGGGACGAACAGGGCAACGATTTAAGTAACGAAACCACCTACGCGGTAATGGACGCATACTACGAAATGAACTTGCCCCAACCCATTTTATCCGTAAAATTGCACGCGAACACCCCCAAAAAGATGTATCGCGAAATGGGGAAATTCTTCTTTACCCCCGGCGTACTTACCCCCTCGCTATTCAACGACGATTCGCTGTTCGCGGTTTTGCAAAAGAACGGCGTAGAAGTAAAGGATATTCCCGATACGGCGGTTGCAGGTTGCCAAGAACCCTTAATTATGGGGCAGGATAGCGGTAACACCACCAACACGTGGCTGAATCTTCCCAAAATTTTGGAAACGGTGCTTACGGGTGGGTATTCCTTAATTACGGGTGAAAAACTGACCGAAGAAACCCCTTACACCTTAAAAGATATTCGCGCCGCTTTTTATGCTGCTTTGGATAAAACGCTGGACCGTATGGTGGAAGCGGGCAACGGTTGTTCGGTTGCGCTTTCGGATTGGAAAGTACCCTTCCTTAGCAGTTTTATGGGTGGGCTTACCTACGGCGCGGACGCACGCGATACGAACAAGCAAGGCACCAAGTATAACGGCAGCGGTTGCTTAATTCACGGGCTTACCGTACTTGCGGATTCCTTTATCGCCATTGACCGGTTTAACGAAAAATATCCCGAAAATAAAGAACTGCTTGTAAATGCGCTGAAAAACAACTTTGTGGGCTACGAAGAATTGCACGCGTTCTTAAAGGAAGCGCCCAAATTTGGAAACAATATCAAGGAAGTAGATGAAGAAGCAACCGAAATTGCTTTGCGCGTTTCGCAAATGGTGCGCGCACGGAAAAACTACTTGGGCAATCCCTTCCGCCCCGACTACGCTTCCCCCTCCACCCACTTAACCTACGGCTACTGGGTGGGTGCTACCCCTGACGGTAGAAAGAGCAGGGAAATGCTTGGCTACGGCGTAGACCCCTTGTACGGGGATGCAAGCAACGGGCTTGGCTTCCGCTTGCTTTCCAACATGCGCTTGCCCTTTGCAGAATTTAACGGCGGGTACGCTTCGCACTTAGGGATTGACCCCAAATTCTTCCGCGCCGAAAGTTTGGAAGATAAGGGGGAAGCGTTCTACGAAAACGTGGTGCGCCCCTTGTTCTTTAACGAATATCAAACGGGTGTAAACCCCTTCTATCTGTACGTAAACGTAACCACCCCCGAAACCTTACGTAAGGTGCTTGCAAATCCCCAAAAATACGCGCCCAGCGGTGTGTATATTATGCGTATTCACGGCACGTTCGTAAACTTTTTGGATCTTTCCCCGGATATTCAACAGGATATTATCAAGCGTTTGGATTTATCTTCTACTTCTATTGCGTAAAGGAGAAATTTTATGATAAAAGAACCGTTATTTTTTCAAAGAAACCGCGTAGGCAGGGTATACACGGGTGGCAAATTGTTCCACGGCTTTTTCGGGGATGAAGATAAGGATGGGTACGAACCCGAAGAATGGATTGCATCTTCCGTTCGCGCGGTGAACCGCGTACCCAAAAGCGAAAGAGAGGGCGTTTCGGTATTAGAAAACGGCATGTATTTTGACGACGTGCTAAAAACCGAAAAGGAAGCCCTGCTTGGCAAGGACGGGGTAATGCGCATTTTGGTAAAGGCGCTGGATAGCTCCATCCGTTTACCCGCGCAGGTACATCCCGATAAAGCCTTTTCGCGCGAAAATTTTAATTCTTCTTACGGCAAAACCGAATGTTGGCTGATTTTAGATACCCGTCCGGACGCAAAGATTTTCTTTGGCTTTCAGGAAGGGGTAACCGCAAGCGATTTACTTTCTGCGGTAGCGCAAAGCGAAACGGATGCAGACGCAATGGAACGCTTAATGCGTGCAATCCCCGTAAAGAAAGGGGACGTATGCTTGGTGCCTGCGCGTACCGTGCACGCCATCGGCAAAGGCTGTTTGATTTTAGAAGTGCAAGAACCCACCGATTTTACCATTCAACCCGAACGGTATTGCGGGGAATACCGCTTATCTGATAAAGAAATGTACTTGGGCTTATCCAAGGAAAAGGCACTTTCCTGCTTTGATTTCGGCAAGCCCCCTTGCGGCATGACCGCCCCCACCACCCTTTACGAAAAGGACGGAGTGAAAAAGGACGTTTTGATTGGGGAACAGCACACGGATTGCTTTAACGTAAACCGCATCACGCTAACGGGTGGCGAATACCAAATGGCGCGCGGCGGATACGCAGTATACGTGGTAACCGAAGGGGAAGGAGAAATTTTGGGCAAAGAGTATTCCCGTAAAATCAAGAAAGGGGATTACTTCTTTATGCCCGCTTGCTTAAACGGCGCATTTGCCTTGCGCGGAAACGCAGAAGTTGCGGAATGTTATTAAGGGGAAAAAGATGGAACTTGTTGGTATTGATATTGGAACAACCAGCGTTTGCGGTGTGGTAATCAGCGCGGAAACGGGGAAGTTAATCAAAAAAGAAACGGTAAACAGCAACGCGTTTATTCCTGGGGAATGGTTTGAAAAAATCCAGTCCCCCGAAAAAATCATGCAAATTGCAACCGGGATTTTAGAAAAGTTTGTAAGCGAAAAAACGCGCGCTATCGGGGTAACGGGGCAAATGCACGGCATTGTTTACGTGGATGAAAACGGAAAGGCGGTAAGCCCCCTTTACACGTGGCAGGACGCGCGCGGGAATTTACCTTACAAAGGCAGGACCTACGCCAAGTTTTTGGGCGCGCCCACGGGCTACGGTAACGTTACCGATTTTTACAATAAGGAAAACGGAATCCGCCCAAGTAGCGCGGTAACCTATTGCACCATTCACGATTATTTCGTAATGCAAATTTGCGGCAATAAAACCCCCAAAATTCACCCCACGGACGCAGCAAGTTTTGGGCTGTATAACCTTACCGAAAACACGTGGAATTACCCCGTAGGGGCGGAAATTGCCACGGGTTACGCGGTTGCGGGCAAGTATAAAAATATCCCCGTAGGCGTTGCCATTGGGGATAACCAAGCCAGCGTATATTCTACCGTAAAAAGCGAAAAGGACGTACTACTGAACGTGGGTACGGGCAGCCAGGTTTCGGTGATTACCGAAAAAACCGAAGGGGGCGCGGATATTGAAATTCGTCCCTTTACGGATGGCAAATACTTGGCGGTGGGCGCTGCCCTTTGCGGGGGCAGGGCGTATTCTCTGCTGAAAGACTTTTTCAAAAAAACCCTTTCTTACCGCGGTGAAATTTCCGAAGAGGAAACGTACGCGATTATGGCGGAAATGCTAAAAAAGGGGGCCGACCCCCTTACCGTGGATACCCGCTTTGCAGGTACGCGTTCCAATCCCGGTTTCACGGGCAGCGTTTCGGGGATTACGGTGGATAACTTCACCCCCGAAAGTTTAACCGCAGGCGTTATTTCGGGTATGGTGCAAGAACTGTTTGCGCTGTATAAAGCAATGGGGGAAGAAAAAACGGGTATGGTTGCTTCGGGCAACGGCATCCGCAAAAACGCGTTTATGCAAAAGGAAGCGGAAAACCGCTTTGGTATGCAAGTAAAGTTCCCCTTATATAAGGAAGAAGCCGCCGTGGGTGCCGCATTATTTAGCGGCGTTTGCGCAGGTGTGTTTTCTTCGGGGGAAGAAGCAAGAAAACTGATTCAGTACGAAGAGAACAAATAAAGCATACAAGCCTATAAAAAAGCCTACCAAGCGGTAGGCTTTTTTGTTGTTATTTTAATTCCGTTACTTTTATATCGTAGGTAACGCTCAGTTCGCTAAACAGGCGGTCTTTCAGCCGCTCGTAGTGTTTGGGGTGCTTTCTAAAAAGTTGTAAATGCAAGCCGAATACGTCGCAATCCGCTTGCCTGCAAAGGGCAAGCATTTGCGCAAAATACGCCTGTAATTGTTCTTCCGCCGCCCGTTTTACGGCAGGGGAAAGATAGTTTTTGCGGTTGGCGTTCAAAAGGTTGGAAAGCCCGCTTTCGTCCTCCGTTTTTACGGTTAAATGCATTTGGATATGCAGATGCGGCAAGCCCTTTTGCAAGGATAATTTTGCGTGGCTTTTGTTTTTGATTACGTTTAGAATGTAGGAATTTTCCTGTTCCCCATCCTTTACGTTAAACACGGGCAAAATGCCTTGTTTACCCGAAAGAAGAAGGGTGCTTTTGGTTAGGGATTGGGGGGCATCCAACAGCCCCACAGCCCTGCCTT
>JAZRTI010000074.1:0-31835 GCA_045651955.1 Christensenellaceae bacterium | reverse complement strand
TGGGTAAATATGTTTAGCCGTATTTTTAAAAAAACATAAAATTCCCCCCCCGAGGGTCTTTTTCCTGGGGGGCGGTTTTTTGTTTTATCAAAAAAACAACTCGCATACGCGCTTACCCGTTTCCCTTGCAATTTTGAACAGCGCGCTTATAGGAAAGGCGCAATTCTGCGCCATAATTTTTTGCAAAGTAGAATACGAAATTTTACAACGCTTACAAAACTCCCTTTTGCTGTACCCCTTTTCACTAATATACCCTGCAATTATTTCCGTTTTGATAATTTTTTGCATATCTTTCCTCCGCTATCCCGTTTTAGGGATAAATTATACCATCCCGTTTTAGGGATTTCCAAGCTTTTATCCCTAATTTGGGATAAAATATAGAAAAGGAGAAAAGTTTTATGGAATTATTTGCTGAACGGCTGAAAGAATTACGCATCAACCAAGGACTTTCTATTCAAAAACTGGCAAAAGAAGTAAATATCGGTTCATCTTCCCTTTGCCGTTGGGAAAACTGCCAAGCAGATATCAAAGGAACGCAACTAATTGTTTTAGCACGCTACTTTGACGTAAGTGTTGATTACCTGTTAGGATTAGAAGATTAATAGCATAAAATAACCGCCCCGAAGGAAGAAACCTTCAGGGCGGTTTTTTATTTTATTTTTTTCGGACGAGCACTGCTCGCCCCTACGATTTCTTGTCATTCTTCGCCTACCCACCTTGACGGGCTTAGCGGAGAATCTAAAAACACCTCCCCTGTGTAGGGGAGGTGTTAGGTCAAACGCAGTAGCGCGCCGTTTATAAACCGCCGTAAAGTCGGGTTAGAAACAAGCGATACAAGGCTCGCCTTCACCCAAAAGGCGGTGGAGAACCGAGCACAACCCCTCCACCGCACAGCGGTCCCCCTCCCCTACAAGTAGGGCAGGCTTTAAGGCAAACGCGGATTTCGGAAAGGCGCGTACCTTGATGGTACGTAACTGCACCGAAAACGCAAGTTTAACACCGTATTGCGAAGTGTTATACGCCGCCGCACCCAAAAGGCGGTTTAGAAGCAAGCGATACAAGGCTCGTGAAAAATACAGGCGAGATTAACCTTGTTGGTTATCGAGATTGTATTTTGAAACAGTTAACGCAGTAGCGCGCCGCTTATAAATCGCCGTTCAATTCAAACAGCGTATCCATTAGGCTGGTTACAAACAAATCGTGCAGTTCGGGGAAAGGATGATTGATACCGCCGCAAAGCCAAGCATCCGTATCAATGCCCGCCTTTTTATAGTTGCGCCATTTTTTATAGCAATCGCAGGTTACAATGCCCCGTTTTTGGGCTTCCTTTTTGCCTGCTTCCACAATTCTATCCATCAAGCCCGAATTCATAAATTCCGCGCTTTTTAAGCACAGTTCTTGGTTGTGGGGTTCCACACCGCCGTTACGGTAATAGTTCATGGCGTTGGGGGTCATATGGATCACTTCTGCGCCCGTTGCCAAAATTGCATCAAAAATCTTACCTAAAAATTCCGCGTGGCGGCGTACCCCTTCTTCTTCCTGCCATACGTCGTTTAAGCCAAGGGTAACCACCACCAAATCGGGATGATAGCGAAGCACGTCCCTTTCCAAACGCTTGTACGCCCACTCGCTATCGTTGCCGCCCACGCCTGCGTTTAACACGTAGGCAGGCGCTGCAGGATACAGTTTATTCAGCATGGTACGGAATTTAGATACGTACCCTGCGTTGGTATCGTTATAGGTAAAGCAACCTTGGGTTACGCTATCCCCCAAAAAGGCGATAACGGGCATTTCACTATTGTTGCCACTACGACTTCTTTCGTTCAGTTTTTCTACGAAACGGTACATATGTTAGCCCCTTTTATAGAAGTTGATTAAGCAGCCGTCTGCAATAATCTTCTTTTCATCATCCGTCAACTTATCTATGGTTAAGGTAATATCCTTTACTTTACCATCCGAAATCAGTTTTGCAGGGAACTGGGTTTCGCCGCCCAAAAGACGCTCACGCACGTTAGGAACAAACACTTTATCCCCCACGGTAAAGCAGTTTTCTTTATAAAGGAAGGGCATCATACCCCAGTTAATCAGGTTACTGCGATACCGCTTGGTTGCGTATTCCACGCAAATATTTGCACTGCCCCCCAAAACGCGTTGGCAGGATGCTGCTTGCTCTCTTGCGCTGCCGTCCCCGGGCTTTACGGACGCAACCACGCTGCCGTAGGTTACGGTTGCGGGATTTACGTTAAGGCTTTCGCAAAGGGCGTTTAATTCGGCATTTTCCCCTTGGATGAACGCCGCGTTTTCCGCTTGCACTTCTTCCGCTTTCGCTACGTAATCGGGGTCCTTTTTAGAAAGGGTAAAGCTTGCCAATTTTTTGGGATTGCTGCGGTAGGAAGAAGTATCCCCCGAAGGAATCAAATCGTCCGTTGTGGTAACTGCGTCATGCAAGCTGCTTGCAACGGATAATAATAAGTTATCTTTTAGTTCGGGCTGTTCGGGCCAATCTGCAATGTTGGGGCCGTAACGCAGTTCTACGTCCTTATTCGCATTGCCAAAGCCGTAGTATACTCTGCCTTCGTAAATCTTGCCGTTGTACGCGTATTTTTTAATGCGCGCGGTGGGTTTTTCCATTTCGGTTGCGGGGGTTAAGATACCGCCGTTTGCCGCGGTTGCCGCGATAGAGCGCGCGTCCATAAGCGCAACAGAGGCAAGCTGACCTTGCCCGGGCTTACTGCCTTCGCGCATTTCAAAGTTACGGGTGGTGTGGCGGATGGAAAGCCCGTTGTTGCTGGGTACGTCCCCTGCGCCAAAGCAGGGACCGCAGAACGCGGTTTTTACAATAGCGCCCGATTCCATCAGCGAAGAAATATAGCCGTTATCCGCCAAACTCTTATATACGGGTTGACTGGAAGGATAAACGGATAAGGTAAATTCCCCACTGCCCACGGTTTTACCTGCAAGCAGGTTAGATGCCAAAGCAATATTTTCGTACATACCGCCCGCGCAACCTGCAATAATCCCTTGGGAAACGTGAACGTTGCCCTTTTCATCCACTTTATCCAGCAAACTGAACTTGCCGCTTTTCAGCAGTTTTTGACCTTGCACTTCCGCTTCGCGCAGGATATCCTTGGCGTTTGCCAAAAAGTCGGTAATCGCGTAAGCGTTGCTGGGGTGGAAAGGCAGTGCAATCATGGGAACGATTTTGCTTAAATCAATTTCAATTGCCGCATCATAGTACGCCACGCGCTGGGGTGCCATTTTTTTGTAATCCCCACTTCTGCCGTGAACGGTGTAGTATTCCTGCACCTTTTCATCCGTTTCCCAAATGGAAGAAAGGCAGGTGGTTTCGGTGGTCATTACGTCAATGCCGTTTCTAAAATCCATAGAAAGGTTTTGAATGCCGCTGCCCACAAATTCCAGCACCTTATTTTTCACAAAGCCCGTTTTGAAGGTTGCGCCGATCAGCGCAATGGCTACGTCCTGCGGGCCAACGCCGAACCGGGGTTTGCCTTTCAGTTTTACGCAAACCACTTCGGGATATTTCATATCGTAGGTACGGGAAAGCAGTTGTTTTACAAGTTCGGGGCCGCCTTCCCCAATCGCCATGGTACCCAAAGCGCCGTAACGGGTGTGCGAGTCCGAACCCAAAATCATTCTGCCGCAAGCCGCTTTTCTTTCACGCATATATTGGTGGATAACCGCAAGGTGTGCAGGCACGTAATCCCCACCGTACTTTTTAGCGGCGGTTAAACCGAACACGTGGTCGTCCTCGTTAATCGTACCGCCAACCGCGCAAAGGCTGTTGTGGCAGTTGGTTAAGGTGTAAGATAAGGGAAATTCGGTAAGCCCGCTTGCCTTTGCCGTTTGAATAATACCAACGTAGGTAATATCGTGCGAAGCGATTGCGTCAAACTTTAAGCGCAGGGTGTTTTCATCCCCCGAAGTATTATGCGCCTGCAATACCGAATACGCCATGGTGCCGCGCTTTGCGTTTTGCATTTCACTTGCCGTAACCCCGGCTGCCCCCAAACGGTTTTCGTAGCCTGCGGTTTTTTTAATCAGCGTATCCCCAACCAGGAAAACGCCGCCCTTATGTAATTTCATACCGTACACTCCTTCCTTCCCCTTCGGTGAAGGGGAATCGTAATTTTCTTTTCCTATTGTACAACACTTTTGCCGATTTTTCAATTAAAAAACCCCTTTTGTTCCTTTTTTTTCTTGTTTTTCTCGCTTTTTTTGTATAAGTGGTAGACAAATTTTACTTTTCGTGGTATAACAAAGATACAAATATAAGGGGGCAATTCATGAAACCTTCCGTTTTCCGCTTAGCGGCGCCAAAAAAAATAACCGTTCTTGCCTTTATTACCATGATAATTTTCGTGGCGGCCATGGCTTGCGACGGGTATACGATTTTTTCCTGGAAGGATTTAACCGTGTTTAACCGCGCAGGCGTAATTTGGCGGCTGGCAACTTCCGCCATTATGCTGGTGGTTTTAATCGGTTATCTTTGTGCCTCCCGATACCGCGTTACCGAAAAAAGCGTTACCTTTTATTTGGGTATTTTCCCCGTAAGCCGTATCAAAAAAGAAAACGTAACCGAACTGCGCGTGAAAAAAGCCATGTCCACCCAACCGGACGCAAAAAAAAGCGCGGATAAACTGCAACTGATTTGCGGAGATATGCTTTCGCGCATCATGATAAAGCCCGAAAAGTTTTCGGATTTTGCAGACGCATTAAAGCAGTTTTCGTACGATTTTTCCTTTCAATACGATTACGAAGAATAACGAATAACAAACAACGCCCCTTGCGACGGATTGTCGCAAGGGGCGTTTTCTTATGTTTTATTTTCCCTTTTCGGCACAACGGCTGCACCGAACAGCATGCACCGTCTTTTTGATTAACCGCCCAGTGCACCCAAGATGCCCGAAACGGCGTTCCAGTTGTTGGAAAGGGATACAAGCAGGTCGTTCAGTTTCATATCAAACAGTTCTTCGTTTTCAGGGGTTTCTGCGGGAAGATCCAAAACTCCTTCCTCGTTCAGCTTACGAATGGTGGAAGAGGAAATATTTTCCGCACAAACGTTGATCATGTTTTCCAAATTTTCCAACGTTTGCTGTTCTTCATCCACCCCTTTTAATAAAAAGTACCATACACCGTCGGGTGCTGCATCCGAAGTATCCGTATTTACGTTAAACAGGGCGGAAATTTTTACGTGATTGATTTTATCCCCCATATCCGAAAGGGTTGCGTTTTTATCCGCCAAATCCACCATCAACCGGTCAAACAAATCGGTTGCCGTGGGGGCGTAATCCACCATATCCGAAATAGGCATGGTATCCAGCGCAGTACCGATTTCGTTTACCTTTTTATCTGCAAGCGCCCGTAATACTTTGGTGGAAGAACTGTCAATCACAATTACTTCCTTTACTTTCAGCGTATCCATACGCGCGGGCAAGTTGCTGATTTTTACGGTAGCCAAGGTTTTTAATACCAGGGAAGAACTTTCGGTAATATCCACTACGTCCTGCAACGCAAGGTCGTTTACCGCACTGCCCAAACCGCTAACCGTGGAATCTTTTAACGAGTATAAAATTTTGGAATAATTGGTATGCGAGGGGTCCGTTTCTATCTGTATCACATCCGAAAGTTTTAAGGATGTGATTTTTGCGTTTACCCCCGAAAGGGTGGTATCCTTTAATGCTTGCAGCATTTTTTCCGAACCAGCCGTTACGCCCAAAATTTCCCCCAGGGGCACGTTGTTTACGTTGGTAGCCAAATCCTTTAAGGTGCACATAGCATAAGTATACGCGGTTGCAGGGTTGTACGTTTCCCCTTCGGCAAGCACGGGTACTTTATCCCCTGCCTTTTTGGCGTTTGCTCCGCTTAACGCGTGTTTTTCGTTAAACGCCGCCGCACTTTCGGGGGTAAACCGCAAGTACTTAATGGCGGTAAGGGCGGTTTCGGATACGGGAATATCCATTACTTCATCCAAGGTAAGGTTGTTGGCAATGCCCGACCCGTCTTTACTCAATTCTTTTAAGGTTCGGTTGCCGATGGCAGAAAGCAATTTGCTGTTTCCCACCTGTATTAAATCCTTTACCTTTGCATACTCTATGCTTTTTACAAAGCTGTTTATCGTGGCTTCGGTTTTATTGCCCTGTGCATCCAACACGTAGTCCCCCGGAATCACCTGTTTTGCCACGTTTTCGGGTTTGGCGTTGTGTTCAGCCGCAGTTTGCTCGGTATAGCGCAGATATTGCATTTCGTATAACACGTCCCCGGGGTTAATGGTAAACAAATCCGAAATTTTCAGCGTATCCGAAATTTCGTTAAAACTGTTTTCTATTTCCGTAAGTTTCTTTTCTGCCAACAGTTCTATAATAATGTGCCCGTATTCCCCGTTTTCATCCTTTAATCCCAAAGCAAGCATTTCGTCCAAGCGGGCAATGGTCAGTTTATCCCCACTCAGTTCGGCAATCATGGCGTTTACCCCGTCCACCACGGGCATATCCACCAACCCTTGCGCTTTATAGTATAAATCGGTAACCCCGTCCCCTGCGCCGCCGTTCAGCATGGCAGCCGTTGCAGGAAGATAGTTTCCGTTTGCCATGTAATAAATGGCACCCGTACGCGCCGCATACCACGCACCGTACCCGTTTTTGCCCAATGCCACGTAGGTATATACGGGGTTCTTTCCGTCCGTTCCCGCAACAAAGGGGAAGTCGTTAAAGTTAAAACCCAGGGAACCCAACAAGGAAAAGGTGGTTTGCGCTTTCACTTCGGCGGCGATATGTTCGGCCGCTTGCTTAAACGTTTTGGAGCGCAGGTCGGCTAACGGAATTTGATATTCCGCCCCTGCCGCAAGGGAAATTTTTAATCCGCTTTTATCCGCTGTTAAGTATTTAGCAGGCAAAACGCCGGATAAGTTCAATGCGGGGAACAGTTCTTCCACGTTGGAAATCGTCATTTGCGAAGTGGAATTTTTTAAGGTTTCCGCCTGCTTGAACAGTTGCAGAACACTCATGTTCGCAAGATTGATTTCCTGCCCGTTTACCGTGGTTTGCCCCACGATTTCGGTTCCCGTTAAACTGTTAATTTTTTTCAGTTTGGTATTTTTCAGCATCAAATACCCCGTAAGCGTAACACCGCCTAAGGTAAGCACGATACCCGTAACAATACCGATACATACGCATAAAAATCCGCGCCAAAAACTTCTTCTTCTCGCCATGATTTTTCTCCTTTTTCTTATTTTTTCAAAAGCTTGCAACAAGCCGAAAGAATATCCTCTTTATTTGGATAAAACGCATCTGCGCCCCCCGCCAAAGGCACAGCCGTATCCTTGGCACACACGAAAACAGGGGCATCTTGCAACGCAGTAAAGGCTTTTTCGGTAAGGGTTGCAGCAATTTCTTTCACATAAGCCCCACGCAAAGTTTCATCCGAAACCAGCACAAGCCTACCCGTTTTCCGCACGCTGTTTTCTAACGTTTCGTAATCAAAGGGAACAAGGGAGCGCGCGTCAATCACTTCCGCATCTATCCCCTTGGCTGCCAGTTCCTGTGCCGCCGCAAGCACGCGGGGCAAGCACGCACCCACCGAAAGCAAGGTTACGTTTACCCCTTGCTTTATGCAATTCGCCTTGCCGATAGGCAATGTATATTCCCCTTCGGGCAGGGGAATTTCCCCCGTAGTACGGTATAAACTTTGGTTTTCAATAAACAAAACGGGGTTTTTCTCGGTTAAGCAAGCGGTCATAAGCCCCTTGGCGTCATACGGGGTGGCAGGATACACCACTTTTAAGCCGGGAATATGGCAAAAAAGCGCGGTTAAATCCTGCGAGTGTTGCGCACCGTACCCCCTGCCGATTGCCGTTCTTACCGTTACGGGCAGGGCAAATTCGCCCCCCGAAAGGGTACGCCATTTGGCAAGTTGGTTGATAATTTCATCCGCGGCACGCCCTGCAAAATCCATAAACATAATTTCCACCAGCGCCCTGCCGCCCCCCATGGCAAATCCCACGGCGGTACTGATAATCGCACTTTCGGAAATGGGTGCGTTAAACAGCCGTTCGTAAGGCAAGGCTTCGGTTAAGCCCACGTATACCCCCGAAACGTTACCCCAATCCCGATTTTCTTCCCCGTAAGCAATTAGGGTGTTATCCCGGTAGAAAGCGGATAAAATCCCTTCAAAAATCCCATCCGAAAGGGTTAAATTTTTTCTACCCTTGGCGCAAATCTGCACAATACGGCTGTTTTCCGCATAGGGTTTCACAGGGAGGGGCGCAGCGGTTTGCATCCCTTGCTCTGCCCGGGGCAAATCTTGTTTCGTTATTACGCCGCAAAGCAACGCGCGTTCTTCTTGCACAGTTCTTTTGGGGCTGATTTCTTCACTTACCGCAGCAGTAAGGGCGGCAAGCACTTCTTCTTCCACCCCTTGCCGAAGGGCAGAAAGGTCGGATTCTTCCGCAATGCCAAGGGCTATCATTTTTTGCCCAAAGGCAAGAATGGGGTCTGCGTTTTTCCACGCAGCAACCTCCTCCTCGGTACGGTAACTGCCGCTATCCGAAGCAGAATGTTCACTGTATCTATATGTAACCAGATCTAAAAGAACGGGGCCTTTGCCCTGCTTTAATAAAGGAAGTTTTCTTTGATAAGCGTCTATTACGGCAAAGGGGTCGTACCCGTTCACGCGTTCCGCGTGCATTGCTTGGGGGTTAATCCCTGCCGCCGCACGGGCAAGCGTGCCGAACGCCATGGTTTCCCCCACCGTTTGACCGCCCATGCCGTACTGGTTGTTATAAAAACTGAAAAGAATGGGTAGCCCACCCGGGCGCTGTTGCCAAAGGGCGGAAAGTTGGTCCATGGCAGAAAAGTTCATTGCCTCCCACACGGCACCCGAACCCAAGGAAGCATCCCCCAAGTTCACACATACCGCGCCTTCGCGCGCAAAGAGTTTGTTGGATAGCGCGTACCCTGCGGCAATCCCTGCACTGCCCCCCACAATGGCGTTGTTGGGGTAAATCCCAAAGGGGGTAAAAAACATATGCATACTGCCCGAAAGCCCCTTTTGAAAGCCTTGGTTTTTGCCAAAAATTTCACAAAACAACCCGTATAAAAAGTACAGGCGCGCCTTGGTTTTTACGTCTGCGCTATCAAATAGGGGAATTTTTTGCGCACCCTGCAAGGTAGCAAGGTTGTGGTAGTTTTCCATTACCGCGGTAAGTTCTTTTTCCCCCATTTTATCTATGGCGGAAAAGCCTTTGGCAAGCACTTCCCCGTGGTTGCGGTGCGTACCGAATATTACGTCCTTTTCGGTAAACAGAAAGTTTGCCCCCACGGCGGTTGCCTCCTGCCCGATACAAAGATGTAACGGCCCGTGATAAGTATACGTTACACCCGCGCTTTTCCCCGTTTTTTTCAGTTCGTCCAACCGTGTTTCAAACACGCGAATAAAGCACATCTGGCGGTAAATTTCATAAAAACTTTTTTTGCCAAAAAGGGCAAGCTCCCGCGCCCCGGCACTTTCGTATGCGTTGACGGGGATTTCGGGGAATACAATTTCCCCCTTTTTTAACAATACGTTCGGATCTAAAAACTGCGTTTTGGGCATGGCCACTCCCTTCCATCTACACAGAACGTGCGTGCGCATTTACGCGTATATCGCGCATACGCGTAAAACAATATACATTGATGATAGCAAAAATAGAATGGATTGTCAACCTTTTATAAAAATACGCTTGCCCTGCCGAAATAAATTTTTTTGAAATTTTTTTAATTTATGGAAAAAGTATTTGACATTTCTCCTTTTTTTTCCTATAATAGGTAGGCTTAAAACATATTTGCGCCGTTAGCTCAGCTGGATAGAGCGTTGGTCTACGGAACCAAAGGTCAGGAGTTCGAATCTCTTACGGCGCGCCAAGCAAAAGGCTACCCTTGTGGGTGGCCTTTTTGCTTTGCGCCGTAAAGATGCGAACGTAGTTCGGGCGACATATGACGGACTTGCCTTGACGGACAAAGCAAACCGAGGGGGTTCCCCCTTTAGGGGGTGTCGGTTTCATCTCTTACGGCACAGTTTCTTTCTTTATGAAAATATAAAAAGGACTACCCATTTTGGGCAGTCCTTTTTGTGTTGTGTCTGACGAGCGAACTTGTTTGTTTTACAAAAAGCAAAAACTTTTTCTACCCCTACAAAACAAACAGTTCGGGCGTCATATGACGGACAATCCTTGACGGACAAAAAAATAAAAACCGCATAACCCCCTTGAAGATTGCATAACATGTTCACTAAAAAATCAAATTTCCCACCTACCCACCCCTTTGGGGTGGGTAGGAAGATAGAGCGGAACGCAAGGATTTTCTTGCTGTTTCGGATAAAAAACCCTTGCTTTTCCCTTTGCTGTTTGTTATAATAAACCCAACTTACCCGTATGATAGTACGGAAAAAGACGGAGGCACAAAGATTGAAAGCACACGCAAGCAACAAAGAAACGGTTTTGCAAACCCTAAAAACGGATGCCGTTTTGGGGTTGACCGAAGAAGAAGTTGTTTTACGCCGGGAAAAACACGGTGAAAACCGATTGCAAGAAAAGAAAAAGAAAACCTTTTTAGTTCGTTTTTTAGAGCAGTTTAAGGATGCAATGATTTTGATACTGATTGCCGCGGCAATCGTTTCCTTTGTTGTTGCCTGCGTAGAAAAAAACGCGAAAGAATTTTTTGAACCTGCCCTGATTTTGCTTATCGTAATTATGAACGCCGTTATGGGCGTAATACAGGAAAGCAAGGCAGAAAAAGCGTTGGACGCACTGAAAAATATGTCTGCGCCGCACGCACGCGTAATCCGAAACGGAAAAGAATGTATTATCAACGCCGAACAGTTGGTTCCCGGAGATATTATTTTATTGGAAGCAGGCGATTTTGTGCCTGCGGATGCACGCCTTTTGAAAAGCGTCAGCCTAAAAAGCGAAGAATCCGCCCTTACGGGTGAATCCGTGCCTTCCGAAAAGGATGCAGAAGCGCCCGTTGAAGAAGGTTCTCCCCTTGGGGATCGCCACAACATGGTGTTTTCGGGTTGCAGCATTACCTACGGCACGGCGGTTGCGGTGGTTACCGCAACGGGTATGGATACCGAAATGGGCAAAATTGCCAACCTGTTATCGGGGGAAGGAGAAAGCCAAACCCCTTTGCAAAAAAAACTGGCAACGCTTGGCAAATACTTGGGATTTTTGGCCCTGGGGGCGTGTGCAATCGTCTTTATCGTAGGGCTGATCAGTAAAATTCCGCCTTTGAAAATTTTTATGACCGCCGTTTCGTTAGCGGTTTCCGCCATTCCCGAAGGATTGCCTGCCATCGTAACCATTGTGCTTTCCATCGGCGTTCAGCGCATGGTAAAAAAGAACGCAATTATTCGCCGGCTGCCTGCGGTGGAAACGCTGGGCAGTGCCTCTGTAATCTGTTCGGATAAAACGGGTACGCTGACCATGAACCGCATGACGCTTGTAAAGGCGTATGCAGACGGACTGGGGTTTGAAGACGTATCCGAAAGCCCTTCTGAAAAAATAAAACAACTGCTTTCCTTTGGCACCCTGTGTTCGGACGGCAGCATTTCCTTTGATGAAAACGGAAAGGAAATTCACATTGGGGACCCCACCGAAACGGCAATCGTTTTAGCGGCGCACAAATGCGGTATGGCGAAAGAAAACTTGAACGCCCTGCACCCCCGCGTTGCGGAACTGCCCTTTGATTCGGATAGAAAACTGATGACTTCGGTAAACGTAATGGACGGAAAAAACGTGGTCATTGTAAAAGGTGCGTTTGACGTAATGGAAAAGCGTTGCGTTTCGGGCGACCTTGCCGCAGCAAAAACGGCTTGCGAAGAAATGAGCAAAAACGCACTGCGCGTGCTTGCCGTGGGCTATAAAATTATTGCGGAAGTTCCGGAGAACCCCACCCAAGAAGATTTGGAATACGACTTGCACTTCCTGGGACTTGTGGGCATGATTGACCCGCCCCGTCCCGAAGCAAAGGAAGCGGTTAAGGTTTGCCGCGCCGCAGGCATTCAACCCGTGATGATTACGGGCGACCACGTAGTAACCGCCACCGCGATTGCAAAGGAACTGGGTATTTTCTTAGAAGGCGACCGCGCGATTACGGGCGCAGAACTTGACAAAATGACGGAGGAGGAATTGGATGCGCAGGTAGAAGGAATTTCGGTATACGCCCGCGTTTCCCCCGAAAACAAAATCCGCATTGTAAAGGCTTGGCAAAGAAAGGGTCAGGTGGTTTCCATGACGGGGGACGGCGTAAACGACGCACCCGCCTTGAAAGCCGCGGATATCGGTTGTGCCATGGGCATTACGGGTACGGACGTAGCGAAAGGCGCTGCGGATATGACCTTGACGGACGATAACTTTGCTACCATTGTAGAAGCGGTAGAAGAAGGCCGCGGCATTTACGCCAACATCAAAAAAGTTGTGGGCTTTTTGCTGGGAACGAATATCGGCGAAGTTGTGCTTGTTTTTATTGCCATGCTGATTTGGCACGTTTCCCCCTTGCTTTCCATGCAACTGCTTTGGATTAACCTGGTAACGGATAGCCTGCCTGCCATTGCGCTGGGTATGGAGCCCGTGGAAAAGGACGTAATGCTGCACAATCCCAAACCCAAAAACGAAGGTATTTTTGCACACGGTTTGGGTACGCGCATTATTTTACAAGGTTTCTTTTTTGGTGGCATTTCCCTGCTTGCATTTTTCGTAGGAAAAACCTTTACCGGCACGCTGGAAGGGGGGCAAACCACCGCATTTATGGCACTTTCCCTTTCGCAAACCCTGCACGCATTTAACATGCGCTCGGATAAATCCCTGTTCAAAATCGGCTGGTTTACCAACAAAAAATTAACCCTTGCAGTGCTTTCTTCCCTAATTTTGGTGGCTTTGGTGCTGTTTACCCCTTTGCGGATTCCCTTTGGACTTGTGATTTTGCCCTGGGAAATGTATCTGCTTGGTATCGGGCTTGCACTTTCCCCCATTGTTATCATGGAAATTCTGAAACTTACGGGTGTAATCTCGGATAAAAAATAAAATGCTTCGGGGCAACAAATGCCCCGAACTTATTTTGCGTATGTGGAATTTTGCTTTTTTCTTAAACAGTATTTTACTTGGTATTGGACTTGCTATGGACGCCTTTTCGGTATCCCTTGCCAACGGGCTGAATGCACCTTGCATCAGCAAAAAAAAGAGCATGATGATTTCGGGCACCTTTGCATTTTTTCAGGCGTTAATGCCCCTGATCGGTTGGATTTTGGTAAGTACCGTTCTTGCCTACTTTCACGCTTTGAACAGATGGATTCCCTGGCTGGCACTTGCACTGCTTTCTTTTATCGGGATAAAAATGATTTTGGATGCGAAGAAAAACAACGGCGCCTGCGATTCCCATCCAACCGTGCTTTCCTTCGGTATGCTTATAGTTCAAGGAATTGCCACCAGTATTGACGCGCTTTCGGTGGGGCTTACCATTGCCGAACACTCCTTTTTGATGGCGCTTGTTTCCGCGCTGATTATCGGCGTTATCACCTTTTTTATTTGCCTTGCGGGCGTGGAACTGGGTAAAAAGTTCGGTACCCGTTTTGCAGGAAAAGCAAACATTTTCGGCGGGGTAATTTTAATTGCCATCGGCTTGGAAATTTTTATAACGGGGATTTTGTAACAATCCGCTTTTATTTGGGGGAAAAGGAAAACCTTTTCCCCCTTTTTTTGCCTTTTTTCGCGTGTTTTTCTTGATATTTCGCTTGCCGTGTGTTACAATGAATACCAGTGATTCCTTTTAAGGAGAGTTTGTATGTCAAACCTGTTGCTTCCCCAATCGGTAAAAGTGGGTAACGCCTGGTATTTTATTTTTATTGTTCTTGGCGTAATTGCCACCGTGGGGCTGTATTTTATTGTGCGGAAAAAAAGTTATCGCACCCAATACAATATCCTGTACGGCATAATTATTGCAAACTTTATTCTGCACTTTCTAAAGCTGGCATTTCAGCCCTACCGTGGACAATTGCCCGCCACCATCCGAAAGGTCAGCTTTGAAAACATCTGTGCCGTTTCCACCCTAATTTTCCCCTTTTTATACCGCAGCAGAAAACAGGCGGTAAAAAACTACGTATTCTTTATCGGAATCGTGGGGGGCTTAGCGGCATTTTTATATCCCACCAACGCCATTGAACAAACCACAATTAACTTTGATACCTTCCGTTTTTATATCAACCACTGGGGCTTGGTTGCAGTACCGTTAATTTCCGCTTGCGTGGGAATTATTAAAGTCAACTACAAAAAATGCTGGGTTGCACCCGTATTTTTCCTGCTGATTGAATACGTGATTTTGTTCAACGAAGTAGCCGTGCTGAAATTTGGCTGGCTGGATGAATTTTTGGAAGGAAGAACGTTTACCCAAGCGCTGTTAGACCGTAATTTCAGAAACAACTCCTTTGTGTTCGGTCCCATGGATTCGTACGGCAAGGCTACGGGATTTATCACCGCGCTGGTTCCCGACTTTATGACAAAATCGGTGTTCGGAATAAACAACGGCGTTGATTTTTACTGGCCGGTGGTTTGGATGATTATCCCCGCCTTTATCTACCTACCCCTGTTCTTCCTTGCGCTTGCCGCCCCCTTTACCTATAAGGAAATGTTAGCGGACGGCAAAGCCTTGATTGCAAAAATAAAGGCGCGCAAAAAGACGACCCAAGAAACAGAAACCGAACCCACCACCATAAACGAAGAAAAAAACCAAGAATAAGCAATATAAAAAAATCGCCCCGATTGCAGTCAATCGGGGCGATTTTTTATCCGTTTCTATATCAATTTTCGGCTTTCCTTTTACCTTACGCTATATCATATCCGCAATCCGTTGCGCGCTTTCTTTTGCCTTTTGCAAATGTTCTAACGGATTCGTTAATATTTCTTTTTCGTTATACAGGGCTTCCAGCGAAAGGGCGCCTTGGTAGTTGATTTCTTTTAGCGCGACAGCAAACGCTTGCCAATCCGCTACCCCCGTAAAGGGCATAGCGTGTTGGTCTTTTATCCCGTCGTTATCGTGTACGTGCAATACTTTTAATCTGTTTCCCAGCGCACGCACAAACTCCGCCAACGGCGTTTTCGTGATTAAGGCATGCCCCGTATCCAAGCACGCAACAAAGTCTTCATCCCCCACCGCATCAATCAGGGCAATCAAACTTTCGGGGGTGGCGGTGGGAATCCACGCATTCGGCATATTTTCCAAGGCGATTTTTACCCCTTGCTTTTTGGCTTCGTTTAATAGTTCCGCATACAGTTCCACGTTCATACGAAAGGTTAATTCGGGGTTATCGTCCACGTCCCAACCAGAGCGCATTATGGGGTGCAACACGCAGTAAGGCGCGTTTAATTCCCTTGCCGCGCGGAAACTTTTTTTGATGGCGGATTTCATAAACGCAAATTCTTCCGCATGGTTTACGCCTTGCCTGGGCATGGGATAGGTGGGAAAAGGAACGTGAATCTGGCTACACGTTAAGCCCGCCTTAGATAGCGCCTGCGCATCCGCTTGAAACTCCGCGATAAAATCCTTATCGGGTAGGGAAAACAAACCTTGAAACGCCTTATATTCGGTCATAGGGGCGGTATGGTCTACCGAATCAAATCCTGCCCCCTTAATCAATTCGTATGCGCGTTCTCTGCCCAAAAGTTTGGGCAAGGAAAAAATGCAAGTTCCTATTTTCATACCCTTTCTTCCCTTTTCTTGCCTTTCTTGTATGAAAAACGGCGCATGTTTCGTGCGCCGTAGTTTTTTGCCTGTTAGGGCGTTACGCGGTCGGGGCCGCGGAAGATGAACATTGCTTCCTTAATGGTCAAGCCCAAAAGGAGCATAGTCAAACGGTCTACGCCAAGGCCAAACCCGCCGTGTGCAGGCGCGCCGTAGCGGAAGAATTCCAAGTAAAATTCCACGTCCTTTTTCAAGCCTTTTTCTTCGGCTTGCGCTTTCAACACTTCGTAGCGGTGTTCACGCTGTGCGCCCGTGGTAATTTCGCAACCCCGCCAAATCAGGTCGTACCCCTGGGGTACGCCTTCGGCGTTACGCATATGATAGAACGCGCGTTTTTCGGCGGCATAATCGGTGATAAATAAAAATTCATGCCCGTACACTTCCATTGCAAACTGTTTGCAAAGGCGTTCCGCTTCGGTAGTCAAATCCCCCTTTTCTTCTTCGGGCACCATAAATCCGTAACGCGTTTCCAGTTCCTTATAAAGGTCCGCAAGTTTGATTACGGGAAAAGGCTTGGTGGGAACGATAACTTCCAAACCAAAGGTTTCCTTGATTTGTTCGCCGTATTTTTCCTTTACCTTTTCCAAAGCGTAGGTTAGCAGGTCTTCTTCCATCTTCATTACGTCGTACATATCGTCAATGTACGAAAATTCCAAGTCAAAGCCCGTAAATTCGGTGGTATGTTTGTTGGTGTGCGATTTTTCCGCACGGAATACCGGCCCTACTTCAAAAATACGGTCAAAGCCCGAAGTCATTGCCATTTGCTTGTAGAATTGGGGGCTTTGCACCAAAAACGCCTTGCGGTCAAAGTAATCCAAACCGAACACGTCCGCACCGCTTTCGCTTGCCGCGCCGCAGATTTTGGGAGAGTGAATTTCAATAAAGTTTTTATTCACCAAAAATTCGCGCATTGCTGCAACAAAACAGGTTTGCACCTGAAAAAGCAGTTGATTTTTTTCCGCACGCAGGTCAATCCAGCGATAGTCCATTCTAAGGTCGGGCGCGGATTCGGGGCCGATAGGCAATGCTTCTGCCACCGATTGAATTTCCATTTTTTCGGCAAGCAGTTCCTTACCGCCCATTTTCACGTATTCGTTTTCCACCACATCCCCCGTAACGGTAACCACCGATTGCAGGGTAAGTTGGTCAACCACAGCGGCTACTTCGGGATATTTTTCCTTTTCCACCGTTACTTGCAGTTTGCCCGTGATGTCGCGAATAACCAAAAACGCCATGGTGCGTTTGTTTCTGATATTTTCCACAAAGCCCGCAATTTTGTTTTGTTTGCCTGCGGTAACTTCGCTGATATAACTTCTTTGCATAAGTAGTATCTCCTTTTTTCTTCCCGTCTATTGTAAAACAATTACGTAAAAAATGCAACCCTTTTGGATGAATTTCGCCGCCTTTCGTGCGGAAAAGTTCAATTTATCCGCTCGTAAATTAACGGATTTGCCCGATGGGGAGCATCCCCAAAGGTGTACGCGGCAAGAACGCGCGCTTTTGCCTCTCTAAACCGCCCCTCCTCATCCGCATACAGCAAGGCTATGGGTTCGCCTTTTTCTACAGCATCCCCCGTTTTCTTGCAAAGCATTATGCCTGCGGCAGGGTGGATTGCGTCCTCCTTTTTTTGTCTGCCCGCACCCAAAATACCCGCGGCAGTTCCTATTTTTTCCGCATCCATCTCGGTAACAAAACCGCTTTGGGGTGCCAACACCTGATAAGCGTATTTTGCGGTTGGCAGGCTTTCTGCATACACCTGCGCAGCATTTCCCCCCTGCGCCTGAATCATGGCGGCAAAGGCTTTTAGTGCGGTTCCGTTTGCAATCGCACCGCGTGCAGCGCTTTCACATTCTTCATAACTGCCCTTTCCTGCCAAATGCAAAATTTCTGCGGCAAGGGCAACGGATAAATCGGTTACGTCCCTTGGGCCTTTGCCTTTTAAGGTTTGAATTGCCTCTATCACCTCTATCGCGTTACCCACGGCATACCCCAAGGGTTGTTCCATATTGGAAAGAACCGCGCAAATTTTTTTACCTGCCGCTTTACCCACGGCAACCATACTTTGTGCCAAAGCGCGTGCGGAAGAGATATCCTTCATAAACGCGCCGCTGCCCACTTTTACGTCCAGCACGATACAGTCGTCATCCGCCGCTAACTTTTTACCCATAATGCTGGCGGTAATTAAAGGAATGCTATCCACCGTGGCGGTTACGTCGCGCAGGGCGTAAAGCAGTTTATCCGCAGGGGCAAAATCTCCGCTTTGCCCGATAACACACGCACCTGCCGCGCGCACGGCGGCAATCATTTCCTGCTGCCCCATTTCGGTTTTTACGCCCGAAAAGGACTCCAATTTATCCACCGTACCGCCCGTATGCCCCAAACCGCGGCCGCTCATTTTAGCCACCGTTACCCCAAGGCTTGCCACGATAGGCACCACAACAAAGGTGGTTTTATCCCCCACGCCCCCCGTGGAATGTTTATCCGCACGCACGCCGGGCAGGGTGGAAAAATCCGCACGGTTTCCCGAATCGCGAACGGCAAAGGTCAGGGCGGCGGTTTCTTCTTCTGTCATACCGCGGAAGTATACCGCCATTAAAAACGCCGCCACCTGGTAATCGGGGATTTTTCCCTGCACGTAGTCCGTAATAAAGGCGGTAATTTCTTGGGGCGTAAGGGCAAAGCCGTCCCTTTTTTTCTTAATCAATTCGTAAGGCGTCATAAAATCTCCCTATCAAAGGATTTCCCTTGGGTGTTTTGCTGTTCTACTGCAAAATACGCCAAAAGGGTTGCGGATAAATCCGAAAATCCGGCACGCGTACCCAAGTTTACGGGGCGCACGCCGTTGCCGTAAATAAGCAAGGGTACGTATTCGCGCGAATGGTCGGTAGAAGGGGTACCCGGATCGCATCCGTGGTCTGCGGTGATAACCAACAAATCTTCTTTCCCCAGCAAAGGCAACATTTTTCCCAACCAACCGTCAAAACGCGTTAAGGCGGCAGCATAGCCGGCTACGTCGTTCCTATGCCCATAGTGAGAATCAAATTCCACAAGATTGGTAAAACACAATCCGTGGAACTTCTCCCCACACAAACGCAAGGTTTCCTGCATGCCGTGGTCGTTGCTTTTGGTTGGGTACGAACGGGTTAATCCCCGCCCTGCAAAAATATCCCCTATTTTGCCCACGCCGATTACGTCCAGCCCTGCTTTTTTTAATATATCCAAAGCGGTTTCCCCCGTGGGGGCAAGCGAAAAATCGTGTCGGTTTGCGGTACGGGTAAAGGGATATTCCCCCGTAAAAGGACGGGCAATTACCCTGCCAACCGCATGTTTGCCCGTTAAAATATTGCGGGCAATACGGCAATATTCGTACAGCGTTTCCACGGGCACGATATCTTCGTGTGCGGCAATTTGAAACACGCTGTCTGCAGAAGTATACACAATCAGATTGCCCGTTTTTATATGCTCCTCCCCATAATCCCGGATAACGTCCGTACCCGAATAGGGTAGATTGCAAAGCACCTTTCTGGCCGTCTGTTTTTCAAAGGCGGCAATCACTTCCTGCGGAAAACCGTTGGGATAGGTGGGAAAGGGCGTTTTTGTAATTAACCCCATCAGTTCCCAGTGCCCTGCGGTAGTATCCTTGGCGTTAGACTGTTCTGCCATTTTGCCGTACGCCGCCATTGGGCGCGAAAGGGGTATCCTATCCCCTTGTGCAACATGAAACAATCCCAGTTTTTCTAAGTTTGGACAGGAAAACGCAGGGTGTGCGCACACCGAACGCAGGGTGTTGCTGCCCTCATCCCCAAAACGGTGGGCGTCGGGAAGTTCCCCCACCCCAAAGCCATCCAAAACAATAACGAACGCGCGTTTCATATTAGCCTTCGGCAACTGCAAGGGCAGTTTCAATTAAAGCGGTTAAGGCGGTTTGGCGGGCATCCGCGCTCATATTTTCTTGGGGATAAACAAAGGAATCGCTAACCGCAAGCAGCGCAAGCGCCTTTTTACCCGCGCGCGCCGCCGTGGCATACAGTGCGGCGGCTTCCATTTCCACACCAAGAACCCCCATCTTTTTCCATTGTTCGCTGTTTTCTTCTTCCGCATAAAACACGTCCGAAGAAAGGATGTTCCCTGCGTGATAGGTCTCCCCTTTTTGTTCGCAAACTTGGGCGGCCTTACGCGCAAGGGAAAAATCTGCCAAAGGCGCAAACGTTCCCGGTAAACCGTACTGCGCAATAAAGTTTCCGTTGGTGCAAGCACCCACGGCAATTACCGTATCCCCCACGTGCAGTTTTTCGCTGTAACCGCCCATAGTGCCCACGCGAATAATACATTCCACGCCGTATTCGTGGAACAGTTCGTAACTGTAAATACCGATGGCGGGTTGCCCCATACCGCTTGCCATAACCGAAACGCGCTTGCCCTGGTAATAGCCCGTGTAGCCCTGCACGCCGCGTACGTTATTTACCAAAACGGCGTTTTCCAAAAAGGTTTGGGCTATCCATTTGGCGCGTAACGGGTCGCCGGGCATTAAAACAGTTTTTGCAAAATCTCCCTTATTCGCGCTGTTATGCGGTGTTGCCATACTCTTTCTCCTTCTTCTTTCTTTTAAGTTTTCTACCTATAGTGTAGCATAAAAACGCGGGCGTTTCAATACGCCCGCGCGAAAAATTGCTTTTATTTTGCCGAAAAAAGATTAGTTTGCTTGCGCTTCTTCAACCGTTTCGGTTGCTTTTACTGCATAATCTTCATCCTTAAAGTTTTGTACCTTATCAAACATTGCGGTAATTTCTTCCGCAGGTTTTTTGGTGGAAAGGGTAACCGTTACCGCAACCGCCAAACCAATAATAAATCCGGGTACGATTTCGTAAAGGTTGGTTCCGTGAATTACACTGGTAAATCCGTAATATTCCAAGTTGAAAAGAACCATCCAAAGCACGGATACCGCAAAGCCCGTGATAATACCTGCACAAGCACCCTTGTAGTTAAAGCGTTTCCAGAACAGGGCAAGCAGCATTGCAGGACCAAAGGATGCGCCAAAGATGGACCATGCAGCCGATACCAGGGTCATAATGTTGGAAAGTTGGGGCACCATGGCAATAATCAGTGCAATAACGGTAACCGCAAGCACCGCAAAACGGCCAACCCACATCATTTCCTTATCCGAAGCATTTTTACGAACGGTGGTTTTATAAATATCCGACGCAAAGGAGGAGGAGGAAGCCAAAAGTTGGGAATCCGCCGTACTCATAGAAGCAGCAACGATTGCCGAAAGCAATAAACCGCCAATCAGCGCAACCGCACCGTATTTGAACAAGTAGCGAATCATTTTGATAAATGCAAGAGAGGAATTGTCGCTGTTCAATTCACCGCCAAGGAACTTATGCGCAACCAAACCAACCATGGTAGCCATACCCAAAATTAAGGTAATCCAAATAATACCCATAATTTGCGAACGCTTCATTTCCTTATCGTTCTTAATTGCCATATAGCGAACTAAGATATGGGGCATACCAAAGTAACCCAAGCCCCAACCAAGACCGGTTAAAATATCCGAAACGCTTTTCCAATCCAAAGAACCGCTGGATAAGAAGTTATAGTAGTTGGTGGGGTCAGTTACGGGTGCGGAAGGCGCGCCGTTTGCTTTCATAAAACCAACGGCAACCAGGGGCACAGCCATCAAAGCCGCAAGCATCAGCATCCCTTGGAAAAAGTCCGTCCAGCAAACCGCATTAAAGCCGCCAAGCAAGGTATATACCACGATAACGCTTGCCGCAATTATCATAGCCGTCTTTTTATCTACCGCGGGAATAACGGTGGAAAACAAATCCCCGCAAGCAACGATGGAAGAAGCCGCGTAAATGCAGTACGCCACCACGAAAATTACCGCGCACGCAATTCTAAGGGTGGGGTTTTTCGCCTTAAAACGGTTGGATAGGAATTGGGGAACGGTGATTGCGTCATCTGCCACAATAGCAAAGCGGCGCAAACGGGGTGCCACAAAAATCCACGCGCAAATGGTACCGATAAGTAGCCCGATGGAAATCCAAACCTGACCTAACCCGTAAAGCGCGATTGCACCGGGTAGCCCCATAAGAACCCAAGCGGACATATCCGAAGCCCCTGCGGAAAGCGCGGCAACCATACCGCCCATATTTCTACCACCTAAAAAGTAACCCTTTTCGCTTTGGTCAGCCTTTCCCTTAAAGAAGAAGAAAATCCCAACGCCAAGCACTAAAAGGAAGTACGCCACGAAGGAAATTACTTCGTAAACGTTGGTTTTTGCCGCGCCAAGAAGCGCGAAAGATGCAAAATTCATTCGTATAACTCCTTTTTATTTTATTAAAATGCGAAAACGCAAGTTTATTTTTCGTATACGCTGCGGGATAACACACCCACGTAAGGCAAAGCGCGGAAGCGTTCGTCAAAGTCCAAGCCGTAGCCCACCACAAATTCATCCGGAATTTGCTTTCCGCAATAATCGGGGGTAAATTCTACCTGCCTTCTTTCGGGCTTATCCAAAAGGGTGCAGGTTTTTACGCTTTTTGCGCCCTTTAACTGTAAGTATTCCACCAAGCATTTTAAGGTTTTACCGCTATCCACGATGTCTTCCACAATTAAAAAGTCGCATTCCGAAAGGTCGTTTCTGCGTACGTCCATCACGATTTTTACCGTACCCGAGGATGCGGTGCCGCTACCGTACGAAGAAACCTTCATAAAATCAATTTCCGCAGGGGTGCGAAGTTTTTTCATCAAATCCCCCATAAATACGACCGAGCCTTTTAAGATGCCCAACAGAACCAAGCGCTTTCCTAAATAATCCCTTTCCACCTGTTCGGCAATTCGTGTAACGAGTTGGTCAATTTCTTCTTGCGGAACTAAAATCCGTTCTACACCGTTAGGTAAATAAACCATTGTTTCCCCAGTAAAAATTAAAATACTTATTTATTATAAAATATTTTCTTGTAAAAAGCAAGAAAAACGCCCTGCGGCAGGGCGAAACATTTGACATTTTTCAGTTTTTTTCCTATAATTGCTTGCGTTATCCCTTACGGGGATAACAAATAAGGAGAGATGTATGAACCTGCTTGCCTTTTCGGTAACCGATTACGAATTTGACGTATTAAAACTTTTATATTACCTTGGCGTGATTTTAATTGTAACCAAAGGGCTTGGTATGCTGTTCCGCAAAATCGGGCTTCCCCAAGTTGCAGGCATGGTAGTTGGCGGTATCGCGCTAGGGCTTTTGGGCTTTTTACATACCGAACACGGAATTTTTGCTTACCTGATTAAGCCGGATGCGGTGGAAGATACCGTTCTGAAAACCTTAGCGGAAATCGGCGTAGTTTTAATTTTGTTTACCAGCGGTATGGAAACCAACGTAAGCGACCTGAAAAAAAGCGGAATTACCGCCACGCTAATCGCGCTTGCGGGCGTGTTTGTCCCCATTATTTTGGGTACGCTTGGCACTTTGCTGTTTTTGGACGGATACGCAAATTACACCACTGCGAAATTACTGAACGCTTGCTTTTGCGGGGTGATTTTAGCGGCTACTTCGGTGGGAATTACGGTAGAAACCTTAAAAGAAATGGGGAAGTTGAACACCAAACTTGGAACCACCATTGTTTCGGCAGCGATTATTGACGACGTAATCGGCATTTTAGCCCTTTCGGTTCTTTCGGGGCTGGGCGGTGACGGGGGCGCCTTAGAAATTTTGTGGACGCTTCTTCGCTGCGTTGGGTTCTTTGCCCTGACCTTGGTAGTAGGATTTTTTGTTCGTAAGATATTCAAAAGCGAAGAATTGCGCCATCCCCACACCCGCCATAACATTATTTTTGCGGTGGGCATTTGCTTTTTGTTCGCCTTTGTTGCGGAAGAATTTTTTGGCATTGCGGCAATTACGGGCGCGTACCTTGCGGGGCTTTCCCTTTCGGGACTTTCGGATACGCATTACGTAGACCGCCGTATCAACACGGGTAGTTACATTATCTTTATTCCCGTATTCTTTGCTTATATTGGAATTTCGGCGGATTTTTCGGGGCTTTCCCTTTCCTATTTATGGTTTGCACTTACCTTTACCGCGCTGGGGATTATCGGCAAAATTGCGGGGTGCGGCGCAGTTGCGCGCGCCACGGGGCTCCCCACCCGCGAAAGTTTGGCGGTTGGTTGCGGTATGATGGCGCGTGGGGAAGTTGCCCTTGCCGTTTGCGCGATGGGCGCAGGTATGGTTGCGGAAGGGGGCATAGACCCCGTAATTGCAACGGTGGTTTTGATTGTAACTTCTTCCATCCTTACCCCCATTCTGCTGAAAACCCTGTTTAAGAAAATGATTGCAACAAGCGAAGAACATACGGAAAACCCTGCCCCATCTACCGAAACCACCGCGGTTACCGAACAATCTTCTACACAATCTTAAATACTCCGTAAAGACAATAAATCATCCACCCGAATATGCAATGCGCCCCAAAAGTGTTCCACTTTTGGGGCGCATTTTATTAAGCACAGTTTTTGATTTTATTTTTCGGAAAAGCAAACACTTTACCTACACCGTTTTACGGCAGAACCGCCGCACTAAAAGCCGTATCACGTAAAGTATAATTACACCCTTTCCACCTTAATTAAGTTGGTATTACCGCTGGTTCCCGCTACGTCCCCACCCGTAATTACAATTTTATCCCCCTTGTTTAGGCGGAACATTTCCTGTGCAATTTTTTTTGCGGAATAAAAAAGTACTTCGGTGCTGGTAAATTTTTCGCAAATGGCAGGGGTAACCGCCCAGGAAAGGGCAAGCTTTCGCCACGTGCGTTCGTCCGTGGTAAGCCCGATAATATCCACGCTGCTTCTAAAACGGGAAACCATGCGCGCGGTCATGCCCGAAAGGGAGCACGCCACAATGGCTTTTGCACCAATATCTATCGCCATACCGCAGGTTGCATGCGAAATCGCATCCGCCGTGTTTTTAATGCGAAATTCGGAAGTGTAAAAGCGTTTGTTATAATCAATGTTCCCTTCTGCCGTTTCCGCAATTTTTGCCATAACGTGTACCGCTTGCACGGGGAATTTTCCCGCAGCGGTTTCCCCCGAAAGCATAATGGCACTTGTGCCGTCGTACACAGCGTTGGCTACGTCCGAAATTTCCGCACGGGTAGGACGGGGCTGATGTATCATGGATTCCAACATTTCGGTAGCGGTAATCACGCGCTTGCCCAGCATACGGCATTTGGTAATCAAATCCTTTTGAATGGCGGGCAGGTGTTCGTACGGGATTTCCACACCCATATCTCCGCGGGCAACCATAATACCGCCCGCTTCTTCACAAATTTCTTCAATATTATCTACACCCGATTGGTTTTCAATTTTGGCAATCAGGTCTACGTCCTCCCCACCGTGGGCAGACACAAACGCGCGCACGTCCATTAAGTCCTGCTTGCAGGAAACAAAGGAGCACGCAATAAAATCTATGCCTTGCTCCAACCCAAATAAAATATCCTTTTGGTCCTGTTCGGAAAAATAGGGTTGCCTTAAAACTTTGCCGGGAAAACTCATGCTCTTTCGGCTGGAAAGTTCCCCACCGCTTACTACGCGGCAATAAATTTCGGTACCTTCTATCTTCTCTACCACAAAGGAAAGCAGCCCGTTGTTTAACAAAACGGTGTCCCCGGCGGAAAGATCTTCGGGCAAATGCTTGTAGTTTACCGAAACAATATTTTCATCCCCTTCCACTTCGCGCGTGGTAAAAATAAAGGGTGCGCCCTCCATTAAGCATACACGCCCGTTTTTTAAGGTTTTGATGCGGTATTCAGGGCCTTTTGTATCTAACATCAAGGCAATGGGAAGGTTTAATTCCTCCCTAACCTTTTTTAAGGTTGCAATGCGGCGCGCGTGTTCTTCGTGCGTACCATGCGAAAGATTTAAACGGGCAACGTTCATCCCCGCCAAACACATACCGCGCAACGTTTCTTCATCTTCACAAGCAGGCCCTAACGTACATACGATTTTAGTTTTGCGCATTTCGGTTTCTCCTTAATTTTGAATCGTTAGATTCTCCGCTAAGCCCGTCAAAGTAGGTAGGCGAAGAATGACAAGATAAAAGCGAGACTATGCTCGCTTCGTTTTTATTTATAAAGCGTAGAAACGAGTTATGCAAGGCTGTTACACATAAGAGTGTGTAGATGCAAGCAGTTCAAGGCTCGCGACGCGGTTTGGGTTTGGCTAACCTTGTTGGTTGCCAAAATCAAATCCGCAAAGCAGAAACGCAGAAATGCGACGCATATACGCAGTCTTATAAAGCCGCGATAACCTCTACTTCCACCAACGCCCCCTTCGGCAGTTCCTTTACGGCAACGCAGCTTCTGGCAGGTTTTTCGGTAAAATACTTGGCGTATACAGCGTTAAAGGCGGCAAAATCCGCAATGTCTGCCAAATAGCAGGTGGTTTTTACGGCACGGGTAAAATCCGTACCCGCAGCGGCAAGCACTTCACCCAAGTTTTTCATTACTTGTTCGGTTTGCGCCTCTATACCCACTGCCTCTATCATCCCACTTTGGGGGTTCAATGGAATTTGCCCCGAAGTAAAAACAAAATCTTCAAATACGATTGCTTGCGAATATGGTCCGATTGCCTGGGGAGCAGAAACGGTTGCCACTTTTTTCAGTTGTTTATGCATAAAAATCTCTCCTGCTTACAGTAGCTTAAAGCCAAATTCCGTAAGGCCTTTTTTAATTTCTTCAATGTGCTTAAAGTTACGGGTTTCCAAAACGATACGCAGGTAACATCCGTTGATATCCGAACCTTCGTTAGCGCGTTCGTGGTGTACCGAAGTTACGTTACCGCCCAAATCTGCAATGATGCGCGAAACGTTTTTCAGTTGCCCGGGTTTATCCATCAGTTCAATGGTAAGCTGGCAGTTTCTGCCGCTCATAATCAGCCCACGCTTAATTACGCGGGATAAAATGGTTACGTCAATATTCCCACCCGAAAGCAAGCAAACCGTTTTTTTGCCCTGCAAGGGAAGTTTCCCGAACATTGCCGCTGCAACCGAAATTGCACCTGCGCCTTCGGTAACCAGTTTATGCTGTTCCATCAGGGCTAAAATAGCCGCGGAAATTTCATCATCCGTAACGGTTACGATTTCATCCACGTACTTTTGGCACAGTTCGTAAGTTAAGGTGCCGGGGGTTTTTACCGCAATACCGTCTGCTATGGTAGAAACGGATGCTAAGGTTTCAATTTCCCCGTGGGCAACCGAGTTCGCCATAGAGGGCGCACCTGCTGCCTGCACCCCGTATACTTTTACCTTGGGGAACAGTGTTTTTACGGTGTAGGCAATACCCGAAATCAAACCGCCGCCCCCGATAGGAACCACCACCGCATCAATGTTTTGTAACTGTTCAAACAGTTCTAATGCTATGGTTCCCTGACCGGCAATTACGTCGGGGTCGTTAAAGGGGTGAACGAAGGTATACCCTTCTTCATCGCGCAGGCGAAGGGCATAATTATATGCGTCGTCGTAAACGCCTTCCACCAAACGAACGTCTGCCCCATAACTTTTGGTGGCTTCCACTTTGGAAATGGGGGCGCCGTCGGGCAAGCAAATTACCGCCTGAATGCCGTTTTTCTGTGCGGCAAGGGCAACCCCTTGCGCGTGATTCCCTGCGGAGCAAGCAACCACGCCCTTTGCGCGTTCTTCTTCGCTTAACCGCGTCATTTTATAATACGCGCCGCGCACCTTAAAGGAACCTGTAATTTGCAAATTTTCGGTTTTTAAGTACAACTCTGCCCCGGGGCAAAGTTTGGGGGCGTAAATTAAGTCTGTTTTCCGAACTACACCCTTCAGCGCGTTGCTTGCGCTGTAAACGTTATCAATGGTTAACATAATCTATCTCCTTTTCGGGCGTTGCCCGAAAAATAATGCTGTATCACCTTACGGCAATATGTAAAACAAAATCTCTCCCCCACTATAAGGAGTTGGAGTTGTTTCACTCCCCCAATATTTTCTTAGGTTGTTAGAAACAAGCGATACAAGGCTCGCAAGAATTTGGGGTGAGATGAACCTTATCGGTTATCGAAGTCCAAATTCGTAGCAGTAAACGCAGTAGCGCGTAGTTTATAACAAACTAAGGATAAATTGTTGCGCACACCTAGCCGACCGATTCCCCTTTCTTAGCGCAAACGCTTCGGCTTGCACTTCTAACTCCTGTACGGGCATTTCTACGCCGTAACGGGCGGCAAGTTCCTTTACAATGCTTAAATATAGGGTTTTGTTGGGTTTTAGGAAACTTACCACTAAACCAAAGCGTTCGGAAAGGGATAAGGATTCCTGTAAACTGTCGTTGCGGTGTACGTCGTCCCCATCGCGGTCCGAAAAAGATTCGCGCACGATATGGCGGCGATTGCTGGTTGCGTAAATTACCGCATTATCCGCAGTTGCGGAAGCAGAACCTTCCAGCGCGGCTTTCAGCATACTGAAATCATCCCCTTCCTTTCTAAATGAAAGGTCGTCAATAAACACGATAAATTTTAAGGGGTTATCCGCAATTTGCGCCATTACGGTAGGTAAAAGTTTTAGTTGATCCTTGCGGATTTCAATTAACCGGAGCCCCTCTTCAAAAAACGCGTTGGCAACCGCTTTTACGGTAGAAGATTTGCCCGTACCCGCATCCCCGTATAAAAGGGCGTTTGCTGCGGGTTTGCCGGATAAAAAGGCGCGGGTGTTTTCTATCACCTTGGCGCGTTCGTCCGCGTAGCCCACAAAGCTTTCTAAACGCACTTTGTCTTGGGATACCACGGGCTCAATTTTCTTATCATCCGAAACGCGGAACATCCCGTGCGAGGCAAACATGCCGTACCCGTATTTTTCAATGCTTTTAGAACGCGAAGTATACTCCCCTTCCAAATGCACGCTTTCGCTTGCAAAGTGGGGAATTTCCCCTTGCTCTATCCCCATTTCCGCCGCAAAATCGGCAGGGGTAAGGGATGCCAACTGCGAAAAGGCGGTCAGTTCGCGAAGGGCAGAAGCCTGAATTTCCGCGGGGATTTCCTGCTGTTTGGCAACCCCTTTGATGTAGGGATTTTCATCTTCAAACACAGCGGATTTTACCGCTTGGGTAAGGTTGCCCCCCACGGCGTACACGCGCGAAACAAATTCCCCGTATTGGTAGGGTTTTTCTTCGCTTGGCGCACCTGCGTAGCGCATAAAAGCAGCAATTACCGGGGTGTTTAACGCCCCACGGAAAACCGAGGTCAGTTGTAATTTGCCGTAAAGACGGCAAGGCGAATTTTTCATAGGTGTTCCTTATAAATTTTCAATAATTTTATCCGTCATTTGGCTGGTGGAAAGGGCGGGCGCACCGTGGCTTAAATCCGCAGTGCGGTAGCCTTGTTCCAAAACGCGGTCCACCGCGGTAACGATGGCCTGGGATTCTTCCGCCAAATTAAAGGAATATAAAAGCATCATTGCCGCGGATAAAACGGTGGCAATGGGGTTGGCTTTGCCTTGACCGGCGATATCGGGGGCAGAACCGTGGATGGGTTCGTAAAGCCCGCGCGTGCCTTCGTTTAAGGAAGCGGAAGGCAGCATACCGATAGAGCCCGTAATTTGGCTTGCCTCGTCAGATAAAATATCCCCAAACATATTGCTGGTAACGATTACGTCAAACTGCGCAGGGTTTCTAACCAGCTGCATTGCCGCGTTATCTACCAGCATATCGCTAAGTTCTACGTCCGGATATTCCGCCGCCATTTCGTGCACGATTTTCCGCCACAAACGGGAGGTTTCCAACACGTTCGCCTTATCAATGCTGGTAAGTTTCTTTCTTCTTTTTCTTGCGGTTTCAAAGGCTACGCGGCAAATACGTTCAATTTCCATACGGCTGTAACTTTCGGTATCAAACGCTTCTTCCCCGTACTTGCCTTCGCGATAACCGCGTTCGCCAAAGTAAATGCCGCCCGTAAGTTCGCGAACAATCATTACGTCAAATCCGTTTTCCACGATATCCGCACGAAGGGGGCAATCCCCTTTTAACGCAGGGTATAATTTTGCAGGACGAAGGTTGGTGAAAAGCCCCATTGCCGCGCGAATACCAAGCAGCGCCTTTTCGGGGCGTAAATTACCCGGCAGCGTATCCCACTTGGGGCCGCCTACCGCACCCAAAAGTACGCTATCTGCTGCTAGGCACCCTTTTACCGTTTCTTCGGGCAGGGGTGCGCCCGTTGCGTCAATGGCACATCCGCCGATTAAATAGGGGGTAAAGGTAAAAGTATGCCCAAATTTACCGCCCACCGCTTCTAACACGCGTACAGCAGAATCTACGATTTCGGGGCCGATACCGTCCCCCTTTAACAATGCGATATTATAATTCATATGCTATTTCCTTTTTGCTTTTCCGGGGTATCCGCTTAACGGATTTCCCCCTTTTGAATACTTTGTACCAGCCCGCCGTTCACAATGATTTTTTGGATAAATTCGGGGAAGGGTTGGGTTTTGAAACTTTTACCCGTGGTGCGGTTGTAGATAACGCCCGCGGATAAATCCGCTTCCACGCTATCCCCTTCCTTAATTCCTTCCACCGCTTCTTCACATTCCAAAATGGCAAGGCCGATATTGATGGAGTTGCGGTAGAAAATACGTGCAAAACTGCGCGCAATCACTAAAGAAATTCCGCTTTCTTTAATTGCTATGGGCGCGTGCTCGCGCGAAGAACCGCAACCGAAGTTGTAGCCTGCCACCATAATATCCCCCGGCTTTACACGGGTAACGAAAGTTTTATCAATATCTTCCATGCAGTGGCTGGCAAGTTCTTTTTTATCAATGGTGTTTAAGTATCTGGCAGGGATAATTACGTCCGTATCCACGTTATCCCCGTAGGTAATTGCCGTTCCGTTATACTTCATACTCTCTCTCCTTATAACGCGGTGGGGTCTGCAATTTTGCCCATAATCGCACTTGCCGCGGCAACTGCGGGGGATGCAAGGTATACTTCACTATCCACATGCCCCATTCTGCCAACAAAGTTGCGGTTGGTGGTGGCAACGGCGCGTTCACCCGCCGCCAAAATACCCATGTAACCGCCAAGGCAAGGCCCGCAAGTGGGGGTGGAAACAATGCAGCCTGCTTCAATAAAGATTTTCACAAGCCCGTTTTCCACAGCCTTTAAGTAAATATCCTGCGTGGCGGGAATAACGATACCGCGCACGTGGGGAGCAATGGTTTTGCCCTTCAAAATTTCGGCTGCTTCGGCTAAATCCTTATAATGCCCGTTGGTGCAAGAACCGATAACCACTTGGTCAATTTTAATATCCCCGATTTCATCAAAGGTTTTGGTGTTTTCGGGAAGATGGGGGAAAGCAACGGTGGGGCGAATTTCGCTTAAATCAATTTCGTACGTTTCGTCGTACACCGCGTCCTCGTCCGCCTGATATTCTACGTAGGGACGGGTAGCGCGTTCGTTCACGTATGCGCGCGTTTGGTCGTCCACTGCAAAAATGCCGTTTTTCGCGCCCGCTTCAATCGCCATGTTGGAAACGGTTAAGCGGTCAAATACCGAAAGGGCGCTAACCCCTTCCCCCGTAAATTCCATACTTTTATACAGCGCGCCGTCCACACCGATTTTGCCGATAATATGTAAAATAACATCCTTACCTGAAACATATTTTTGAAGTTTGCCTTTAAGCACAAACTTAATGGCAGACGGCACCTTAAACCAAGCCTTGCCTATTGCCATTCCGCAAGCCATATCGGTAGAGCCTACGCCTGTTGAGAAAGCACCCAAAGCACCGTAAGTACAAGTATGAGAGTCAGCACCGATTACGGTATCGCCCGACACTACAAGTCCTTTTTCGGGAAGCAAAGCGTGTTCAACGCCCATTTTACCAACGTCATAGAAGTTTACAACTTCCTTTTCTCTGCAGAAATCACGGCACATTTTGCACTGTATAGCCGCTTTAATGTCCTTATTTGGTGCAAAGTGGTCCATAACCATTGTCACCTTGTTTTTATCATAAACCTCATTAAATCCTAGTTTATCAAACTCTCTGATAGCCACAGGTGAGGTT
>JAZRTI010000073.1:0-58469 GCA_045651955.1 Christensenellaceae bacterium | reverse complement strand
TTTCCTCCGTCTTCTTGAGGGGGGGGGGTATTATACACCCCCCCCCCGACGCTCTTTATTTCAAGAACAGTATCTGCATTTTTCCCGTTTTTATACTCTCTTTTTGGAAATCAGTCGGCAAACAATATCAAAGCATCTTGCAAAGGACTCAAGGTCAAGCGCCTCACAAGGAGAGTGGATATCTCTCATGCCGGGTCCGATGGAAATGATATCAAGGTCGGGAATCGCCGATCTCATAAGACCGCATTCAAGACCCGCGTGGATTATTCTCACCTGAGGTTCTCTGCCGTAAATTTCACGTGCGATCTCAATGTAATCGTCGCGCAGGACCGATTCCTTTGTGTAATCCCAGCCGGGGTACTGTCCGCGGTGCTTGACACTCGCGTCCATAGCCCATGCCGTCGATTCAAGGTCGTGCTTTGACCACTCAACTTGGGAGTTGACGGCAGAACGGGAGGATACGGTGAAGCGCATGACTCCGTCCATGGTGAAAACAACGCCGAGGTTTCGCGAAAATTCAACCAGACCGCGAATATACTGACTAAACGTCATGACTCCGTTGGTAATCCCCGCCAGAAACAGAATTATCTTCCTTGTGGCGTCGTCGGTCGCCATTGTGTCGGGAGTCTCACAGGGGGTGACCGACACGGCAAAGCCCAGATCGTCCTCCCAAAGCTCGCTCCTTATCTCAGCGCCTATCTTTTCTGCCAGCGCCGCAAGCTTTTCCGTATCCTCCACAGCAAGCGCCGCGTAGCACTCGCGGGGGATAGCGTTGTCCTTGCTTCCGCCGCAGATCCCGATTATATTCAGCTTCATCTCGCGTGTAATCTCGGTCAAGATTCTGCCCATGAGCTTGTTTGCGTTAGCTCTGCCGGAGTTAATATTCTCGCCGCTGTGACCGCCCATAAGACCCGTCACGGAAAGGGTTACCGCCTTGCCCTCAAATGGCATTTTGGGAAAATCGTAGTCGATGTCGGTACGCACGCCGCCCGCGCAGCCCGCAACCACCTCACCATCGTTTTCCGAATCAAGGTTTATCATAAGTCTTGAATCGATCTTGCCGTAATCAAAGGCGGTGGCACCCTCAAGACCTATCTCCTCGCTGACAGTAAACAAACATTCCAGCGCGGGGTGAGGCACGTTGTAGCCGTCAAGAAGCGCAAGCATCATGGCAACGGCAACGCCGTCATCAGCTCCAAGAGTGGTTCCCTTTGCGCGTAAGAATCCCTCGTCGTCAACGTAGATATTTATAGGATCGTTGTCAAAATCGAACTCAACGTCGGAATTTTTCTCGCAGACCATATCCGTGTGTCCCTGAAGCAGAATGGATGGTTGGCGCTCCATGCCTTCGGTCGCTTCCATACGGATAAGCACGTTATTAATCTCGTCGCGGTAGCAGAAAAGTCCCCTCTCCTTTGCAAACGCGCAAAGAAAATCCGCGATCTTCTCCTCTTTACCCGACCCGCGGGGTATTTTCGTTATCTCTTCAAACCAGTAAAAGATCTCTTTGGGTGAATATCCGTCCAAAACTCGTTTTTCCATGGTCAAATCTCGCTTTCTTTGATATAAAAAGGAGTCCTGCGGACTCCTTTTTTGACTTAGTACTTTTGCTGACGTCTCGCCAGGTTTAAAGCTCCCTCGGGGAGCACCGAAATATTATCAAGGGATCTGCCCGTACCGATAGCCACGCACTGAATGGGGTTCTTTGCAATTCTCGTGGGGCACTTTGTAACGTGAGCAATAAGGCGGTCAAGACCGCGAACAAGGCTTCCTCCGCCCGTCATGACGATGCCGTTTTTCAGAATATCGCCCGAAAGCTCTTCGGGAGTGCGCTCGATAACGCCGCAAATAGCATCGAGTATCGAGGAAATGGGATCAGCCAGAGCCTCAAGCATTTCAAGGGAGCTCATGGTTATCTTTGCGGGAAGGCCCGTATCGAGACTGCGTCCCTTGACCTCCATGTATTGAGGCTCGTTGTGAGGAAATACGTAGCCGATATTTATCTTGATAGCCTCGGCGGTACGCTCACCGATAAGTAAGTTGTAGCGGCGGCGGACGTATCTGACGATAGCCTCGTCAAAACGGTCGCCCGCGACTTTGATGGAATCGGACACAACGATGTCGCCAAGTGAGATTATGGCGATGTCGGTTGTACCTCCTCCTATATCAACGATCATGTTTCCGTTGGGAGCGGAGATGTCGATTCCCGCGCCGATAGCGGCGGCAACAGGCTCCTCGATAAGATGAGCCGTGCGGGCTCCCGCGGCGGTGGCGGCGTCAATTACCGCTCTCTCCTCGACCTCGGTTATGCCGCTGGGAATACAGATCATTACTCTGGGCTGGAAAACGAATCCGCCGCAAGCCTTCTGAATGAAATACTTTATCATCTGAAGGGTGACCTCGTACTGACTGATAACACCGTCGCGCAAAGGTCGAATTGCAAGAATGTTTTCGGGAGTTCTGCCCTGCATCTGCTGAGCAGCTCTTCCCACCTTTATCATCTTTCCCGTTTGCTTATCTATTGCAACAACAGAGGGCTCGTTTATTACGATCCCCTTTCCCTTTACGTAAACAAGGACCGAAGCAGTACCCAGATCTATTCCGATGTCTTTTGAAAATAACATAGCTTTCGTCCTTTCTTTTCATTATTTTAGCATAATCTATTTTATTATACTATATAAAATATGAAAAATCAACAACTTTTCTACAAAACGCAGATTTTTTTGCGAAAGTGCCTGTCTTTTATCCGTTTTTTTCTCTCAGACGGTAGCGCAAACAAGTATATCTCTGCGCCTTTCGGTCGTTTTCGACCATTTTCTGCACGTAGTCCTCGCGGCCTACCAATATGACCATTTCCTGCGCTCGAGTCACCGCCGTATAGAGCAGATTTCGCGTCATGAGCATGGGCGGGCAGGAGTACATAGGAATAATTACGATAGGATATTCGCTTCCCTGGCTCTTGTGGACGGTAACGGCGTATGCATGCTCCAGGTCTTCGAGCAGCGAAAAATCGTAAAGCACGCGGCGGTCGTCAAAGAGTATTTCCATGTACTGCTCCGTCAGGTCGATCTCGCAAATAACGCCAATGTCGCCGTTAAAGATTCCCACACCGCTTTTCAGTCCACTTTCCCACTCGATATCGTAGTTGTTTTTAGTCTGCATTACGCGATCGCCCTCGCGAAAGACTTTATCACGGAATACTTTTTCACGCCTTGACTTGTCCTTCGGGTTCAGACTGCCCTGAAGCAGTACGTTGAGATTGTCCGTACCCGCCTCGCCTCTGCGCGAGGGTGTGATGACCTGGATCTTGCTCACCGTCTGCTCCCCGTAGGACGCGGGAAGACGGTTTTTGTAAAGGTCGGCTATGGTTTGCGCTATTTCTGCATCGTTCGAGCGGCGAAGAAAGAAAAAGTCCTTGTTTTTCTCACTCAGATCGGGCATTCTTCCCTCGTTTATAGCGTGTGAATTGGTGACGATAAGGCTTTCTTGCGCCTGTCGGAAAATGGTGTTCAGCGTGACGGTGGCAAAACGCTCGGAGGCAATAATATCGCCAAGAACGTTGCCGGCGCCCACAGACGGAAGCTGGTCGGAGTCACCGATGATTATCATTCGAGCCCCCGGCTTCACAGCTTTGAGCAAAGCGCACATAAGAGCGTTATCTATCATTGATGCCTCGTCCACGATTATGACGTTCTCGTCAAGCAGGTTGTGCTCGTCGCGCATGAAAACCGCTCGGTCACCCTCTCCGTATTCCATTTCCAGCAGGCGATGAATAGTCTTGGCTTCCTTTGAGGTGGACTCGGACAATCGCTTTGCGGCTCGGCCCGTGGGCGCCGCCAGAGCGACTCTCATATCCATGCTCTCAAAGATGTTAAGCAGAGCGCGAACGACCGTGGTCTTACCCGTACCCGGACCGCCTGTAAGCACCATGACGCCGTTCTCCAGCGCCATTGAGATGGCTTTTCTCTGGAGAGGTGCGTAGGTAATGGAAAATTTCGATTCCTCGCGGAAAATAAAGCGCTCGATATCCGAATAGTCTATTCTGAAGCACAGTCTATCAAGGCTGTCAAGCTTTCTTGCAATATATTGCTCTGCCTCGTATGCGTCCTTTGTAAAAACGTAAGTCTGCTCGTTCGATCTCAAAATTCTTATCTTGTCGCGAACCAGCAATTTCTTATAGGCATTGACAATAGCGTCGCTTTTTACCTCCAAAAGCTGTGCAGCGGCTTGGGCAAGCTCGTCTACAGGGATGCAAACGTGACCGTTGCTATGTGAGTTTCTGCTGAGCACGTAGAGGATTCCGCTCATTATGCGGTTTTCGCTGTCGCGGCTGATATTGTATTTCGACGCAATATCGTCCGCCTTGGCAAAATCAATGCCGTCCACGTGGTCGCAGAGAATGTAAGGATTCTCCTTTGTCATAGCTACCGAATCGGGTCCGAAGGTCTTATAGATCTTTACCGAAAGCGCCGATCCAAAATACTCGCGGAAGAAAAGCATGGTGGAGCGCATACCGCCCTCCGCTCTAAAATTCTCGGATATCTCCTCGGCTTTTTTGCGTGAGATTCCGGGTATCTGCGCCAGCCATTCGGGGTGGTTTTCGATGACGTCAAAGGTGTCCTCGCCGAACTCGTCAACTATTTTGGCGGCGCGCTTTGCGCCGATTCCCTTCACCGCACCCGATGCAAGATATCTCAAAATTGAGTCAACGTCCGCGGGCAGCTGCTTTTCAAAGCGTTCGACACGAAACTGCCTCCCGTATTTTGGGTTATGCACCCAGCGACCAAACACCGAAAGGTGCTCACCCTCAGAAACGTAAGGAAGTGTTCCCACAATGGTGGTCATCTCTTTTGCCATTGCAAAAGCGCAGATGCCGTAGGCGTTTTCTTCATTATAGTAGATAACGTGCTCCACGGTGCCCTCAAGGCAGACAAGCCCGTCCTCGGTCATGAAGCCATGCTCTTCATACTCTGTCATTTGGGAAACCTCCTTTCTTTATTTTCGGGAACTAAAGGGGATAGGACTGTTCCTATCCCCTCGTTTATTTTTTACAGAAGCATTTCACGGAGCTTGTCCGCAATATCGGTCTTCTCCCAGAGAACGCCCAGATCCTCTCGGCCCATGTGACCGTAAGCCGCCGTTTCGCGGTAAATAGGACGGCGCAGGTCAAGGCGCTTGATGATAGCTGCGGGACGAAGATCCACAAGCTCGGAGACCGCCGCCGAGATCTTCTCCTCGTCGACTGCAGCCGTTCCAAAGGTGTCGATCATGACCGACACGGGCTTTGCAACGCCGATAGCGTATGCTATCTGCACCTCGCACTTTCTCGCAAGCCCTGCGGCAACAACGTTCTTTGCGATATATCTTGCGGCGTAAGACGCGGAACGGTCCACCTTTGTGGGGTCCTTTCCGGAGAATGCTCCGCCGCCGTGGCGAGAATATCCGCCATAGGTGTCAACGATTATCTTTCTGCCCGTCAGACCGCTGTCGCCCATAGGACCGCCAACCACAAATCTGCCCGTGGGGTTAACTAAGATCTTGGTGTTTTCGTCCATGAAGGACGCGGGAACAACGGGGTTGATAACGTACCGGATAATATCCGTTCTGATCTCCTTCAACGTCACAGATTCGCTGTGCTGGGAGGAAACTACGATAGTGTCAACTCTCGTAGGCACGCCGTCAACGTATTCAATCGTGACCTGCGTCTTTCCGTCGGGACGGAGATAAGGCAGGGTCTTGTCCTTTCTCACCTCGGTGAGCTTCTTTGCCAACTTGTGAGCCAAGGAAATGGGCAGAGGCATAAGCTCGGGGGTCTCGTCGCAAGCATATCCGAACATGAGTCCCTGGTCGCCCGCGCCCGTGTCGAACTCGTCGGTGATCTCGCCGTTCTTAGCCTCAAGGGAACGGTCAACTCCCATAGCGATGTCGGGAGACTGCTGGTGGATAGAGCTGATGACCGAGCAACTGTCGCTGTCAAAGCCGTATTTTGCGCGGTCGTAGCCGATCTCGCGTACCGTGTTGCGCACGATCTCCTGAATATCGACCTTTGCGTTCGTTGTGATCTCTCCCATTACCATGACCAGACCCGTTGTACAGCAGGTCTCGCAGGCAACGCGGGACATGGGGTCCTGCGCAAGCATTGCGTCAAGTATGGAATCGGAAATTTTATCGCAGATTTTGTCAGGATGTCCTTCTGTTACCGACTCGGATGTAAAAAGAATCTTTTCCATTTAGAATACCTTTCGTTTATGTAAATAAATTTTAAAACTAAAAAATCCCTCGGGCACACCGAGGGAGAGCAAGCTTTTTCACTCATCTCTCGGGATTTGGCACCTTACTTTTTGCAGGTTGCCGGGCTTCACAGGGCCAGTCCCTCCGCCACTCTTGATAAGATCGGGACTTATTATATCATATTCGACCGAATTTGTCAACAGTTTTTATTACAAGAGCGAAAAATTCGCTCAATTCTACCTGTCACCCTCAAAAATCGACCTGTCAGCAAAAAACTATTTACAAAATTCGCCCTTTGAGGTACAATTAAATCAACGAAAGAAAGGAGGGAGAAAATGAAGATTTCCTTTGACATTTCAGAGGACAACGAAGAAGAGATAATCATAAAATGCAAGACTCTCACCGAGGAAATGCAAATCTTGGGCGAGACGATCAACGCAGCCATGGGACAAAAGCAACAGTTGTCAGTCTACCGCGAAGGAGTCGACCATTACATTGACCTATCAAAATTCCTCTTTTTCGAGTCGGACGGGAGCAAGATAATCGCTCACACAGCGGGAAATTTCTATTTCACCGATATGCGGCTCTACGAGCTTGAGACCCTGCTCCCCCGCAGCTTTATCCGAATCTCAAAATCCTGCGTCATAAACGCATCGGCAGTCAGCGCCGTCAAGAAAAATCTGGCGGGCGCCAGCACCGTTTACTTTTCGGGCACGGAAAAGGTTGCATACGCCTCCCGTTCCTATTTCAAGGATCTCTGTCAGCGCATCGGAGACATCAGAAATATCATTTAATTATACATAGGAGAATAACATGAAAAAGACAACAATCAAAAAAGTTAAAGACATAATTTTAGGCTTACTACTCATTCTCGCGGCGATCCTGCTTATCCTTCGCAGTACCGATGTGGCACTTCCCCTGCTTGGCGGAATTTCAATAATCAAGCTCACGGGCGCGGTGGTGGTGCTCACCTTCATTTTCTTCCGTCTCATTGACAAAAAGCTCTCGCTTATTCTGCAGGCGGTGACCGTCCTTTATGGAATATTCATCGAGGAAATAGCACAGTTAGCAGGAATCAAGGAAAGCTCGCTTCCCTCTTTCTGGATCGTTTTCCTCTGCTCTATCATAATCGAAATCGGCGTCAAGCTTATATTTAAGAAAAAGAAGGATTTTAATTTCGGCGACTTCGATTTTTCCTTTACAAGCGATGACGATGATGAAAAGGAAAGAGTTCTTGAAAGCGAAGGCGTTTCGCTCAACGGTCACAGGATAGGCGAGATTTCACGTTACATCGACTGTCGCGATTTCAAGTGCGCGGAGTTCGGTAAAATGGTAGGACAAGTCAATATCTACTTTGACAACACCGACGCATACGAGGGCGGCGGCGAGCTTAGGTTTGACAAAATGGTGGGCGAGGTCTGCATCTACGTACCCGCCGAGTGGAAGGTGAGAACGAACCGAGACGGATTTCTGGGCGAAATTGACATACAGCCTTCCGACAAAGAGGGCGACAAGGTCCTGAACATTATCAGCCACAAGACCATCGGTCAGATCAAAGTGTTCAGAAGATAATTTTCGATAATCGTTCCTATATTTTCGATAACTATTCCTAAAAAATTAAAATTATTTTTTAAAAAAGTATTGACAAGTCGATTTTGATTTGATATAATATAGCCGTAGTCAGGAAGACTGCATATAATCGAATTCTAATTTATATTTTATCGGAGGATATTGTTATGAAAAAATGGATCTGCCCCGTTTGCGGTTACGTCCACGAAGGAAACGAGCCCCCCGAAGCTTGCCCCGTTTGCAAGGTTCCCGGTTCGAGATTTACTCTGCAGGAAGGCGACATGAAGCTGGCTGCCGAGCACGAGTACGGCATCTATTCAAAGACAGTTGAAAACAACCCTGACATTTCTGCCGAGGACAAGGCATACATACTTGAACAGCTGAAGGCTAACTTCATGGGCGAGTGCTCCGAGGTTGGTATGTACCTGTGCATGGCACGCATCGCTCACAGAGAGGGCTATCCCGAGATCGGCCTCTATTGGGAGAAGGCAGCTTACGAGGAAGCTGAGCACGCGTCCAAGTTTGCAGAGCTTCTGGGCGAGACGCTCGAGCCCAATATGAAGGCTACAACAAAGGACAACCTTGCATGGCGCGTTGACTGCGAGTTCGGCGCAACACAGGGCAAGTTTGATCTGGCGGCTTGCGCAAAGAAGAACGGTCTTGACGCAATTCACGACACAGTTCACGAAATGGCGCGCGATGAAGCAAGACACGGCAAGGCTCTCAAGGGTCTGCTGGACAGATATTTCAAGTAATAAAATTTTAACGGAGCACCCGCAAGGGTGCCCCGCTTTTTTCGAGAGTGCAACACTTCCCATGCAAAAACAGGAGCAGGGGACAACACCTCTGCTCCTTATCTGTTCGACATATTGGAATTTACTTGCTCTCTTTATCCTGTTTGGAAACCAGAATGATCGAACCAACAAGCAAGGCAACACCGAGGGTGAAAAACACACATCCTACAACCGTATTCAACTGATTTGCAAAGAAACCAATCATTCCACTACCTGCCGCACAACAAATCACATGAAATGCCTTTTTCATATCATCGTTCCTCCAAATTCAGTTTTATCGAACTGTTTCACATATACAGTATATCATAAGTATGCCATTTTTTCAAGTAAAGCGCTCTAATCTTCACAAATAGGTCATAAAAAAACTCTATGAGACAATTTTTCCTCATAGAGTTTTTGAATTTATAGATCAGTGTCCACAACCTTCATAATAGCGTTGGAAATCCGCTGGTCCTCCACCGATCGTAAAGTCATCTTCTCCAGATGTGTCTTGAGAATAAATGGGATCTTCTAATGTTATCTTCTTCATAATTGACTCTCTCCTCAAAAAATCCCTTTATTATACTTGATTATGGTATAAAGGCTTATTCCAAGTCCTGCCGTAAGTCCGACCACAAGCACCGCCGTGCCCGCAAGTGTGAGCCACGCGGCGTCAACTGATTGGGACAGCGCACGAAGTGCGCCGAAGACCACAAGCGAGCCGCCCGCGATCACAGTACCAAGTCCCACACCGCGCCCAAAGGGCAACAGATCCTCCTGCGCCACACGGCGGCGGTGATAGGAGTGGATCGAGGAAACGTTTCCTTTCATATTCAGAACGCCCAGCACGATGCAAAGGGCACCAACGATAAAAGTTCCGATAAAATCCTTCATGGCAGACCCCTTTCAGACTTTCCTCTTCTCATAATAAACACAGCGGTGTTTTTTGCCTCTGTATTCAATAAAATCGACTTGATCGGTGCGTGTCATTCCGCTTTTTTCCATAACGCGGATACTTGCGGCGTTTTCATCAAAAGCTCCCGCGCGAACGCACGCAAAACCAACCTCAAAAAGCTCGTCGATAGCGGCTGAGAGCGCCTCGGTGGCATATCCTCTGCCCTTATGTGCGGGACTTATGACATATCCAAGCTCGATAAAATCACCGCCGATCTCAACGTCGTTCATAAAGCCCACAAGCTTGTTTTCAAGGTGAATTCCGTACACGAAATGCTCATCGGAAACCGAAAGTTCTTTAAAGCGCGTGATCATTTTCATCTGTTGCTCATGATCCCCAAGGTCGGGTATCATATAGGTCTTCTTTATCCCGCCGTCTGTCAGCATGGCTATCATATCCTCCGCGTCGCTGTCAACAAACGGGCGCAGGGTCAGCCTTTGGGTTTTGATACTTTCTTTATTTTTCAGTTTCATTTTAATGTATCCAGCTATTTGGAATAAGGAAGGTATAAGGAGCTGTGACGATAGCAAAAATCAGCGACATTTTCACGCGGAAGGATTTCTCTGCCGAGCGGAAGGTGAAAAAATAGTTGAATACGAATATCATTACCGCCGAAATGATGATAGCGGGAATCGTCAGAAAAAGCTCGTCGCCAAACCGCCCGATCTCAAATATCGCCAGCATCAGAAACATATAAATTCCGCCCACAATGTCAGACACCATGCCGAAAGCAAAAATTGGCAGTATGTACTTTTTATAGAGTTGTTTTTTGTTCTCTGAGCCGAGTATCGCCATTGAAATGAGCAAAACAAGGCTGTCAATGATGAAATTTCCGGGCAAAATAACTACCCAGGTTATAGGAAAAAGTATGAGCATCCAAAATGGGAACAGCACGTTGTTCAGTCTGATTTCCTTGTTTTTCATAATCCACTCCTTGATATACGAATTAGGTTCTGAAAAGATTTTACCATATTCTTCTCCCCATTGCAACACAAAAAGAAAAAGTCTGCGGAAATTTCCGCAGACTTTTATTTAATTTTGACCCTTATCTTCAAGGTAATAAGACGCCTCGGAATCGGCGGTAGACAGCGCAAAGGACAGCGGGAACATCTCAAATGCCGCTCCCACGTTCATTTTATCCTCACCACCCGAAAAGCCCATGTGGTAGCGAATGGCAAAAGCCTCGTCACGGGTCAGCTTCATGAATCCCGAGATGATATAGACCGACTTTTCGCCGTGACCGTAAGGAAGCTTATCCTCAATGGTATACGTAGGCACGGAGCGCCAGACACCGTTTTCGTCCTTTACGTTTCTGGTGCCGGGCTTGTAAAAATTCATCTTGCAAATATCATGAAGAAGCGCAACGATAGCCACCGTCTCATCACTGTAATTCATGCCGTAAAGCTCTTTTGTACGGGGACGGTCAAGATAGTCGCAAAGGCACTCGTACACGTTTAGGGAGTGCTCGCAAAGACCGCCCGGGTAGCAGCCGTGAAAACGGGTGCTGGCGGGAGCAACAAAGAAGTCGCTGGATGCGGACAGCAGATAATCCAGCAGCTTATCCGCGCCCTCGCGCTTGATCTTTTCCCTATATATACCGACAAATTTTTCTTTGAATGAAAGCTCACTCATTTTAATCTCCATTTCCTTACCAGACCGTCGGTACACCGTCAACGAAATGCCAATAAACGTTGCGCTCGGACGGCTTGCTCTCGCTGTAATAATATCTGATAGCAGAATTTGCGAGTCCATTACCGTATTCCAGCTTTACCGACTCCCACTGCGCTGCATTGCCCCCGTAAAATATCTTTTTTAGGTTGGATGAAGAAAATGCCTGCATTCCGATCTTTTTCACGGTAGATGGAATAACTACATCTTCAAGTGAAGTGCATGAAAAGAAGGTAGCCGTCCCGATCCCGGTAACGCCCTCGGGTATAACGACGGTCTTTAGACGTCCGTCTTCGGAGAATGCGTGTGCCCCAAGTTCGGTAACGCTTGCGGGAAGTTCCACTTTCACAAGTTTTGAGCAGTTTGCAAATGCATAGTCTCCGATAGTTGTCACACCGTAAGGGACCTTGATAGAAGTCACTCTTTTCTCTCCCGAAAAGGCTCTTTTCGCAAGTCCGACCACCTTATATCCCGATATCACGGGCGCTATGTTGATCTCTCTGTCGTTGCAGGTGCCGCTTCCCTTTACAATACAGGTCATGGTTTCATCATCGGGAGTGATCTCAATTCCCGCCGAGAACTTTTCCTTTATCTCGTACCCGCAAAGTTTGCACTTCACCTTCACGTATTTACCCTCAAGCATGGAGGGACGAACGATCTCTTCTACGTACTCGTGAGCAACAGGGACTTTCTTCTGTTTTACGATAACCGTTTTGCAGTCGGCACAATGTTTGCCCTCGGTCAAACCCGTTTTATCACAGGTAGGCGCAACCGCCTCATCGATAACCTCTTTATGCGGTCCCTCGCAGACCTTGGTGCAGCCTGATACGGCAATTACAAGAGCGCATACAAGCGCAAAAAACAAGATTTTTTTCATTGTACTCTCCAAAAATTGATTTTACCCGCCCAATTGTCACGACGTATTTGTATAATTATATAACAAACGCCGTAATTTGTAAAGTCCTTTTTGCAAAAAAAGCAGAGTCCAAAAAAGACTCTGCTTTTTATTTTCAGAAGCCATAAACGTCGTAAATAGGCTCAACGTAAGCTCCCGTACCGTCAATGATCCTCGACACCGCGTCCGTATAACGTTCAAACAGCTTATCAAAAAGCGGAGAATCAAAATCCGCCACAAGCATCGCCGCAATATAGTATGCGGCAGGAACGGCGAATTTTTCGTCCAAGGGAAAATCCTCGCTTTCGTCGATCAGCCCGCGGGAGAACACTTCGCTTGGCGAAAGCCCCTCGGCAATGCCAAAGGGCAGACCGCCCGACAGTATCTCACCGCAAAAAAGCGCCATAAGAAAAGGCATTCTCTCTCGCATATCGTCACAGTTGGCATTAGCTGACACCTCGTCAAGAACTGCCAAGGTGGTGTCAAATATCTTTTTGCATTTCATTTTATCCATCCTTTCCTTTGGGGTGAGGGGCTGTAAAACAGCCCCTCGCAATTTTTTTAGGCGATGGCAACGTCAATTACGAAAAGCTCGGAGGGGTAAACGATCTTGGCTCCATAGAGGTGAAGACCCTTTACCGCATCGGCAAAGCGCTTTTCGGGACGGTATGCGTCGATCTCGCTGAGCTGCTCGGCAAAGGCGATAGCACGCTTCGTTCTTGCAAGACACTTGTGGTGACCGTCCACCTTCTTCACGTTGTTTGAAACGTAGATCTTTGTGCCGCAAACGGAGCCGATACAACCAGTGTCAAGGACCTCGCCGTTGTCGGTGGAAAGGCTGATCTTAGCCTTGAGGATCAGCTCTGCCACCTCGGGAGTTACTTCGATAACGATATCATCGGCATCGTATACGTTGTTTGCAAAGAGCTTTGTGCGCGCGCTGATGATAGTGTCGATGATGTTCTCCTTGGTTGCAGAGGAATTCTCGATCACGTTGTTTTCATCTGCCGATTCGTAAAGAGAGAAAACATAGTTGTCGGCAGCGTTAGCAAGAGCGGAAGCCGCCTTTCTCATAGCCTCCTGCATGACCTTGGGAGTCTGCTGAGCCTGATCTACGTCGTCGATTTGGAAGTTAAAGCCCTTTGCCTGGTCGATAGTAAGAGTTCTCACGGAATCGGACAGGGTCTCGGGGGAGGACATATCTGTATTTCGAGTGTAATCGAACACGGAAATGTCGCCGACACCGCAGATCTTTACGGTGTTACCCTTTGCGCGGATATCACCCTCAAAATCTCGGTTGCAGTTGCGAACGGCGATATATTTCTTATCAAGCTCGCTGTAAAGACTTTCGCTCCAAACTGTAGGAATAAAATTTGTAAGTGCCATAAAATAAAATCTCCATTCTGCCGCTTTTGCGGCTTAATTTTTTAGTTCCATTTGCCCATCGAATCTACGATGCGGCTGAAATTTTTGCGCACCTGCGCAGGGGTCATTTCTTTGACCTCATTGTAGGAAAAATAGTCGCTTTTTGAGCCTCTCACCGAACCCGCCGAGCTTTCTCTGTTGGCTCGGTTTATCTCCTCTATTCGGCGTTTAAGTTCAAGATTTTCGTCCTGCCTTGCCCTTTCGTTTTCGTCCAGCTTTTCCTCAAGCTCACAAACCTTTTTTGAAAGAGCGACTACGGGATCGTCCTTTTCGGATGTATCCGTGGCGGTTTCTACAGGGAGTATGGGGGGCTCACTTTTCGTTTTCTTCAGACGCGGTATCCTCAGCCTCATCTGCTATTACCTCCTGCTCTCCGTATTTGTCTATCAGTGCTTCCCTCATGGGCAAGACCCCATCGGGCAAACGCTCAAGGTATTCGGAGACGGTGATAAACCCTCCGTCAAGCAAACGGTCAAGCACAGCCTGATTTGCCGCAACCGAAACACCCACGGGATCGCCAACCTCAACGTGAGCCTCAAGCATCGCACTGCAAAGAAGCTCCATGTCGGCGCGCTCGGCAGATATCCCAACACCGTCAAGGTAAGGGATCATTCGCTCGGACGGGAAATATGCGCAGATCATATCTGCCCAGATATTTACCACGTCCTCGATGCACTGACGGTAATTGTCGCGCACAAGATTGAGCGGTATCTTTGCCGCCTCCTGCATGGCAAGGATCGCGCTGGTATTGGTGGGGGGTGCGGTTCCAAGTGCGGTGTCGGTAGCTCCGCAGAGCTCCTTTGTGTACGAGACGGCAGTGTCAAGCAGAGTCAGATAATCCGACTGCATATCACCTACACCCACAACGCTCACAGCGTCCGCCATGTTGCCGCCGCCAACAGCCGCTATCGCCTCGCCTACGCGGTTTGTCCATTCGGGGATCCTCGTCTTGTCGTAGATGACCTTGGAAAACGCCGTATCGGTCATGTGCTTCATTGCCATGGCAAAGCCGCGGTTGATGAAATTCTGGTTTGGAATAAGCGACGTTATAGGCGAGGTACCGTGAAAGCAATTTTTGGTGCTGTACCAATTGAAATACGCAACGGGATAAAGCCTGCAGCCCGTTTTCGCCCGACGGATAACACAGTGCCGGGTAGACTTTTCAAAGCACACGACACCGTCCTCTCGCCAGAATTTGATGAGATAGGTAGCCTTCTCCTCGTCCTCACCCGAAAGCTCAACAGCACCGCCGTCGCCCGCTTCCCTTCCCATGTCTCCGTCAGGAGTGATAAGGCGCTTCGCCTCGTCGTAGGACAGACCGTTTTTCTCAGCCTCCCGTCGAAGCGAAAGAACACTCTGTCTTCCCGAAAGGATCACATATTCCTGTGATTGAATATCAGCACTGTTCACATCCGCAACAAACAGGTTTACCGAATCGACATTTTCGGTTACGATGTCACCCGTCAGCTCGTTTGAGCCCGCCTTGTCGGGATCAAAATAGCTGTAAAGCACTCCGTCACCGCTGATTGCCGCATCGTACAGTGCGTTCTGCATCAGCTTGTCCATTTTTAAATGCTCCCAACGGTAATCCGCGTGACGGGAAAGAAGATTGATACCGCTTTTCAGCATCTCCTTGCGTTCACCGTCAACGAAATACGGCAGGTTTGCGTCCGTGTATACGATGGACGACTTTTTGGAAACTATAGACCCAACGATATAGTCAATGATTCGGCGGATCACGTTGAAAACAGGCTTGGGAAGGTCAACTCCCTCACTTTGAAGCCACTGTTCCCCTCGCAGGTATCTTTCGTTCCTTCTGACCCGCTCAAACAGACCGATCTTGCGCTTGTATTCAAGCCCCGCGCGGTATTGCTCCCAGGTCTTTGTTGTTTTTTGGTTCATTTTAATATCCTCCTGTGATTAAAAAACCGAAAATGAGATCTTGTCCACCCTCACTTTACCCCGTCCGTGGGCAGCAACGGAGAAATTCATGCGTTTAAAGCGCCCCGTGTTGACCCGACGGTCGGAATAAGTGATTCCTCGGCCTTCACTCCTCTCAACCGACAGAATAACGGGCTTTTTCATTCTGTCACCATGAAGGGCGATATCAAAGCCCTCGCCGTCAAGATAAGATTCACTCATGACGCGGCGTATCTTCTTGTGCTCGGCAGGCAACCCCAGATCAAGATCTGCCGAAAGGTATTCTGCCTCCACCTCCCCCGCAGGCTCCATATCTCCGATTGTAATATCCACGATTTGATCCTCGGGAAAATTCAGAAGATATTGACCGCTGAGCATGGCTGTTCCTCCATCAAGAGTAAAGAAGCGATCGGCGGGAATAGGATCGAAGGTGTACCAGTCCTCGGTCTCCTCACGGTAAACGTAGACCGTCTGAACGTCACCGTAAGGATCGGAAAACCAAACCTCTCCGTAAAGAGGAGAATAGTATGCCGCAGCTCCTCGGCAAAATCCCGTACTAAACATCTCCGAAATAGGGCCGGAGATACACTGAGGACGGCATGATCCGTTTCCCGATGTCTCCCAGCGGAAGATTCCCTCCGGCATCACCGAGTACGCATATTTGCCAACCACAGCGCCCAAAGGCGCAAGACAGCCGATGCCGTCATTTACGCGCGTCACCTTGGGTACGCTCCTTCCCGAAAAGTCTCCAAGCCACGCGCCCGTGTCGGTGAAAACAAGCATTTTCGAGCCATAAGGGACAGCGGTCGTCACCGATTCTCTGCCGTCTCCAAGCAGAAGCGCATCGGTAACGGGAAAATAAATCTCGCTTGAATCAGGATCCATGGACAGCGACGTAAGATAGGATCCCTGGTCTATCTCACGAAGGGCAAACAAACGGCTTTTGTTATCGCCGCCAAAAAGAAGCACCTTTGAATCACTGTCGCCGCCGCTTTGCGCCGCTCTCGTGACCCCTTTTATCTCCTGACGGCGGTACATAGAGTCGTCAAGACGAAGGAGAAAGCACATCTCACACTCTGTGGGAATCATGTCTGACAGCTTTATCCTCATACCCCCGTTTGCCAGCTCGGTTTTGCCATCGTAAGGTGCGCCGTTCAGAGTACACGATAAGATCTCCGAGCATTTTATCCCCAGCTCCAGATAGGAAAAAGACGCGTCCATAAGCTTGAAATGAACGATTATCCTGTCCGAGAGGAAATTCACGGGCTCGTTTACCTTGCCGGGGACGATACCCGTCCAATCTCTGCCGTAGATCGGTACGTAGCCCGTTTCACACTCGACACCGTCGGGCGAAACGCTGTAGATGTCCTCGCCGTCAACCAAGTACAAGCCGCCGCGGCAATAAAAGAGATCCGCCCTGCCTTTAACGCTTGAGACGCTTCCCAGCTCACGCCTTTCCCCGCCGTTGCAGTAAACCTGCCAAACCACGTTGTCAACAAGGCAAAATAGCATTTCTTCGTCGAAAACTTTTCCGCACCAAGCCGCTCTGGGAACTCCCGGCAGGGCAGTTATAGGCGCATATCCGCCGCGCTTTTCCAGCGATCCGTCGGGAAGGATCCTGAAATTTCTGCAGGTATGGGCTCCGCTTGACACCCGACGGTCAACACCCGCAAATCGACTGACCTCAAAAAGCTTTTTGGCCTCGCTTAAAATCAAATTTGCCATAAAGTGAAAAACTCCTTTCTGCCGCTATGCGGCCTGATATGCACAAACGAAAATCATTGCAAAAAATAGTCGTCCAGAGAATTTCTTTTGGGAAGAAAGAAGAAATCCTCCTCTTTTTCCTCGGGAAAAGAAGCCCTGCTCATAACAGCATACCGTAAAGCCTCGGGCGAGTGAGTTACGGCATGGGGCGTGCCTGAGGCATCGTCGGGGACAATTTTGTCGCACAGAAGCGCGGGAAGCGAGGAGATAAGATTCTCGCAATCGGGCGATATGAGAATCCCTCCCTCCCCTTTTTTCACCAGCTTTTCGCGCAAAACTCTCCAGCCGGCCACCCGTCGGTTGTCCGCTCGGATAAGCAGCGGCATTCCCGACACAGCCGACATGATTTCAAATCCGCTGAGCCCCGTGTCCTGCCGTCTGTTCCAAAGATCGGGGGATGCCACGGCGTATGAGACGTCGTACCCACGGCAAAGTTCCGCCACCTGCTCTGCCGCCTGCGATAAAGTGAGTGAGCTTTGGCAGACCTCACGTACCACGTACATGGTCCCTTCCCTGTCGTACCCTACGAGCAGTGCCGCCAGCATATCAAATCCGTAGTCCATCGCCGCAAAAAATTTCATATCTTTTTTCGCAACGGCAATTTTGCGCACGTGGATAGACGGATCGAATTCAGGGAAGAACTGCCCTTCAAAGACGTCCCAGCTGCCCTCAAGCCAAGCCTTTCTCAGCTTTTCGGGGAGCGTTTCCAGCTGACGGACGTAGTCGGGCGATGACTCGGTCAGCGCGGGGTTGTCGTATACTAACGCAGGGATAAACAGGTAATCATCGGGACTCTCACCGCGGTGAAAATTTCTGTCAACGAACAGACGTTTTACCCAAGCGTGTCCCACACCGCCGGGATTGCAGGTCAGATACATTCGTTTAGGAAACGGATTAACGCCTCGCAGACAAGCCTTGAATATCTCAAATTGCTCCTCTCTGAGCTGTGTTGCCTCATCGATTGCAATTATGTCGAATTCCTGCCCCTGGTAGCGAAGTGAGTCTCGGGGACTTGAGCAATATCCCAGCTTGATGACCGACCCGTTTTCAAAGTAAAAGGTCTTTTCGCCCTCGCTGTAACGCATGAGCACACCGTATTCCCTCAAAAACGGAATCACGTGGTTGCCCTCAAGCTCCGCATAGGAACGACGGATTATGATGCAGCAGATTCCCGGGTAGCGAAGACAAAGCCCAACGAGCTTTCGCCTCAATGCCCATGATTTTCCTCCGCCTCTTGCCCCTCCGTAAGCAGTGTACTTTGTATGGGAGGCAAAGAATTCCTTTTGCTTCGGGTTGGGAACGCCGGGGATCAGGATCTCACTCATTGTCCATCCGAAAGAATGTCATGCTCAAAGCGTATTACGGGCATACCTGCATCTTCCCCGCCATCACTTCCCAACATATTTTTCATGTAATACGCAAGCGTCGTCGATGAGAGCTCCGAGTTTAACGCCTCATCCTCGAATACAGAGAGCAGGGCACCGTATTCGCGGGGGAAGCTTTCACGCAAATTTTCCAGATCCTCCCGTCCCACACCGCAGAATCGGCAGAATCCCGCGACGTTCGGAAGAATACTTTTCTTTCGCTCTTCCCTCCTCGTTTTTTGGATACAGTGCAGAACGTATTGCTCCACGAGCTCGGGAAGCAATCCCCTTTCGGCAAGAGCCACCAAGTCGAGTGTGTGCCCTCCTTCCCTTTTCTTTTTCTTCTTCATTTTCACACCTCCTTTCCGTTTGTGCAGGTTGATTATACCGCTCAAAAAAGTACCAAAAGGTATCCTGAGATCCCACATAGTACCAAGAAAGCCTTGAAAAGGAGAAAAAAAACGTGTATAATAGAAAAAAACATAAAAGGAGCAGCCATGGTCTATATATCGATCAAAAAGATTTTGCTTACAACAGATGAGCAAAAAGCCAAGTGTTGGAAAGTTTTGCAATACGGTGACAACAAAGACTTTGTTGATTCTATTCTGAGCAGAAAAAATGACGGGTCACGTCAAAACAGTATTGAAGCCTACTCACTCCTTGACGAGATGCTCCTTGCACTAACAGGCATAAAAAAAGCCGTTTTGCGCCGAAGCGAAAACGGAAAGCCTTATATAGAAAACGAAAAAATATCCTTCAACCTCACTCACACGGACGGAGCAGTCGCCTGCATCATCGACACCGAGGGTCACGACATAGGAATTGACACAGAGGTGATCGGTCGGGACGGCCAAAAGATGATCGAACGCTTTTTCGACGAAAAAGCCAAGCGAGTTTACGCCTCGTCGGACTGCAAGCCCCTTGCGTTTGCCAAGATATGGACGGAAAAAGAGTCATATGCAAAATTCACAGGCACGGGTCTTTCGGACTACTCAACAGACTACCCGAGCACCTGCAAATTCACCCATTTGAGAGACGGGGATCTATTTGTCACCGCCTGCACACCCCCCGATGCGACGGTTCATATATGGCAAAAGGGCAAAGATTGACCCCAAAGACGAAAACCACGAGTGAGTCATAATCACCCCTCCTCCCTCGGTTACGCCAGAGTCATCAAACCAGTCCTCGACTCGGTTCAAACACTTGCGCCGACAAGACGAGAGGATTATATAAAAAACAAAAGCAGACGTTCATTGAACGTCTGCTTTTTAATTAAGTTTCAGCATCGCTTTTTTCAAAAAGCGACCGTATCCCTCTTACTTCGCTGCCTCTTCAACTGCAACAGCGCAAGCAACGGTCATACCAACCATGGGGTTGTTACCTGCACCAATAAGTCCCATCATCTCAACGTGAGCGGGAACGGAGGAAGAGCCTGCGAACTGAGCGTCGCCGTGCATACGTCCCATAGTATCCGTCATACCGTAGGAAGCGGGGCCTGCTGCCATGTTGTCGGGGTGCAGGGTTCTGCCCGTGCCGCCGCCCGATGCAACCGAGAAGTACTTTTTGCCGTTTTCGTTACACCATTTTTTGTAGGTGCCTGCAACGGGATGTTGGAAACGGGTGGGGTTGGTGGAGTTACCGGTGATGGAAACGCCAACTTCTTCCAATCTCATAATTGCAACGCCTTCGTTTACGTCATCACAGCCGTAGCAGCGAACTTTTGCACGGTCGCCATCCGAATACTTGGTTTCCTTAACCACTTCTACCTTACCGGTGTAGTAGTCGTACTTGGTTTGGCAGTAAGTAAAGCCGTTGATACGGGAGATAATGAACGCTGCGTCCTTACCCAAGCCGTTCAAAATAACCTTTAAGGGGGTTTTTCTTACTTTGTTAGCGGTTTTAGCAATACCGATTGCGCCTTCTGCTGCGGCAAACGATTCGTGGCCTGCCAAAAAGCAGAAGCATTGCGTGCTTTCGGAAAGAAGCATTGCTGCCAGGTTTCCGTGGCCAAGACCTACTTGACGTTGATCTGCAACCGAGCCGGGGATGCAGAATGCCTGCAAGCCTTCACCGATTGCTTCGGCTGCTTCGGCTGCTTTGGTGCAGCCTTTTTTAATTGCGATAGCACAGCCAAGGGTATAAGCCCAAACTGCGTTTTCAAAAGCGATGGGTTGAACGCCGCGTACAATGCCTTCTGCGTCTACGCCCTTTTCTAAGCATACCGCTTTTGCTTCTTCCAAATCCTTCATGCCGTATTTGGCAAGAACAGGGGTAATTTGGTTAATTCTTCTTTCAAATCCTTCAAAACTAACGCTCATGATACTCCCTCCTTATTGATGTCTGGGGTCAATGTAGGAAGCAGCGTTTTCAAATCTGCCGTAATGACCCTTCGCCTTTGCAAGCGCTTCATCTGCCGTCATGCCTTTTTTGATGAAATCCATCATTTTGCCCATGTGGATAAATTCATAACCGATAACTTCTTTGTTTTCGTCCAAAGCCATGCGGGTAACGTAACCTTCTGCCATTTCCAGGTAGCGAACGCCCTTTTCTTGGGTGCCGTACATGGTACCAACTTGGGAACGCAAACCTTTACCAAGGTCTTCTAAGCCTGCGCCAATAACCAAACCGTCATCCGAGAAAGCAGATTGCGTTCTGCCGTAAACGATTTGCAGGAACAATTCGCGCATAGCGGTATTGATTGCGTCGCACACAAGGTCGGTGTTCAGCGCTTCCAGCACGGTTTTACCGGGCAGAATTTCGGATGCCATAGCGGCAGAGTGGGTCATACCCGAGCAACCGATGGTTTCTACCAAAGCTTCGCGGATAATTCCTTCCTTTACGTTTAAGGTCAGCTTACAAGCACCTTGTTGGGGCGCGCACCAGCCGATACCGTGCGTAAAGCCGTTGATGTCGCTGATTTGCTTGGACTGTACCCATTTGCCTTCTTCGGGAATGGGTGCGGGACCGTGGTTGGGGCCCTTGGCAACGCAAACCATATTTTCTACTTCTTTTGAGTATTGCATAAAACCCTCCAATTAGATTTTTTACCGTGATTTATTTCGGTATTCGGGCAACGCGTGCCCAAACCTTTGGTATTATAGCATAATTTCTGCAAAAACACAATTCCTTTTTATAAAAAACTTTGGCTTTACGCAAAATTTTTGGTTTTTTTTCGTGCGCGCACAGGAAAGTTCTTCGGATTGCTTGCAAATGCGGGGGAAATTTGATACAATACGGTATAGAAAAATCTTCGCGGCATCTTCCGCGGATAAGGAGATAACGATGGAAAACGTTTTGGACGTGCTGAAAGCGCGTGGCTTTATCAAGCAAACCATTTACGAAGAAGAACTGTACGAAATGCTGGGAAAGGAAAGCGTTTCCTTTTATATCGGGTTTGACCCCACTGCGGATAGTTTGCATATCGGGCACTATATCCCCGTTATGATGATGGCGTGGATGCAGCGCTACGGTCATAAGCCCATCGCTTTGTTTGGGGGCGGAACGGCAATGATTGGCGACCCTTCGGGCAGAAGTGATATGCGCCAAATGATGACCCGTGAAACCATCAATCATAACGTGGAATGTTTCAAAGAACAGATGTCCCGTTTCATTGATTTTGAAGGGGAAAACGCCGCAACCATTGAAAACAATGCGGATTGGCTGTTTAACCTGAATTATATTGATTTCCTGCGTGAAATCGGGGTGCATTTCTCGGTAAACCGCATGTTGACTGCCGAATGTTTCAAACAACGTATGGAAAAAGGGCTTACCTTTTTTGAATTTAACTATATGTTGATGCAGGGCTATGACTTTTTGGTGTTAAACCGCAAGCACGGCTGCAAGCTGGAACTTGGTGGGGACGATCAATGGTCCAATATGCTTGCCGGCGTGGATTTGATTCGCAAAAAGGAAAGTAAGCCCGCGTTTTGTGCTACCTGTACTTTGCTTTTGAACAGTGAAGGGAAAAAGATGGGCAAAACCCAAAAAGGTGCGCTGTGGTTGGATGAAAACAAGTGCAGCGTGTACGATTTCTTCCAGTATTTCAGAAACGTGGAAGACTGCAAAGTTGCAGAATGTATGCGCCTTTTAACCTTTATGGATTTAGCAGAAATTGAAGAATTAACCAAATATACGGATGAACGGATTAACGCCGCAAAAGAACGCCTTGCGTACGAAGTAACAAAACTGGTACACGGGGAAGAAAAAGCAACACTTGCAAGAAATCAAGCACGTGCTGCTTTCGGCGGTAATGCGGAAGATATGCCCAAGCTTTCGGTTGGTTTGGATTGCGCAACGGGTGTGGATTTACTGATTGCCGCAGGTCTATGCAAAAGTAAGGGGGAAGCACGCCGCTTGATTCAAGAAGGGGGCGTAAAGCTGAATGAAGAAAAACTTACCGACCCCATGGCAACCCTTCCCGAAGGGGAATTTGTGTTGCACAAAGGTAAAAAAGTACACGTGGCGGTAACGCGCGCGTGAGCGGATATTTAGGGGTTACCAAATCCGTTACTGCGGAATTTACCGAACAGCGTTCGCGCTTTATCGGATATTCCTTTCCTGTGGAAAGTGAAGAGCAGGCGCGCGCGGAAATTGCAAAAATTCGCAAGGAACATTCGCTTGCCACGCACGTTTGTTACGCGTTTATTGCAGATAAAGCGGGCAATGTTATGCGCTATTCGGATGATGGGGAGCCGCAGGGTACTGCGGGAATCCCCATTTTGGAAGTACTGAAAAACAAAGGCGTTAAGGAAACGGGCGTTGCCGTAGTTCGGTATTTTGGCGGTATTAAACTTGGTGCCGGCGGTTTGGTGCGCGCGTATGCGTACGCCGCAGGGCTTTCTTTGGATGCAAACGAAATTAAGGAAAGCGCGCTTGCCGCTTTTTGTGCGGTGCGGTTTTCGTATGACCTTTCGGATGCTTTTCGTAAAGTGGCGGAACGCGAAAATCTTACCCCCGAATACGATTATGCGGAAGAAATCACCGCGCGCTTTCCCGTTAGAACGGAAAACGCACAAAACTTGTTTTTACGCATTACGGATGCGCTGCTCGGCAAGGTTTCTTGCTGTGTGGAGCGCGAAGAATATTTTAGATTTTAACTACACGGGTTGCTCCTGCAACCCGTTTTATCGTAAGGGAACAGAATATGGCAATTATCACCGAAATTACCCCCCAAGCAAAGGATAAAACGCGCGTCAACGTATATTTAGACGGGCGGTTTTTCTGTGGCTTGGATTTTGTTACTCTTGCGGAAAACCGCTTAAAAACGGGAATGGAAATCACCAAGGAACGCCTTGCCGAAATTCAGTTTGCGGCAGAAAAGGATAAAGCCTTTGCAAAGGCGGTTTCCTTGCTTTCGGTAAGCGCAAAAACCGAAAAAGAAGTTGCCCTTCGTTTGCAAGAAAAGGGGTACGCCGCAACGGTGATAGGGGATGCGATTGCCCGATTAAAAGAATACGGCTACGTGGATGATGCAGAGTTCGCCCGTGAATACGTGCTCTCCCATGCGCACAAAAAGGGAAGCCGAATGTTGAGGGCGGAATTGCGTGCAAAGGGTGTTTCGGATGGGGATATCACCGCAGCATTATCGGCGGCGGATGAAAGCGCAGGTGCCATAGCCGCACTTTCCGCGTATCTTCGCGGCAAAGAAATCACCAAGGAAATCTTGCAAAAGGCGTACCGGTATTTGCTGGGCAAAGGATTTACGGGGGATGCGATAAATTCTGCATTGCAGTCCTTGAAAGGAGAAGGGGAAGATGTGTGGGAATAAAGTTTATTCCGCAGCGGGTATGAAACTTGCCGAAGGGCAGGCGAACGGCTTGGGCTACGGTTATTACGATATGATGCTTGCCGCAGGAAAGGCAGTAGCGGCTGCCCTGCCCGTAACTCCGGAAGACCGCGTGCTTGTGGTATGCGGCGGCGGTAATAACGGTGGGGACGGATATGTGATAGCCCGTGAACTGTTCGGGCGTAAAATTCCCGTAGCGGTATATGCGGTTGCTCCCCCCAAAACCGAAGAAACGGCACGCGCTTATGCCGAATATCCGGGGGAATGGGAACCCCTCCTTGCAAAGGGCAAATATACCGCCGTTGTGGAATGTTTTATGGGTACGGGCTTTTCGGGCGAACCCAAGGGGGAATGTAAAGCCGTACTGCAAACCTTAAACGAAATCCAAAAGGAAATTCCCCTTTACGCAGTGGATATCCCCGCAGGTCTAAACGCGGATACGGGGGAGGGGAAATATGCGGTAAAAGCCACCCAAACTTTTGCGATAGAAGGATATAAGTTTGGGCATTTTTTAGGGGATGGGATGGATACGTGCGGCACGCTGACTCTGCTTCCCATTCGTATCGGCGGTAATCCGCAAGCGCAAATTGTGGAAGAATCGCTGGTAAAAAAAGCCTTTCCCCCCTTAAAACGAAACTTGCACAAAGGCAGCCACGGCAGGGCTACGCTAATTGCGGGCAGCAAGGAATATTCGGGTGCGGCAAGGCTGGCTTCGGCATCTCTTTCCGCCCTTCTTACGGGTGCGGGGTACGCCGAACTTTGTTCTATAAGGGAAGTTCTTTCGCTTGCCGGGCAAGGTGCTCCCGAACTGATTTTAACGGAAAGCCCCGAAAAACGCGGAAAAATTGCTTTTTCCAAAAGGTTTTATTCCGCTCTTTGCAACCGTTCGCGCGTGATTGCCGTGGGGGCAGGGATGGGGGTAAGCAAGCATACTTACCGTGTGGTGTGTTATTTATTAAAGCATTTTACGGGTACACTGATTGTGGATGCGGATGGGTTGAATGCGCTTGCGCAATATGGGGCAGGCGTGCTGAAAAGTGCAACCGCAAGGGTTGTTTTAACGCCGCACCCTGCAGAATTTTCCCGTTTAACGGGAAAAACGGTAACGGAAGTGTTGTCCGACCCTTATACGGCGTTGACTTCCTTTTGTAAAGAAACCGGTGCTGTTTGCCTGTTAAAAGGTGCGGCAACCCTGATTTCGGATGGGGAACAGTGTTACCTTTCCGTGGCAGGTTCATCCGCAATGGCGAAAGGGGGCAGTGGGGACGTGCTGCTTGGCATTGCCGCCGGCATGTTTACCCGTGCACGGGAACTGGATTTATCCAAAGCCGAAGTTTTGGCTGCCGCTTGCTTTGTGGCAGGTAAAGCCGGAGAACTTGCCGCAAAAACGGAAACGGTATATACCGCCCTGCCGTCAGATACCGTGAAACACTTAAAGCAAGCAATGAACAATTTGCTGAAGGAAGAAAGCGATGCAATTTGATGAATTAAATCTTGCCGAAGAATATGTATTTGCCTTAAACGAATTAAATCTCACTCGGTGTACCGAAGTGCAGGAAAAGGTGATTCCCCTTGCTATGCAAGGGGTAGACGTGTTGGCGCGTTCGGAAACGGGCAGCGGAAAAACTTTTGCGTTTGCCCTGCCTGCGTTAATGCGCTTGAATACCGAAGACCGTGCCACCCAAATTTTAGTGATTTGCCCCACGCGCGAACTGTGCGTGCAAACGGTAAAAGAATTTCGGAAACTGTGTATAAAAAAGGAAGGCTGCCGCGCGGTTGCCGTGTACGGTGGGGAAGGAATGGTGCAACAGATTCACGATTTGAAAAAGGGTGCGCGGATTGTTGTGGGTACTCCCGGACGGATTTTGGATCATATTGACCGCCGCGTATTAAAGTTGGGCGGTGTAAAAACTTTGGTGTTTGACGAGGCAGACGAAATGCTTTCTATGGGCTTTCAAAAGGAAATAGAGGGCGTTTTGAAAAAGGTGAATCCCGAACGTCAAACGCTGATGCTTAGTGCCACAATGCCCGAAAGTGTAAAAAAATTAGCGGCGGCGTATTTGAAAAATCCCGTAGTGGTTGAAGTCGCTCCTAAAACACTGCCCATTTATCATACTTATTACACGGTGGGCAGAAAGGATAAGTTGCAGGGGTTAAAGGAATATCTTGCAAAATTTCGCCCACAAACCGCCTTGGTATTTTGTAATACCAAAAAAATGGCAGATGCCCTTTCTGCGGCATTGGCGGCAGAAGGGATTGTGCACGGGTTGATACACGGGGAAATCCCCCAACCGCGGCGGATTCGGGCTATGGAAGAAATGAAGGCGCGCGGCGGTATTTTGGTTGCAACGGACGTTGCTGCCCGCGGAATAGATATTCGGGACGTAGCCGTGGTAATCAATTACGATATGCCCCAAAGTGCGGAAATTTTTGCGCACCGCGTGGGCAGAACGGCACGTGCAGGCAAATCGGGCAGTGCGGTTACCTTTATCAACACACCCCCGCAAAAAGGGGAATATTTGCGCTTGCTTTCTGAAATCGGCGCTACGGCAAAAGAAGGGAAATTACCCTGCTGTGTTTCTTATGCGGAAGAACTGCCTACGCGCGGAAAATTTGCTTTCCGCGGAGAGGGAAAAAGATTGCAAAAGGGCGGTTTTCGGGCAGAAAAACGGCAGGAAAAACCCCTGCAAAAGGGAAAAGATGACCGCAGGGGCGGAAAAGAAAAACCCAAAGGCATGCCCGAATTTTCGCACGGTAAGCCAAAGTCGGATACCTTCCGCGGTAAAAAAAGAGCGGTGGATTTTCGTACAAAAAAAGGGAAATAAGTCTTGATTTTTTGGCTGTTACCCCACGTTTTTCGGTGGCGGCTTTTGCAATAAGGAAAAAGAAAAATAAAAAACAAACAGGTTTTTTGGGGTTTTGTTTGTTACAGAAGAAATAATAAAAAACCAAGGCGGCAGTGCAAAATGCACCGCCGCCTTAATAAAATAATATAACAAATGTTTGTTTTTGTCGTTTTTTGTAGAAAAATAAAAAAACGGAAAGTTTTGTTCTTTTACAAAAAACGCTCTTTTTTTACTGGGTAAAAAGTGCCGCAAAGGGTGCTGTAAGATTTGTTTTCTGGATATTCTTCGGGCGGCGAAAACAGGCAAAGTTGTGTAACCTTGGGCGGTGTTTTCTTTGGTGTAAGATAGTCAATCAGGGTGGAAAAGGTGGCGTTTTCTTCACATAAAACTTCCTTTCCCTGGTGGGAAATTATAAAGTGTTCGCCCTGCCAAAGAACAGTTTTTTTCCGTTTTTCATCCGTGATAAAAAGGGGTTGGGAATATTGGCGGCTTGCGGAAATCAATAACAGGTCCACAATATCGTCTAAGGGTGCGCAGGTAGCATAAAAACCCCCGTTTTTTTGCGAAAAACTTAAAATTCCGCCATATCTATATAGTTCCAGTTTAACCATTTGCAGGGATTGCGTAAAGGCGGACGGGGTGTTTTTTTGTAAAAGTTTCCCCTGATTTTTGCCCGATAAAAGTGCAAAAGCGTACTGCATTACCGTTAGCGGAACCCCGTCTTGCAAACGGCGCAAAGCCAGTGCAATTTCCCCTAATGCCGTGGGGGAAACGCCCCGTAACAGGGCGCGAAAAGCGTTTGCTTTTTCACTGTCCGTTTGTATCTCCCAAATCTGTTTTTTGGGGGCGGTGGCGTTGCTACCGCGTAAAATCCGGGTGGGAAGAACCCCGTTTTTGTAAGATGTATAACAGGCGGTAAAAAAGCCGTTTTCACTGCCGTCATAACGCAAAATCATTTTCTTTCCGCCCCCCAAAAAATAAAAAACATTTGTTTGTAATTCTACTATTGCTATTAAAGATTGTCAAGCGATTTAAGGTGAAAGACAAAAATTTTTATTTTTTATTTCCAAAAAACCTGCTTTTCCTACGGAAAAAAGCCGAAAGAACCCAAAAAACACTTGCCAAAAGCAAAAAAATAGGGTATAATCCTTGTGCTGTGCTAGGTGGGGAGTTAGCGGTGCCCTGCATCTGCAATCCGCTATAGCAGAGCCGAACGCCTTCCCCGGCCCCTTGGGTGGGGCGCTGGAACCGATAAGGGATATTGATGGTAAGGTCTTATGCAACGGGTAGCCGTGAACCGTGTCAGGGCAGGGATGCAGCAGCACTAAGTGGAAGTGCCCGTGTGCCATAAGGTAGCTTTATCGGAGTTACCTGTCGGGGTGCCGGCCCGGTCCAATCGGTCAAAGAAGGATGCACAGCCCTTTTGAAAAATCGGGGTGAAAATTACGGACGCGTTTTTTTCGCCCAAAATATACAACCGCGGATAATATTTTTATCCGTTTACCGGGGATGGGGTCTTGCAAAAAAAGGCAAGGGCCTTGTCTTTTTCGCGCGTGGGCGCGCAGATATGCGTGCAAACGCGTATTACAATCGCGCGTACGCGTAAAGGCAAAACCCCACAAGCAAAAAGGAACTTTCCAAACGGAAGTTTCCTAAAAAAACAAGGAAAAACCGCAGTAAGTGCGAGGAGGAAAAAGCGTATATGTATCGCAAAGTAGACACGGGCATGAATTTCTTGGACCGCGAAAAGGAAGTGCTGGATTTCTGGAAGGAAAACCGCGTTTTTGAACGGGTGATGGAAGAAACCGAAGGTAAGCAAACCTTCACTTTTTACGACGGACCGCCCACCGCAAACGGCAAACCCCATATCGGGCACATTTTAACGCGTGTTATGAAGGATATTATTCCGCGCTATAAAACCATGCAAGGGTACGACGTTTCCCGTAAAGCAGGCTGGGATACCCACGGACTTCCCGTGGAACTGGAAGTGGAAAAACTTTTGGGCTTGGACGGCAAAAAGGAAATTGAAACGTACGGTATTGAACCCTTTATCGGTAAGTGTAAGGAAAGCGTTTGGAAGTATAAATCCGAATGGGAAAAGATGAGCGACCGCGTAGGTTTTTGGGCGGATATGGAAAACCCCTACGTAACCTATCACGACGACTATATTGAATCCGAATGGTGGGCGCTGAAAGAAATCTGGAAAAAGGGACTGCTTTACCAAGGTCATAAAATCGTTCCTTACTGCCCCCGTTGCGGAACCGCCCTTGCTTCGCACGAAGTAGCGCAAGGGTATAAGGACGTAAAGGAAAAATCCGTTTTCGTAAAATTCCGTGTTAAGGGGGAAGAAAACAAGTATTTCCTTGCTTGGACCACCACCCCTTGGACGTTGCCTTCCAACGTAGCCCTTTGCGTAAATCCGCAGGAAAACTACGTGGAAATCAAGGTAGAAAACGGGGAAGTATACATCATGGCGGAAGCGCTGGTTTCCTCCCTTTTTGAAACGTACGAAACGTTATCCGTAAAAACGGGTAAGGAATACGAATACGTGGAATACGAACCCCTGTACCCCTTTGCGGTTGGCACCTTTAAGGAAAAGGGCTACTTTGTAACTTGCGATAATTACGTAACGCTTACGGATGGTACGGGTATCGTACACAACGCCCCCGCGTTTGGTGAAGACGACGCGCGCGTGGGTAAAATTTACAACCTGCCTTTCGTGCAATTGGTAAACGACCGCGGTTGCTTTAAGGAAAGCGCGGGCGCTTACGCAGGCATGTTCGTTAAGGATGCGGATAAGTTTATTATCAAAGACTTAAAAGAAAACGGAATGCTGTTAAAGGACGCGTTGTACGAACACAGCTATCCTTTCTGCTGGCGTTGCGATACGCCCCTGTTGTACTACGCACGCCACAGCTGGTTTATCCGCGTAACCGCAATTAAGGATCAGTTAATTGCATCTAACAACTCGGTAAACTGGCTTCCCGAATCCATCGGTACGGGGCGTATGGGGAACTTCTTGGAAAACGTAATTGACTGGGGCTTATCCCGTGAACGTTACTGGGGTACCCCCCTGCCCGTATGGAAGTGCGCGGATTGTGGGGAAATTCACGTAATCGGCAGTAAGGATGAACTGCGCGAACGCTGCGGCATTACGGGGGATATTGAATTGCACCGCCCCTATCTGGACAGTTTAACTTGTACCTGTGAAAAGTGCGGCGGAAAAATGCAACGCGTGCCCGAAGTTATTGACTGCTGGTTTGATAGCGGCAGCATGCCCTTTGCGCAATACCACTACCCCTTTGAAAATAAAGAACTGTTTGAAAAGCGTTTCCCTGCGGATTTCATTAGCGAAGCAGTTGACCAAACGCGCGGTTGGTTCTATACCTTGCTTACCGTATCTACTTTACTGTTTGGTAAATCTCCGTTTAAGAATTGTATTGTGCTTGGACACGTAAACGATAAAAACGGGATTAAGATGAGTAAGCACAAGGGCAATGTTGTGGATCCTTGGACGGTTTTGGATAAACAAGGGGCAGACGCAGTTCGTTGGTATTTCTACACCTCCTCCGCACCCTGGATTCCTTCCCGTTTCGGGGAAGAAGCGGTTAGCGAAGCGCAACGTAAATTTATGGGTACGCTTTGGAACACTTACGCATTCTTTACCCTTTACGCAGAAATTGACGGGTTTGACCCCACCAAGTACGATTTGAAAAAATGCGCTTTAAGCCGTATGGACCGTTGGGTGCTTTCCAAATTGCACTCCTTGGTAAAAGATACCGCGAAGAAGTTAGATGAATACAACATTACGGATAGTGCCCGTGCGATTGCAGACTTTACGGATGAACTTTCCAACTGGTACGTGCGCCGTGGCCGTGAACGTTACTGGGGCAAGGATATGACCCAAGATAAGATTGCGGCGTATACCACCCTGTACCACGTTCTTACCACTTTGGCAAAAGTAATCGCGCCCTACGTTCCCTTTATGGCGGAATCCATCTATCAAAACTTGGTTCCCCAATTTGATAAGGATGCACCCCTTTCGGTACACCTTTGCTCCTATCCCCAAGCGGAAGAATCCTTTATTGATAAGGATTTGGAAAAGAGCATGCGTGAAACGTTGGAAGTGGTAGTGCTTGGCAGGGCGGCAAGAAACGCATCCGCAATTAAAAACCGCCAACCCTTATCCAAACTGATTGTTTCTACCGACCGCGACTTAAATATCGGGGAAGAAACCAAGGAAATTTTGAAGGACGAACTGAACGTGAAGGAAGTAGAGGTTACTTCCGCAAGTTCGGATTTAATCACTTATGAATTAAAACCCCAATTAAAAACGCTTGGACCCAAATACGGCAAAAAATTAAACGATATCCGCACGTTCCTTGCTACTTGCAACGGAAAGGAAGTTGTGGATGCCGTAAGCAAGGGTGCGTACACCGTAAACCTTGGTGGGGATGACGTAATTTTGGAAAAAGATGATTTACTGATTACCGTTAAGGCAGCCGAAGGTTTTGCGGTTGCGGAAGACCGCGGTATCGCGGTAGCAATGCCCACCGCGCTTACCCCCGAACTCATCCGTGAAGGGAACTTGCGCGAACTTATCAGCAAGGTGCAAACCATGCGTAAGGAAGCGGGATTTGAAGTTACCGACCACATCCTTTTAAGCGTGGTAAGCGAATCCGAAAGCGTAAACGAACTTATTACCCTTTGCGGGGAAGAACTTGCAGTTGCGGTTTTGGCAGATGGATTTACGGGTGCAGAAGGCGGATTTACCAAGGATTTGGAAATCAATGGCGCCGCCGTTACCGTAACCGTAAAAAAGGTATAACCTATGCACGTTGCAAACGAATGGAAGGATTATTCGGTAATTGCCACGGGGGATGGGTACAAACTGGAACGGTGGAAGGACGTAATTTTGCTTCGTCCCGACCCGCAGGTGATTTGGCCCGCCAAGTTTGATTTCAAAACCTACCCGGGGCTTTCCGCGTATTACGAACGCAGCGAAACGGGCGGTGGCAGATGGAAAACCTTAAAAAAGATGCCCGAGGAGTGGACGGTTTCGTATAAAGACTGTTCCTTCCGCGTAAAACCCATGGGGTTTAAGCATACGGGGCTTTTCCCCGAACAGGCGGCGAATTGGGACGTAATGCGCCGTTTGATTGAAAACCGTAAAAAGCAGGGAAAGGAAGTTTCGGTACTGAACCTGTTTGCTTATACGGGGGGCGCTACGGTGGCTTGTGCCAAGGCGGGCGCAAAGGTTTGCCACGTGGACGCCGCCAAAAATATGGTGGAACGCGCAGGGGAAAACGTCCGTCTTTCCAAAGTGCCCGAAGGTTCGGTGCGCTATATTGTGGATGACTGTTTTAAGTTTGTGCAAAGGGAAATCCGCCGCGGCAGAAAGTACGATGCGGTGATTATGGATCCCCCTTCGTACGGGCGCGGCCCGAACGGCGAAACGTGGAAAATTGAAAGCGGTTTATACGATTTGGTAACCCTGTGTTCGCAAGTGCTTTCGGATGACCCTTTGTTCTTTTTAATTAACGCTTACACTACGGGATTGCAACCCGCAGTTTTGAAAAACATTTTAACGCTTGCCCTTCCTACGTTTAACGGGGAATGCGATGCGTACGAAGTGGGACTTCCCACCGAAGAAGGAATCGTTTTGCCTTGCGGGGCAGGAGGAATGATGTACCGTGGATAATTTCGGCTTTGAAATTTTATACGAAGATAATCATATTATCGTGGTGGAAAAACCCCAAAACATGCCCACGTGCGAAGATGCGACCAAGGACCCCGATTTGCTTTCGGCGGTAAAAAATTATATTAAAACGGTATACGAAAAGCCGGGCGAGGCATTCGTTGGTTTGGTGCACCGTTTGGATCGCCCCACGGGGGGTGTAATGGTATTTGCCAAAACCTCTAAGGCGGCGGCAAGGTTGACCGAACAAATGAAAGCGGGGGATTTTGAAAAGAAATACCTCACCGTTTTGGTGGGCACGCCCAAAAAGGAAAGGGGAACGCTTGTAAATTACTTAAAAAAGAATCCCATCACCAACCAAGTATACCTTTGTTCGGAAACTACCGAAGGGGCAAAACGTGCGGAACTCAGTTACCGCGTGCTAGAAGAAAAGGGCAAATACTCTTTGGTGGAAGTGCGCCTTTTCACGGGCAGAAGTCATCAAATTCGCGTACAGATGGCGGGTCAAAACGTTCCCGTGTTCGGGGATATGAAATACGGTGGAGAAAAAGCGGTAAAAGGCAATCTTGCCCTTTATGCGTATTCCTTAAAGTTTACCCATCCCGTTACCAAAGAACGGCTGGTGTTTTTATCCGAACCGCCCAAGGAACTTATCCCTTGGCGTGCGTTTGATATTACTTCCAAGGTTTCCTTGTTTTAAGTAGGAGGGCGCCCCTGTGAAAGAACTGACGTACGAAATTGAAGAACGGTTTTTATCCCCATACGCAACTTTTTCGGAAAAAACGCAAGGACGGGAAAGGGAGGAATCCCCTTGCCCTATGCGTACGGATTTTCAGCGCGATAGGGATAGGATTTTGCACTGCAAAGCCTTTCGCAGGTTAAAAAATAAAACGCAGGTGTTTTTATCCCCCGAAGGGGATCATTACCGAACCCGTCTTTCGCATACGTTGGACGTAGCCCAAATTGCCCGTGCCATTGCGCGCTGTCTGCGCTTGAATGAAGATTTAGCAGAGGCAATCTCCCTGGGGCACGATTTAGGACACACCCCGTTTGGACATGCCGGCGAACGTGTACTAAACCGCCTTTCGGGGGGGGGCTTTGCGCACAACGAACAATCCGTTAGGGTTGTGGAACTGTTAGAACGCGAAGGCAAGGGGTTAAACCTGACCAAAGAAGTACGGGACGGAATTTTGCATCACCGCAAAAGCGGCAATCCCGCAACGCTGGAAGGAAAGGCCGTTTCTTTTGCAGACCGTATCGCATACGTTACGCACGACGTGGACGATGCGCTGCGTGCAGGCGTGCTGAAACGCGAAGATTTACCCCAAAACGCATTAAAAATATTAGGGGAATCCTCTTCCGCGCGCATCAACAGTATGATTTGGTCGGTGTACCGCAAATCCAACGGTCAGCCTTTTGTGGAAATGGAAGAAGAAGTGCTATCCGCGCTGAACGAATTGCGCTCCTTTTTATTTCAAACCGTGTATATCACACCTTCCAGCATGGCGGAAGAAGAAAAGGCAAACCGCATGCTGGAATCTATGTTCAATTATTATAAAACCAATGTGGATAAACTGCCTGCTTTCTACCGCGAAATTGTAGAAAGGGAGGGGATAACGCGTGCAATTTGCGACTATCTTTCCAGTATGACCGACCGCTACGCCGAACACGTTTTCCGCTCGCTTTTTATCCCCAAAAGTTGGCTTTTTACCAAGTAATAGCAATCCGCGCTTGCATAGCATGGAAAATGCAACGCAGTATACATTCTATTGAAAATTTTTGAAGGAGGTAACGAACCGTGGCAAACGGCATTGATAAAGCCTTTATGGAACAACTGAAAAGCAAAACGGATATCGTGCAGGTTATCGGTTCGTATATTCCCGTAAAAAAGAACGGTGGAAACCACTGGGCTTGCTGTCCCTTTCACCATGAACGCACCCCCTCCTTTTCCATCAATCAGGACGGGCAGTTTTATCATTGTTTCGGTTGCCACACGGGCGGGGACGTAATTAAATTCGTGCAAGAATACGAATCCCTTTCGTTTATAGATGCCGTGCGTTTGCTTGCCGAAAAGGTAGGGATGGAAGTGCCCGAAAGTTCGTATGATGCCGAGCGCGTACAAAAGGAGCGCCGGGAAAAGGACCGTGCGCTTACCATGATGAAGGAAACAGCGCGCTTCTACGCGGCAAATTTGCACGCAGATGGGGGCAAGCCTTTTCGCGATTACTTATCGGGGCGGGGCGTGGATGAAAAAACCATGAAGCGTTTTGGCTTGGGTGCTTCTCCCGATTTTGAATCCTTAATTTCTTATTTAACCCAAAAAGGGTATAAAAAGGAAGAAATGCTTAAAGCGGGCGTTGCCGGGGAAAAGAACGGCAGGGTGTACGACGCGCTTGGGGGTAGACTTATCGTTCCCGTTATCAATCAGATGGGGGAAGTGGTTGCCTTTGGCGGTAGACTGATGGAGAAAAAGCCGCAGTTTGCCAAATATAAAAATACGCAGGAAACCGACCTGTTTCAAAAGCGCAAAACGTTGTATAATCTAAACCTTGTAAAAAAATTAAAAAACGAACAAGGCTTAAACGAAATTGTGATTGTGGAAGGGTATATGGATACCATTTCCCTGTACGCCGCAGGGTTTTGCAACGTGGTTGCCAGCATGGGCACTGCGCTTACTTCGGATCAGGCGCGTATGGTAAAACGGTACGTAGATACCGTGATTATCAGTTATGACGGGGATTTTGCCGGGCAAAACGCAACCTTGCGCGGTTTGGAAATTTTGGAAAGCGAAGGATTAAAGGTAAAAGTTGCCATTATGCCCGAAGGTATGGACCCCGACGACGTAATTCAGAAAAAAGGGGCGGATGCTTACCGCAAAATTTTAAGCGAAAGCTTGCCGCTGATTGATTTTAAGTTGCTTGCCTTAAAGCGGAAATATGATTTAACGACCACGGACGGTCGCCGCGATTATTTAAGTGAAGCCTTGGAAATCGTAAGAAACGTAAAGGATAACTTTGTAAAGGAAGAACTACTAAAAACCCTGCGCGAAGAAACGGGTATTTCTTACGAATCCCTTGCACGGGATGCGGATAGGGAAAAAGAAAAGCAGAAAAAGGGGGAACCTACCCCTGCCGTACCTATTTCCTCCACCGCAGGGGATGCCACCACAGCCGCCGTGCGTTTTATTCTTTACGCACTGCTAACGGGTAAAAAATTTGCAAATCAAAAGGATGTGCAGGATTTGGATTTTTCCCACCCCGTACACCGCATGATTGCAGACTATTTATACGAAAAATTTGCCGCGGGGGAAGTCCCCAACGCATCTATGCTATACGACGTTTTGGAGGAGGGCGACCACGCGGAATTGGACGCCGTGTTTGCGGAAAGCAGTCGGGACGGGCAGGATTATTTAACTGCCAAAAAGTATTATGCAGACTGTGTGAAAAGCGTAAAACGGGCGTTTTTGCAAAGTGAAATTGATGCCTTGACCAAAGCGTTCAAGCAAGAAACGGACAACGAAAAACGCAAAGAACTTGCCGTGTATTTACAAAAACGGACGGTTCAACTGAAAAAGCTTTCTTAACCGTAAAGGAGGAATCAAGATGGCAATTACCGAACAAAATTTAGCAGAACTTGTAAAACTGATTATTCAGGAAAACAAGCAAAAGGGCAGTATTTCTAACGAAGCATTGTGCGATAAACTGGATAAAGTGGGTGCGGAACCCAACCAGATAGACTTTGTTTTTAAGTCCATTGAAGAAGCGGGTATTCAAATTTTCAACGAATACGAACGCGAAAAGGATTTATACGAACAGCTTTTGAAAGAAATTAAGATGGACGACCCCGTAAAGATGTACTTAAAGGATATCGGGCGCGTGCCTTTGCTTGGACCCGAAGAAGAAGTAGATCTTGCCCGCCGTATGATGGAAGGGGATGAGGAGGCGAAACAGCGTTTATCCGAAGCAAACCTGCGTTTGGTTGTTTCCATTGCCAAACGGTACGTGGGCAGGGGCATGCTTTTTCTGGATTTAATTCAGGAAGGAAACCTGGGCTTGATGAAAGCGGTGGAAAAATTTGACTACACCAAGGGATTTAAGTTTTCCACCTACGCAACTTGGTGGATTCGCCAGGCGATTACCCGTGCGATTGCAGACCAGGCGCGCACCATTCGTATTCCCGTACATATGGTGGAAACTATCCACCGCCAAACGCGCGTTGCGCGCATGCTGTTGCAAGAACTGGGCAGAGATCCCACCCCGGCGGAAATTGCAAAGGAAATGGGTGTCAGCGAAGAACGTGTATGTGAAATTCAAAAAATTGCACAGGACCCCGTTTCTTTGGAAACGCCTATCGGGGAGGAGGAAGATAGCCATTTAGGGGACTTTTTGGAGGACGAAACGGCAGCAGCCCCCAGTGATTCGGTGGCGTTTGCCATGCTGAAGGAGCAGCTTCTTAGCGTGTTGGATACCTTAACCCCCCGTGAAGAAAAGGTGTTGCGTCTTCGCTACGGCATTGATGACGGTCGCCCCAGAACTTTGGAGGAAGTAGGTAAGGAATTTAACGTTACCCGTGAACGTATCCGCCAGATAGAGGCGAAAGCACTTCGTAAACTGCGCCAACCCAGCAGAAGAAAATATTTGAAGGATTTTTTGGAATAAGATGAAAACCGAAAGGCAAAAGGTAATTATATCGCACCTTGCCCCCTGTACTGTGTTTGGGGACGTAGGTTGTGATCACGGTGTTATGACGGATGCAGCGCTATCCATGGGGATTGCCCAACGCGCCGTGTATTCGGATGTATCCCCCCTTTGCCTGAAAAAAGCCCAAATGCTACTTGCTCCCTTTGGGAAAAGGGCAACGGGCGTTGTTGCAGACGGGATTGTTTCCGCCCACGCAGAATGTGATCAGATTTTGATTGCGGGTATGGGCGGTATGGAAATTATTAAAATTTTACAAACTGCATACACCTTACCCTTCCGTTTGGTTTTGCAACCCATGAAGGATGAGGAGGGGGTAAGAAGGTTGCTAAATCAACTTTCTTACCAAATCAAGGCAGATACCCTGTTTGCTGCCGAAGGCAAGTATTATTACCTTATCGTTGCAGAAAAAGGGGCTGGGGATAATGGGTATTCGGATATGGAATACCGCTACGGCAGGGATGTGTTAAGGGATTTTCCCCCCGTGTTTACACGCATTTTAACCGAGCGCAGGGAAGTGTTGCTTTCTGCCTTAAAAACTGCCACGAATAAAGAAGCGTTGACCGAAAAACTGCGCGAAACGGAGGAACTTCTTACCTATGGAAACAAAAAAAGTTATTGAAATTTTAGAACGCTTTGCTCCCCTTTCGTATTCGCAGGCTTTTGTAAAGGCAGTAAACGGATACGATAACAGTGGTCTGATTGTGGAAGGTAAGGAACGGGTGGAAAAAATCCTGTTTTCCTTGGACTTTTCCGAACGTGCGGTAGAAAGGGCAATCGCCGTAAATGCGGATATGATTGTAACGCATCATCCCGCTATTTACCGCCCCGTATCTGCGGTTACGGGAAAAAATCCCCTTGGTCGCGCCCTTACGGACGCCATTCGGCAAGGGATTGCGGTGTATAGCATGCACTTAAACTTAGATGCTGCCCCTTGCGGTATAGATGCCGCTTTGGCAAGCATTTTCGGTAAAAATTCGCGCATTTTAATCCCGATGGAAGGGGATGTTGGATATGGCAGACTGACCGAAATGGGCGGTTCCCTGTTAAAAAATCTGGTGCAACGCTATAAAAAAGCAACGGGTAGCAGCAGGGTTTTGTGTTACGGTAATACCGAACGCATTATAACCCGTGTGGCATCCTTTTGCGGTGGCGGCGGCGGAATGGAAGAACTGCAACTTGCTATAGATAACGGGGCAGAACTGATGGTTTCTTCGGATTTTGCCCACCACGTGTTGTTGGAATCACATCAACGGGGAATTGCCGTGATGCAGGTTACCCATTACAGCGCGGAAAATTACGGATTCAATCAATTTTTTAATCTTATCAATCATCATCTGGGCGGTCTTCCCACCGAATATTTTGTGGAAGAAGATTTGCTGTAAGGAGGTATAAATATTATGATGGAAGCAATTTTGAAGTATCAGGAAACGGACGCAAAGCTTTATAAAATAGAGCGCGATCTGGCAGGCAACCCCGCGCGTAAAAAGGCGCTTACGGCTAAAAAGTTTTTAGACGGCGTTGCTGAAACTACGCAATCGTTGGAAGCAAAAGCGCAGGAATGCACCCAAAAATATAAGATGCTTGCTGAAGCGCAAAACGGGCTGATTAAAGCCGTTTCGGAATACGAAGACGTAGAAGAAACGGGAGAAGACGAAATTTCCTACGTGCAAAAAAAGGCAAAGGAAGTGGAAGGCAGCATCCTTGCAATGGCGCAGGAACTGAAAAATTTGGAAGAAACCATTTCGGAAATCGTTGCCGCGTACGAAGATTTGAAAAAGAAAACCCAGCAAGCCAAAATTTTGTATAAGGAAAACGGATTGCTGTATAATCAAGCACGTGATGAAGTAAAGGCAGAAAGGGAAGCCCTTGCAAAGGAATTGGAAGGTTTGAAAAAGGCAGTTCCCGCAAAGGTAATGCAAATGTACGAAGAGCGCCGTAACGATAAAGTTCCGTTCCCCATTGTTTGCGAATTTCCCGAAAACAGCAAAAACTGCCCCGCCTGCGGTATGGAATTTTCCTTGCAGGAACTTGGCGAAATTAAAAAGGAAAAGGTAGGCGCTTGCAAAAATTGCCATAAGATTCTATATTTATAAGTCGCGCGTACGCGTGTAAAAGAAAAACTCGGCTTATCAAAGCCGAGTTTTATTTTTTATGTAGGTCGTTGTGTTTCAGTAAGTTTTGTGTTTTTGCGGAAGGCGTTTTTAATTCTCGTAAAAAATTATTCATAATTTGCAAATAAAATTATATAATTTGCTTGACAAGTTTTGAAAATGGGGTATAATAAAAGGGAAGTGAGGTATTACGTATGAAAAGCGTTTACAGTTTGGTTTTATCTGACGAGGTGGTTCGTGCGGTGGATAACGCCGCTTACTTAAAAGGTGTTTCGCGCAGCCACTTGATTAACGAAATTTTAGCCGAGCATTTGGCATGCACAACCCCACATATGCGCATGCAAAGTTTATTTTCCGCACTGGAAAGTATGTTTCAGGATACTGCCTTGCGCCTTACGGGGCGTAGTGCGGGTGCGATAGACTTGCAATCCGCCATCACCTATCGCTACAATCCCAGCGTGCGGTTTGCCCTTGTGCTGTATGAACGGGGGCAGGATTTAGGGGAGTTGCGCGTTTCCCTTCGCACCCAAAACGAAGGCTTGCTAAACCACTTTGCCCGTTTTTTCCTTTGGTTTGACGGGGAAGAAAAAAAGCAGGGGAATATCAATTCTTCCATAGAAGAAGGCAGATACGTACGCGTACTTCCGTACCCCGTGGGGGATACGCAAGCAGTTAGCGAAAAACTTTCCGCATACGTAAAAGGCATCAAGGCGCTTTTAGACGTATATTTTAGCGCTGAAGCCCGTGGGGAAAACGGCTTAATGGCCGCAAAAAGCGTAAAAGGGGCGTATATTCGCCCGTGGTAATACCGAATAGGAGGTAATAGATATGAACGCAAACCGTTTTACACAAAAAAGTTTAGAAGCGTTACAAGCGTGCGAAAAATTGGCGCGCGAATACGGGAATCCCGAAATTAAGGAAGTACACCTTGCCTATGCACTTGTTTTGGCGGAAGGTGGTTTAATTTCCACCCTTTTAACCCGCGCAGGGGTAAACGCATCTGCTTTTGCCGCCGCGTTGAAAGAGGAAGTGGAAAAACTGCCACGTGTTTCGGGGGCTGGAACGCAGTATCTTTCCCCTTCCCTGCAAAAAACTTTGGATCAAGCCGAAAATAAAGCAAAGGAAATGAAGGATGAATACGTTTCGGTAGAACATTTATTCCTTGCATTGATGAAAGCAGAAGCACTAAAAAAGATGTTTTCCGCCCACGGGGTGGAAGAATCCGCTTTTCTTTCCGCCCTATCTAAGGTGCGCGGAAATACCCGTGTAACGGGGGAAAATCCCGAAGATACGTACGACGTATTATCCAAATACGGGCAGGATTTAGTAGAACTTGCCAAAAATCATAAAATTGACCCCGTGATTGGCAGGGAATCCGAAATCCGCAGTGTAATCCGCATTTTATCCCGTAAAACCAAAAACAATCCGGTGCTTATTGGGGAGCCGGGCGTTGGTAAAACCGCCATTGCCGAAGGGCTTGCCATCCGTATTTTGAAAGGGGACGTTCCCGCATCCTTAAAGGATAGAAAGGTGTTTTCCTTGGATATGGGGGCACTGATTGCAGGCGCAAAATTCCGTGGGGAATTTGAAGAACGGTTAAAAGCGGTACTTTCGGAAATTAAGAAAAGCGAAGGCAAAATTTTACTGTTCATTGATGAATTGCATACCGTGGTCGGTGCAGGAAAAACGGATGGCGCCATGGATGCGGGCAATTTATTAAAGCCCATGCTTGCGCGTGGGGAACTGCATTGTATCGGCGCAACCACGCTAGACGAATATCGCAAATATATTGAAAAGGACCCTGCGCTGGAACGCCGTTTTCAGCCCGTTTTGGTGGGGGAACCCACGGTGGAAGATACGGTTTCCATTCTTCGCGGATTAAAGGAACGGTACGAAGTGTTCCACGGCGTAAAAATTCAGGACGGCGCTTTGGTTGCTGCCGCAACCTTATCCAACCGCTATATTTCGGATAGGTTCTTGCCCGATAAGGCCATTGACTTGGTGGATGAAGCGTGTGCCTCCATTCGTACCGAAATTGATAGCAGCCCCCAAGAAATTGATGAAATTTCGCGCAAAATCATGCAACTGAAAATTGAAGAGGCAGCACTGAAAAAGGAAAGCGACGCGCTATCCAAGGACCGCCTTGCTGCCATTCGCAAGGATTTATCCGAACGTGAAGAAAAACTAACAGCAATGAACGCAAAATGGCTAAACGAAAAGGATGCTATCGGTAAAGTGCAAAAGTTAAGGGAGGAAATGGGCGCGGTAAACCGCGAAATTGAGCAAGCCGAACGCGATTACGACTTGGACGAACTGGCGCGCTTAAAATATGGGAAACTTCCCGAACTTGCCGCCGCCCTTGCCGAAGCGGAAAAAACCGCCGCAAAAACCGAGGAAAACACCCTTCTTCGCGACCGCGTTACCGAGGACGAGATTGCCAAAGTGGTTGCGCGTTGGACGGGGATTCCCGTAAGCAAACTTTTGGAAGGGGAACGGGATAAACTGCTCCGCCTACCCGAAATTTTACACGCGCGCGTAATCGGGCAGGAGGAAGCCGTGCAGGCGGTATCGCAGGCAATTTTGCGCAGCCGTGCCGGGATTCAGGATGGCAATCGCCCCATCGGTTCTTTCTTATTCTTAGGACCTACGGGGGTGGGTAAAACCGAACTTGCCAAAACGCTGGCAAAAACCTTGTTTGACGACGAAAAGAACCTAATCCGTATAGATATGACGGAGTATATGGAGAAATTTGCCGTTTCCCGCTTGATTGGTGCGCCTCCGGGATACGTGGGCTACGAAGAAGGCGGTCAACTTACCGAAGCGGTACGCCGTAAGCCTTATTCGGTGGTGCTGTTTGATGAAATTGAAAAGGCGCATCCGGACGTATTCAATATCCTGCTGCAAATTTTGGATGACGGCAGGGTAACCGATTCGCAGGGCCGAACGATAGATTTCAAAAACACCGTAATTATTTTAACTTCCAACCTGGGCTCTCAAATCATTTTGGAAGGGATTACGGATAGCGGGGAAATTTCCGAAACCGCAAAAGCGGAAGTCAGTCGCCTTCTTAAAACGCAGTTCCGCCCCGAATTTTTGAACCGCTTGGATGAAACGGTGTTCTATAAACCCCTAAAAAAGGAAGAAACCGAAAGCATTGTAAAACTGTTAGTGCAGGATTTACAAAAACGTCTTGCTTCCCAAAACCTAAAATTAGCCCTTACCCCCCAAGCCCTTTCCGCCGTGGTGGAAGGGGGGTACGACCCCGTTTACGGCGCGCGTCCCTTAAAACGCTATTTAACCCAAGCGGTGGAAACTGCCTTGGCAAGAAAAATAGTGGAAGGCAGCGTGCATGCAGGCGACACGCTAACCGTGGACTACGAAAACGAATCCTTTACGGTGCGGGTAGAAGAATAAAAACAAATTTCCCCTATGCAAACGGCATAGGGGAAATTTATTGTGCGATTTATAGAAGGGGGGTGCCCCTAAACTAATGGAAGCAATTTCTTTATCAAAAATCTATTTTCGTAATTGCAAGGGGGTTTTGTTGCGCGTATTTTACGGCGGAAACGGCAACCTTCACGGCGTAATCGTCCACGCCTTCGGGCGCCCAACTAATTCTTTCTGCGGGGAGTTGGGTAATGGTGCTAATCAACGTAAGCGCGGCAATAAATCGTCCCTTATCAAGGCTTAAGTGGTATCCGTCCCGCGTTAAAATGCCGATGGCGGAGGTGCGCGCGTTTTCTACCGCCGTTCCCGTGGGAATCAGCAAATCTATTTGGGGGGTGTTTGCAAGTACGTCTTTCGTTACCTCCTCTAACTTTTTGCGCATCAGCGCCGTATTTTTATCGTAAGAAAGAATTTCGTGATGGGGGTGATCGGGTTCTCCCAGCCAGGTTAAATTAAAGGCAAATTTCGTTTTGGAGGGCGTAATCGATTTTAAGTAATCAACTAAGGGCGCCAATTTTTCGTAGCATTCGGGGGAGGTGTATCTGCGGTCGTCGCGCGTGCCGTGTTGAATGGCAATCCAATCCCAATCTTCACTTTTTACGGCGCGGTTCACCGTATAATCAAGGGTACAAGTCCATCCCGAACCGTCGTTAGTGCGGTATTCGTATTCGGGTTCGTCCTTCACCGTGTGGCTGTAATGAAAGTCTATCGGGCAACCGCCTTTATATAAAAGGCCAAGCGTTACCGAAGAAACACCCAAAGATTGGGCAATCTCCGCCGCGTATTGCATCGTGTCTTCTGCAAAACTGTTACCAAGAAATAAAATTTTTAACGATTGCATGGTAAGCTCCTTAATAAAAGAATTTTTCGTTCCGTATAATACCGTACGATACCGTACGCGCAAAAGTCAGTTTAGTGTTTTTCGATAGGCTACGGTGCGCTTTTTTTACTTTACGAACACGCTTTCATCCACCGTGTAGCCTTCTCGTGTTTTTTTAATGCCGTAGCCCGTTTCCACCGCAAGTTCAAACAAGCGGTTGCCGTCTATCCCAATGCAATCGGGCAGGGATGTTAGCAGTTTTGTTGCCCCACTATGGAAAGTACTGGTGGTAACGTACGCACCGCGGCTGCCGTTTTTCGCGTTTACTGCACCGTAAAATTCGCGCACTTCCTTTTCGGTAACGTGGCTTTTGGGGTTGCGGTTTTTGGTTTGAATCATCATGCGTTCGGCAAAGCCCAAATCGTCTACCGTATCCACGATGCCGTCAATACCGCCGTCTGCTGCGCCCCCCGTTACATGGCAAAGGGTAACCGATTTTTTGATTAAGGGGAAGTATTTACTAAATAAATTTACCGTAAAACGTTCAAAAAACGCCCCCCCCATACTGTGAATTTTCAGCAAAAAGGCTTGTTTTAGCCGTTCGTCCGCCGTTTGGGTGGTAAAGGGTTTTTCGGGTTTTTTGTATTTGCCGCCAACGAAAACAAGCGCGCCGTCATTTACAAAACGGGTTAAAATTTGCCCCGTGATACAGCGCAGCGATTCATCGTCTTTCACGGAAAGCGTTTTATCCGTGCCAAGCGTTCGTTCTAAAAAGGAAAAAATTTCCGCTTTTGTATACGAACCGCATTTTATTAGCGAAAGCAGGGCGGTTTTACACTTTTCTTCGGTAATTATCACCGTTTCGCTTTTCAGCAAACTAACGGCACTGTTTAAGTCCGAAAGAACTTCATCCTTCTTCATTTCCGCAATCGCCGTTCCGATTAAGCTGCGCAAAACGTTTTTGCGCCCGTTGGGGGATTTATCCACTTTCTCTTGTGGGGAAAGATGAAAAATGCCAAGCGCGCGATCCATCAGCTCGCTTACCGAAGCACTTTGTTTTGCGGAAAGATAAGCAAGTATTTCCTTTTTAATGCGCGCGTACGCGCTATCCCGTTCGCGTTTGTTCATTGGGTTTCCCCCTTAACTTTTTTCTTACTATTATTGTAGCACTCTTTTTCTTTTTCGTCAATAGCAAAAATAAAGCCCAAGCCTTATGGCTTGGGCTTTATTTTTGGTACCCTCAAGGGGGGTCGAACCCCTGACTCCGCCGTGAGAGGGCGACGTCTTGACCGCTTGACCATGAGGGCATGGTTAAAATATTCAGGTTACGCGCGCGTGCGCGAAGTTTTGGTATAAAAAATTTGGTATAAAAAAAGAAAAAATGCGTAAATAGGAATGGCAGGGTTGCCCCTGCCCTTTCAACTTTTGTAAAAGTACTACCACTGTGCCGATAAAGCAAAGATTTGAAAACCCGCTTTGTGCAGGTGGGTGAGATACTCTACGCCCTCTGCATCCTACTAAATAAGTGCAATCATCCAATTGCGCAGGCACCGCTTGGGCGCAGGGGATTTCTCTCCCTTATAAAAGATTGTGGATCCCAATACGCTGCCGCCCGGGCACAGTCGTAGCAAAAAAGGGGTAAATAAAATTTACGCCCTTTCAACCTTGCCGCTTTTCAAACAACGCGTACAAACGTATTCGCTTTTAACTACGCCTTCTTCAACAACAGATACTTTTTGAACGTTAGCGGAGAAAGTTCTTCTGGTTCTGCGTACCGAGTGGGAAACGTTGTTACCTGCAATTTTACCTTTACCGCAAACACTGCAAACTCTGGACATGGTGTAACACCTCCGTAAAATACTTAAAATGCCTATATAATATATCATACCGCGTAAAAAAATGCAACTTTTTTCACTATAAAAATATGCCTTTCTCTGAAAAATTTTCTTAAAGCGAAAAAATATAGGGAAATTAAGAAAAAGTTCTTGCCTTTTTTCACGTTTTAGTGTACAATAGGATTAAGAAAGTCGTATTATGCCCAAATACGGTGTGTGAAATGCGGCTTTGATAAAGGAGCGTTATGTCGGTAACAACAAAGAACAGTCACGGCAAAATATCTATTTCGGACGAATCCATCGCAAAAGTAGCGGCAAGTGTTGCTATGGAATGCTACGGCGTGGTGGAGTTGGTTTCGCGTGGCTTTACTGATGTTTTACGCGAATTCATTAGAAGAAATTCCGGCACCCGCGGGGTAAAAGTAACCACCGTGGGCGACCGTATTTACATTGATATTTACGTTGTGCTGAAATATGGGGTGTCCATTACCGCCGTTGCGGAAAGCTTAAAGGAAAGTGTAAAATACCGCGTGGAAAATTTTACGGGTATGCTTGTGGATACCGTCAACGTCAATATCGTCGGGGTTAAACTGTAACCCAACCCGATTACGGAAAATTTAAGGGGTATCAAATGCAAAAAACAATTAATGCCATCTTGCTTAGAAAGATGATTCTTTCTGGCTCTAAGATGCTGGAAATAAACCGGGTGGCTGTGGACGCGCTGAACGTCTTTCCCGTACCTGACGGAGATACGGGTACAAATATGTCGCTCACTATTCAATCTGCGGTAAAGGAAGTCAACGCTTGCAAAACCAACAATATGTCGGATATTGCAGATGCGGTTGCAAGGGGCGCTCTTCGCGGTGCGCGCGGCAACTCGGGCGTAATTTTATCGCAAATTTTCCGCGGTCTTTTCCAAGTAATGAAGGAAATGGACCAAGTGGAAACCAAGGACTTTGCCAAGGCAATGAAGGTTGCAACCGAAATTGCGTACGGCGCTGTTTCCAAACCTAAGGAAGGTACCATTTTAACGGTTGCGCGGTTGATGAGTGATTTTGCCACCGCCAACGCCGGTAAAATGAAGGATTTTGAAGTATTTTTACCTGCCGTAATTCAGGCAGGGGAAGATGCGCTTGCTACCACGCCCGATCTTTTACCCGTTTTGAAGAAAGCCGGGGTAGTGGATGCCGGCGGTAAAGGTCTGCTTTTCGTTTACAAAGGGATGTTAAAGGCCATGATGGGCGAAGAAGTGGAAGGCGGTGCCCAGCAGGAAGAAGAAGCGGATACGGTAGAAATGGCTACGGATGCCGAACTTGCAGATTACGCAAGTCTGGATGAAATTGAGTTTGCCTACTGCACCGAATTTTTTATCATCAATTTGTATAAAAAGACCACGCTTGCCGATATTGATAAACTTCGTGAAAAGTTGATGGCTCTTGGCGATTCGGTCATTGTTATCGGCGACCTTGAAATGGTAAAAGTTCACGTGCATACCAACACCCCCGGCGTTGCCCTTTCGCACGCTTTGGAACTTGGGGAATTGGACCGCCTGAAAATTGAAAACATGCTGGAACAGTACCGTCAGTTACTTGCTAAGGTAGAGGCGGAAAAGAAAGAACAAGGCATGCTTGCAATCAGTGCAGGTGCTGGACTTTCGGAAATTTTCAAGAGCTTGAACGTGGATCGCGTTATTGAGGGCGGGCAAACCATGAACCCCAGTGCGGACGATATTGCAAGCGCGGTACAACGCGTAAATGCAGAACATGTGTTTGTGTTTCCCAACAACAAAAATATCATTCTTGCGGCAGAACAGGCAAAGGCACTTGTGGATAACAGAAGAATCCACGTGGTTCCCACCAAAAACGTTCCCCAGGGATTTGCCGCAGCACTTGCGTTTGACCCCGAAGCGGATGTGGAAGAAAACGTATTCAATCTTCTGCACGCCATTGATAACGTAACCGCAGGTCAGGTTACTACCGCAGTAAGAGATGCCAATATTGATGGGCATGAACTGAAAACGGGGGATATTATCGGGCTGGATAACAAAAAGATTTTAACCAAAGGTGATTCGGTTGCGGATGTAACCCTTGCCTTGATTGAAAAATTGAAAACCGAAGATCACGAAATTATCACCCTTTACAGTGGGCAGGACGTAGATCAGGCGGATGCCGAAGCGCTGCTGGATCGGGTTGCAGAAGCATATCCGGATATGGAAGTGGATTTACACGCAGGCGGTCAGCCGCTGTATTACTACTTTATTTCGCTGGAATAAGTCAAATTTTGCGGGGAAAACGGTGTGTTTTCCCCGTTTCCGTATTTTTTGGGGAAAACGCGCAAAAAACAAGCGGTGCGTTTTTCTTTTTGTAAACGCGTTTTCCGCTATATGGTTGCATCCTAAAATTTGAAAAAGGGCGTTATGGTAGTTTTTTTGAAAAAAGCAATTTTTGCATAAAATAAAAAGGAGGATTCGGGGAATGGAACTTTCATCTCTTCGCGGCGTTAGCGAGGCGCGGATAAAGGATTTTTTGAAAATGGGCATTACTTCGGTGGAAGATTTGCCCAAATATTTACCCAAAAATTATTTGGATTTAACCGAAAGAAAACCCCTTTCTTCCGCTTTTCACAACGACTTTGTTTTAACAGTGGGAGAACTGGTTTCCCGCCCCACCTTAATAAAAAGGAATGGCAGATCTTTTGTAAAAGCAGCGGCAAAGCAGGGTGGAGAGTTTTTTCAGATTATTTGGTTTAACCAGCCTTACGTTATCAAACAGCTGAAAGAAGGAGAGATGCTTTTTTACGGCAGGGTACAAAATAAATTAGGTGCTCCCACCTTAATCAATCCCGTGTTTGAGCCGTTAAACCAAAACAATAAATTAAAGGGAATTTTGCCCGTATATGCCGTAAAAGGTTCAATTACGCAAAAAATAATGCGTGATAGCATGAAAACTGCCCTAAATTTTGTTAAGGCGGAAAGTGTGATTCCGGGCGAACTTACCGAAAAATACGATTTATCCTCCCTGGCGGAAAGTTACAGGGAACTGCATTTTCCTACCACGCAGGAAGGAAAATCGCAGGCAGTTCGCAGGGTGGCAATAGAAGAATATTTTTCCTTAATTTCTGCCTTTCACTACCTGAAAGGGGAGGCGCAGGGCGTGCGCGTGTTTGATTATAAGTACGAAAAGGGGGACTTTTTATCCTTTGTTTCCCGATTCCCCTTTACCTTTACCGAAGGGCAAAAAAAGGCGGTGAACGATATTGTCAGGGATTTGCGCTCCCCCCGCCGCATGAACCGTATTTTGCAGGGGGACGTAGGCAGCGGAAAAACCGCCGTTGCCCTTTGTGCGGTGTATCTTGCCCTTTCTTCGGGTTATCAGGTGGCGTTTATCGCTCCCACGGAAGTTCTTGCAGAGCAAGATTTGCATATTTTACAAAAATTCTTTCCCGAATACGAAATTGCTTTTTTATCGGGCAGTATGACTGCGAAACAGCGGAAAGAGGTAAAGGAAGGGTTAAAAAGCGGGAAAATCCGTGCGGTGTGCGGAACGCACGCAGTTATTCAAAAGGATGTGGTGTTTCACAAGCTTGCCCTTTGCGTTTGCGACGAGCAGCAGCGGTTTGGCGTTGCCCAGCGAAACGCTTTGGTGGAAAAGGGAACCCTTTGCGACGTTTTGGTTATGAGTGCCACCCCCATTCCCCGTACGCTTTCTTTGGTAATGTACGGGGATTTGGATGTATCTAATATCCCGGATAAACCCGTAAAGCGAAAGGAAGTGCAAACGTTTGTTCTTGCTTCGCACGAAGTTCACGAAATGTATCGCGCGGTAAAAACCGAAACGGCGGCAGGTAATCAAGTTTATTTCGTTTGCCCTAAAATTGAGGGGGAAGAAGAAAGCACGGTGCTTTGTGTTACCGAACTGTACGAGGAATTGACGGGTATTTTTCCGCACTTAAAAATTGCCCTGTTGCACGGAAAAATGAAAGACAGTCAAAAAGCGGAAATTATGCGTGATTTTAAGGATAAAAAGTATGATGCGCTGGTTTCCACTACGATAGTGGAAGTAGGGGTGGACGTGCCAAACGCTACCGTAATGGCAATTTATAATGCCGAACGGTTCGGTCTTTCCCAGTTACATCAACTGCGTGGACGCGTTGGTAGAAGTGATAAACAAAGTTACTGTTTTTTGCTTTCGGATTCCACAACCGAAAAAGCGCAGGAACGGTTGCGTGTGCTGAAAGAAAATTCGGATGGATTTAAGATTGCCGAATACGATTTTGAAATTCGCGGCGCAGGGGATTTTATGGGTACCCGTCAAAGCGGAAGAACGTTTGCTGCGTTAGGCGGTTTTACTGTGTCTGCCGAAACGGTGTTTTTTGCCAAAACCTTGGCAGAGGAAGCCGAAAATGGGGGATACGATACGGATTACGTTCATCTTTGCGTGGAAAAATACGAAAAATTAAAGGACGTTGTTCTCAATTAACCAAAAACACACTGTTGTATTCGTGCAAAAAGAAACAGTTTTTTCGTATGCAGCGTGCAAATTTTGTAAAAATTAAAAAAATGACTGAAAACGCTTGCGCAAAGGCTGAAAATATGGTATATTACTTTGCGTACGAAAGTGCGGGAGTAGTTCAACGGTAGAGCGTCGCCTTCCCAAGGCGAATGTTGCGGGTTCGAATCCCGTTTCCCGCTCCACAAACCGCGCTTGGAAAACAAGCGCGGTTTTTTATTTGCTTTTGCACCGATTGGGTTATTTCGGGGTAAATTCTGTAAAATTTATAATGATAGGGGTGTTCCCCTGTTGCTTTTTTATCCTTTCACAGCATTTATCCGCCTTTCTTTTTGTAAGCTTTTTATTTGGGGGTTTTATGAATAGATTAAAGAAAATTTATCAACAATTTCATAACGCGCCCTTAAAGGAACGGGATAGGCTGCTAGGGTATGCCTCCATGTGGTTTAACTACGTTTGGGCAGTGGTAAAATTCTTTATCGGGGTGTTTTCTTCCTCCTTTTTCTTCTTTTTAAGCGGTATGTATTCGGCATGCTTGGGGCTTGCTCGGTTTTTAACTTCGGACGGAATGGGGATAGCCAAGCACGATTTGCGCTCGCAGCGCGAAACGTACAGTAAAGTGATTTTGGTGCTACTGGCGGCAACCGCAGTCAGTGTGGCATATATGATTCGCTTGTTTTTTATTCCCACGGATTTTGTGTATCGCACGTGGGTTGCGGCGTTCACCGCCGCCATTGCCATTGCGGAATTTGTGGTTGCGTGTTTTGGCGTGGTTCATTCCTTCCGCAGAAAGGATTTACTTTTATCTTCCATTACGGGGGTGAATTTACACAGCGCGTTTTCTGCAATCATTCTTGCGCAAGTTTCTCTTTTTTCGCTGGCGAAAAGTGAAAATGCTGCCATGTATGTATCGGTGGGCGGTGTTGTATTCGGCATTTTGGGGCTGCTGGTTTGTTTGGTAATGTTTGTCGTTTATTATAAAACGGGCAAATATCTGCAAAAATTAAAATTTAACGAAGAAATGAATTCGGATGTGTTCCGCTAATTTTTATTTTGTTACGCGCGCACGCATATACCGAAAAAAGCCATGAAAAAAAATTTAAAAAATTTTCAAAAAACACGTGAAAAACGCTTGCCAAATTAAAATTGGTGTGGTATAGTATACAAGCACTCGTTTGAGAGAGGTTTGTTACGGGAGTTTAGCTCAGTTGGGAGAGCATCTGCCTTACAAGCAGGGGGTCATAGGTTCGAGCCCTATAACTCCCACCAATCTAACCTTTCTCAAGTGTGCGGGAATGGCTCAGTGGTAGAGCGTCGCCTTGCCAAGGCGAATGTCGCGAGTTCGAATCTCGTTTCCCGCTCCATTTAGAGACGGGAATTTTTGAACATCAAAAGTTCCCGTTTTTTATAACTTTCGGTGCCATAGCCAAGCGGTAAGGCGTGGGTCTGCAAAACCCTGATTCCCCGGTTCAAATCCGGGTGGCACCTCCAAAACAAAACAGCACCCGTTGGGTGCTGTTTTGTTTTGGAATTGTCATTACGATTTTAACGGGCTTCATATACCATAGGTATATGAAATCCGGTTCACACACCCCGCCCAAGGGGGGATGCTTGCATACCCATAAGGGCGAAAGGGTGTCCTCGCCCAGGGCGAGTATAGGGTGGTGCTTTTTTCGCGAAAGGGGTGCAACCCGTTTGTTTTTAACAGGGCTTTACAAGCGCAGCGCAGAATTTTCAATCTGCGGATATTTGTTAGCTGGTATTTTTTTCTTTTCGGCATATTTCTTTTTTATTTGATATATAAGGGGGCAAATATTGACAAAGATAAATAAACCGTGATATAATTCTTCAAAAAAAGTGGGCAAAGCAATGCGTAATTTCATTTTGGGCTCTGATTGGTATGATGATTGTGATGATGCGGTAGCAATGCGCGTGCTATCTTATTTTGTAAAACAAAATCGCGCGCGGCTTTTGGGGGTGGCTATTAACGCCTGTATGGAATATTCGGTTGCCTCCTTGAAAGGTTTTTTGTTGCAGGAAGGACTTTCCAACGTACCGATAGGTCTGGATTTTTCGGGTACGGATTTTGGTGGAATTTTAACCTACCAAAAGCGTTTAGCGTTGAATTTTGCACCGCAAACACGCAATACGGATGCCGTAGATGCGCTTTCCCTGTATAGAAAACTGCTTGCGGAAAGTACCGAAAAAGTGGAAATAATAGAAATCGGTTATCTGCCTGTGCTTGCCGCCCTGTTGCAAAGCGGTCCGGATGCGTTTTCGGAAAAAACGGGTTTGGAACTGGTGTGTGAAAAGGTGAAAAAGTTTTGGGTTATGGCAGGTAGATGGGATTTTCAAGGGGGTATGGAAAACAATTTTTGCCGAAACGTCCGTTCCAGGATTGCGGCAGAGGCATTTTGCAGAATGTGCCCCGTTCCCGTTACCTTTTTGGGTTTTGAAGTGGGCGAGAACGTAATCACCGGCGGAAATTTGAAAAAAACCGACCACCTTTACCATGTGTTGCAAGATCACGGGTCGGGTAGCGGCAGACATTCCTGGGACCCCATGTTGGTTTTGATGGCAATGATTGGGGATGAGGAACGCGCAGGTTACGATAAGGTAACGGGCATTGCAAGGGTGGATGCCGTTACGGGTAAAAATTTTTTTAGTGAAGAGGTAAACGGCAAACATTCCTACGTAAAAAAACGGTATGAAAACGCATATTACGAAAAGGAAATCAATGGGCTGTTGCAGTAAACAGGGTAGAACCTTTGGCACCTATTGCGCAGAAAATAAGAAATAATTGTATGGGAAAAGGTGGAAAATGGCGGAAATTTTGGAAATTGTTATGTTGATTTCTTTTGGGGCATCCTGGCCGCTGAACGTAATTAAAGCATATCACGCAAGGACGGCAAAAGGGAAAAGTGCGGCGTTTTTGCTGCTTATTATATTTGGGTATATTGCAGGGATTACCTCTAAATTTTGTAACCCCGATTACATGGCGGATTTTTCCGAGAAATGGTACGTATTGTGCTTTTATTTTTTGAACCTAATTATGGTAAGTGTGGATTTAATGATGTATTTTCGCAATCGCAGATTGGATGCTTTGCGCGCAGGGAATGGGTAAGAATTGCACAAAAACACGAAAAACGCTTAAAAAAGCGAACTAATCGTTTGACAACCGAAAAAAAAGGTGCTATAATACCCACGTTGCTTGCAAAAAGCAACTTTGCTGGAGTGGCGGAATAGGCAGACGCAAGGGACTTAAAATCCCTCGGAGGAAACTCCGTATCGGTTCAAGTCCGATCTTCAGCACCAACGCAAAGCCTTTTGCTATCTAGCAAAGGGCTTTGTTTTTTGCTTTTAGGCAAAAAACCATATCCCTTTGCCTTTGCAAAGTCTTTGCTATTTACGCCATAAGTTTCGTATTATTGAAATAACGTGACGCTTCGGCTAACACCTCTCGCTAATCCGTCGCTGTCGCTCCTTGCAAGTCCGATCTTCAGCACCACGTCAAAGCCTTTTGCTATTTACGCCATAAGTTTCGCATTATTGAAATAACGTGACGCTTCGGCTAACGCCTCTCGCTAATCCGTCGCTGTCGCTCCTTGCAAGTCCGATCTTCATCACCACGTCAAAGCAAGGCCTTTGGTCTTGCTTTTTTGTTTTCAAAAAAGCAAAGGACTTAACGGCCTGCTTTTCCTTTTTTCCAAAAAAATTTTTCTTCCAGAAAAATCTTCTTGGGAGCCCTTTGAAGATTGCTGCCTTTTGCTATCTAGCAAAGGGCTTTGTTTTTGCCTTTTTGTTTTCCGCATTTTTTTATTCTTTGGGCGTTTTTATTGTGAAAATTGTTTCATTTTTCTTGTTTTTGGTAATTTTGGCAAAAGATGTTTGCTTTTAATATAAAATATATTAAAAAAAGGGGGAAAACAATTGACATTTTTAGGTTGCGGTTGTAAAATGAAAGGGAGAAAGTATATTTTATATAATCTTTATTTTAACGTAAAGGAGTTTATTTTTTATGGAATGGGAAGATCTTGGTAAATTTATCGGTTTAATCATTGCAGTTCCTCTGTTTTTAATCGTTATGGTAATCAGCGGAATTAGCGGATGTTCGCGTCAAAATAAGCAAATTGACGCAAGTCAGGATTACGGCAAGGCAACCGTTGCCATTCGTTATTACAGCAACGTGCAGTACGACGAAAACGGTGTGGGCGATTACGATAATGCCGAAGTATCGTATACGCGTGTTTACAAAAAGTTAAAAAAGAACAGTGAAGTGTTGGAAGTAACCATTCCCGCGGGATATTCCTTCCAAGGCTTTTTCTCCGATTTATCGTTTAGTGAAGATTCTCGCTATACCGATTATGAAGGAGTTTTTGTACGCAATTTAACGAATGCGGACGATCAAATCGTTCTATATCCGTGCTTTATTGAACTGTAAGGGGGATTGTGTTATGTGGAAATGGCTTGGATTGATAGCAGCAAATATTCTTGCAGTTGTTCTTGCTTGTCGCTGGGGGGCTGCCGCAGGTATTTCTTGGACGGATGGGAAATACAAAAAATACGTGGAAAAAACAAAACTGAAAAACACGTGTGAAGTAACCATTTATTGGGATGAAGACGGAGTTCGCTCGGATACGATTGAAGTTCGTAAGGATTTGAACTGGGGTATCAACGGCGATTACGAAGGCTCTTATTCGTACGGTTTGTATTATGTTGAAACAAATCCTTCTTCTCCGCTTTGGGGGGTTGAAGACAAAATGCCAAAAGGCAAAACGAAATTTGCGGGACTTTGGACGTCTGCATACGGTGGAACCCAAGTGGTAAATTCCGCAGGATATTCACTGATGCAAATTACCGAAGATTGCGCGCTTTATGCGGTTTGGGAATAACGGAGGCAGAAAATGAAAGGTAGAAAAATCAGTTATCTGATTCTTGCGCTGATTGCTATGCTGTGCCTGTGCTTATGCACTGCGTGCGGCGGTGGCGGTGGTGGTGGCGGTGGTAGTACTGCTTACGTGTACGTACATAACGTGGGAAAAACCAACACGCCCGTTTCTATTAAGGTTGTAGACGGTAGATTTTCTTTCCGCGCACCTACGCGCGGTGGGTTGACCTTTAAGGGCTTGTATGATGCAAGCGGCATGCTGATTGTAGATGAAAACGGTAATTGCTTGGTAGAAGTAGAGGACGGTTTTCAACTGTATGCCCAATGGGAAAAAATTGACTGTACTTTGGTTTTTGATGCCGGGGAACACGGCACTTTGTCCAATGCGGATAAAACGCAGGTTCTAAAGTACGATACGGCTTTGGTTTCTTTCCCCGTGCCTAATCCCGTTCCGGGTAAAGAGTTCGTGGCGTGGTTGCACGGTAAAACACCCGTAACGGATGCAGACGGCAACCTTTTGGAGGATTACGATAAGCTGAACGACTCTGTTTTTACCATTTCTTCGGATAATAAAGTCAAATTTGTTGCGTCCTATCAAACCCAACAGTTTACCGTTGAATTTGATTATGACGATCCCGATTACGAAAATAAAACGATAAAGGTGGAATACGGAACCACGTACGGGGCAATTAAAAATCAATTCCCTGCGCTGGTAGATACCGGCTCGCGCGAACTTGTGGGCTGGTCTGCAAGTGAAACGACCTTGGAACTGCCCGCAGATGACGAAAAAATCCTTTCGGATGTAACCATTTATGCGTTCTGGAAAGATTATAAAACGTTCTATTTTATAGAAAGACAGGGTGCGGCTGCCAAACCCGTTAAAATTTATCGCGGAGATACAGGCGGTTCCTATCAGCCCGAACCGCAACCCGGATACGAATTTATGGGTTGGTACACCACCGCACACTTTGCAGGTAGCCCCGTACAAGGGATTTCCTATTATTCGGGTACGACCACGTATTATGCAAAATGGGAAATGGAAACCTATATGCTGCAATTTACGGCATATAACGGACAAAACTATGCTCCCATTTATTACACGATTGAAGATTATAAACAACTTCCCGAACCCGAAAAGGAAAACTTTACCTTTATCGGTTGGTGTATGAAGGAAGATTTATCCGATACTCCCAGAAAAGTACTTACCGTTGGCTCGTACGGCGGCGGTATGATGTACGCAAAATATAAGGGGGTGGACCGCGGCGTTAGATATCATACCAACGGCGGTACCCTCAGTAAAGAAACGGATACGGTGGAATACGGCGCAAAATATCAGCTTGCCGTTCCCACTTATGAAGGATTTGCTTTTGGCGGCTGGTATAGCAGTGATGCAGAGGATGCAGAAAAGTTAACCGATTCCAAGGGCGCAAGCTTAAACGTTTGGGATAGCCTTGCGGAATATACGGACGTTTATGCAAAATACGTAAAGAAATATTATATTGACGTAGAATTACGCGATAATTACAACTTAACCGTAAGCGCAGGCGCTTCGGTTGACTTAGAAGAATATTACGTAGCGGGGGAACCCGTTACCCTGAAAGTGGAAGTGGAAGAAGGGTTTGTGTACGGCGGTTTGTATAATGAAAACCACGCACGCATTACTAACGAAACCACGTATACTTTTGTAATGCCTGAATCCGATTGTGTTTTCTACGTGCAGGTATATCCGCAAACCTATACGCTTACTTTGAATGCAAGCGGTGGCGTACTGCACGAAACCGCACCCGTAATTATTACGTACGGGCAGAAATTTACCCTTCCCGTTCCTTATAAAACGGCAAACCTGTTCAAAGGGTGGATGTTTAACGGCGAACTGGTTACGGATGAATTCGGTAATTCGTTGGAAAACAAACTGATTACAGATAACGGCACTTTAACCGCAAAGTTTGAAGTTGACCCCGAATATACCGGGTATGTAGAAATAAAAACTGCCAAAGATTTTATGGAAAAGGTAGTAACAAACACGGCAGGTGTGTTTGTGCTGGGTGCAAATATTAACCTTTCGGATAACGAAGAATTTGGCGGCGTATCTCTAAAAGGTGTATTGGATGGTTCGGGCTATACCATTACCCTTCCCAAAGGCGTAACCTTGTTTAACGACTTAACCGGTAAGGCAAGAAATCTGAAAGTGCAAATGGGTACGCAAAGTTGGGTAAATTCCAAAACTGACTGCGCATCCGTAGGTTGCGTTGCAAGAACTGTTTCGGGTAGTGGGCTGTTGGAAAATGTTTCGGTATACGGAAACATCACGGCATCCGGGCATTTTGATTTGGGCGGTATCGTTGGGCAGTTGAAAGATAAAGCGCAAATTCGCAACTGTAAAAACTACGTGAATATCGTATCCGAGAAAAACGACCATTATACGGGTGGTGTAATCGGTGCTAACTATTCCACCGGCGAAGTATTCGGTTGCGAAAACTACGGTACGGTTACGGGTAAAAACGTAGCAGGTATTTGTGCTTGGACCAAAAATGCCGTAACTTATAAGGAATGTCAAAACTTTGCAAAAATTACGGGTACCAGCCTTGCGGGCGGCATCGTAGCGCATATGGAAAAAAGCGGCGTTACGTTGGATGCCTGCGGTGTTAAGGCGGAAATCCTTTGCGAAGGGGGTACCGCCGGTAAATATGCGGCAGAAAATAAGGTAACCTATAAAAATCTGAAACCTGTGGAAATTTCTACGGTGGAGGATTTGCAACTTTTGAAAAACTGTATCGCACAGGAAGTGTTTGTTCTTACAAACGACCTTGACTTTACAGGTGTTACCTGGAAACCTTTTGAATGTACCGCCACGCTAGACGGGGCCGGGTATAAAATCAAAAACTTAACCCTTTCCCCTGCAGAAGGGAATATCGGTTTGTTTACCAAACTTTCGGGTACGGTAAAGAACTTGAAATTTGAAAGTATCAATCTTACATACACGGGGGATACAGAACGTTACGTGGGTGCCCTTTGCGGAGAACTTACGGGCGGTTTGGTACAACGTGTGGAAGTGCTTTCGGGTAAAATTAACACCACCCTTGCTTGTGTGGGCGGTATTGTGGGCGTAATGCGTAACGGTACTGTGGAAGGATGTAAAAACTACGCAAGCATTACCGCAACTGCAGTTACCGAAAGTACGGGGGCTGCGGGCGGCATCGTGGGTTACGTAGCAAACGGAACGAACATGCTGCGCGATAGTGAAAACTTAAGTCGGAGGCCAAGCGG
>JAZRTI010000072.1:0-17314 GCA_045651955.1 Christensenellaceae bacterium | reverse complement strand
GTTTCATCCCACGCGTTCGTCCCGATTTATACAGAATTTTTATTTAACAAGCGCAATCAGCCCGTCCTCGGTTATCCGTTCCCCCGAAAGCAAAAGCCCTTGCGCAAGTTTTTTGGCGTGCCCCGCAGCCTTTTCCGCCCCTTGCTTATCCCCTTCCACACAAAAAAGATAGGCAAATTCCGCACGGTGGCGCGCAGGAATCATCCACGGGTCCTCCCCTGCAATTTTTAAGTAATAGGTTTCTGCCTTTTCCGCATTTCCCGTAACCGAAAAAGCAAATACCATTTCAGAAAGCAGCGCACGGTACGCCGGCTCCTGCAAATCCTCATAAATATCCTCTGCCCGCGCAAGTTGCGTATGAATTTCTCCCTTATCCCAAAGCAATAGCGCACGGAGCAATCGCAAGTGCGTTAGCAACGCAAAAGCCTGCTCCCCTTCGGAAATCACAGGGAGCCCATACAGCAATTCGGCAGGAATTTCCGCAGGGGTTTTTCCCAAACATAAGTAACTTTGGGCGGCAAAAACCGCATCCTCCACCACGCTTACGGGGGTGCGTTTATAGGAAGAAAAAAGCACTTCCCCATCCGTTTTTTCCCTTCCTTCGGAAGGGAATATATTTGAAATCAATTCGTAAAGCGCGCATAACGCCGCCGTGGATAAACCCGCATATACGGGTGCAGGCAAGCGCAAAGAAAACGGCGCCCACAAAAAGGGCAAAACAAACACAAGACTTCCCACAATCCCCCCCCATGCGTACGTTCTTCGCTTGGAGGTTACACCCTGTTCGGCGGTGGGTAACATCACACACTCTCCACCGGCGGTAAAGGTGGAAAAGCGCAGTTTCCCCTGTTCAAAACAAATGCAACCTGCGCGGAAAGAAATTAACTTTAATCGCACAAATTTTCCGAAAACCACGTGCCCCAATTCATGAACAACGGGATGCAAAAACACAACAAGGCTTGCCCCCAAACCTACCCCGACAAACACACATACCCAGGCAAGTACACCTTTGGGCGCATAATGCCGAACAAACAGATAGGAAAGCAAACAAAAGGAACACAAAAACAGAAGAAACAGCAGTTGCTGTAAGCGTTTACCCCAGTTCCTCATTCCGTTACCTCCCCGCGAAGCAGCAGCATGCGCGCGTATCCTTCCAAATTATCTTCGTCGCTGGCAGTATAGCCCGATAAAGACAGTACGTTAAGAAGGGTTTGCAGCCACACGGCGCCCCCGTAAATCAAATCCGCACGCCCCTTGGGCACACCTGCGGCAACGCGCATTTCCCCGTCTGCCCCTTTCAAAAACGTAGCGATTTCCGCCAAGCGGCTTGCACTTACGAATTGCCCGGTAATTTTTTTGCCGTCGTATACTTTCATTTCCACAGCCAAGGCGGCAAGGGTGGTTGCCGTACCGCCGATACCCGTTAACTTTTCCACGGGCGCACCCAAAAATGCGTTTGCCTGTTCGCAGCAAAACTCGGTTAGTTTTTGGGTGTTTTCCCCACACAGGTTTTTCAAAATTACACAGCCAACGGGAACACTTTTGCGGTACAGGAAAACCCCGCCTTTTTTTACTGCAAGTTCGGTAGAAGCGCCGCCGATATCCAGCGTTGCGCCCTCCCCGCCGTTTACCGCGCCGTAAAACCCTGCCTCTGCCTCCGTTTCTCCGGATAAAAGGTCTACGGATATCCCGGTTGCCTTTTGGGCGGCACAAAGGAATTCTGTGCCGTTTTTTGCACGGCGCACTGCCTCGGTAGCAAAAGCAAACACTTGCCCCGCCCCCATTGCCTTTGCCTGCGATATCAATTCGCGCATTGCCGAAAGCGTGCACGCCACCGAGGTTTCCGAAAGATTGCCCGTTTGATGCAACCCTTCCCCCAGCCTGGTGGTTTGCAAGGTTTTATATACGCAGGATTTTCCGCGAAACACACCCAACCTTACGGAGTTGGAACCGATATCCAAAACTGCAAACATCCTATGTTTTCTCCTACAAAAAACTCCGCCACAAATCCTGGTGGCGGAGATACAAGCACTGTTTAGTCGTCATCCGTTTGAAAGCGGCTATCCCCAGGAAACATCAGACCGTATTTTCTTGCCTGCATTTCCATTTGCCACTCCGTTTTACGGTTTGCAATTTCCTTTTCTTTATCCGAAATTTCTTCTTGAAGAATCTGCTTTTGTCTTTCCAAAATCGCTTTTTGTTTCCGGATAGCCGAATAGTTTGCCATCTGGTAAATTAAAACGACCAAAAGAATAAACAGCAGCAATACGGATGCCACGGTTGCGGCAACGGTGATTCTTGCTTTCTTGTCTTCGGTCATACCATACCCCTATCCGTTTTTACGGATTTTTTCCTTTTCTCCCCTTTATTATACCACAACTTTTTCCGCAACGCAACCGATTGCAACAAAATTTTTCTGACAAGAAAAAATCCCGTAAAAACGCAGCCACCCATATAAGGGCGAAATTCGGGAAAATGAAAGCGGTATTCCACATATAAAAAAACAGTGATAACGCCAACAAAAAACAGCACGTCCGTAAAAAAAGCAATCACGCCCCGCCGGGGAAAAAAGGCGTGCAAAGCCCCTGCCGCCGCCCCCAAAGCAAGGCATACGACAGCATAAAACCACTGTCCAACCGCAACGAACACGGTTACTGAAACACCTTTTTAATGAAAGAAGTTTTGCGCCCCGAAAAAGAAAAGTCGCATAATTCCCCGGCAACGGTAAGTTCCCCACCCATTTCCGAAAAGCCCAAAACTTTCAACCCCTTGCCGCGCACCGTAAATTTACCCGCAGGCAAGGTAGCGGTTACCGCGTTTTCGGTTACCCCTTCCACCGCCGTTGCGCCCGTTAAAACAAGGCGCGTTTGTCCCGTAACCGTAACGGTTACGCCCAAATTGTTTTCTTTTTTGTTTTCCATACCATAGGATATGCAAAGGAAAGAAAAATAGAACAATAAAAGCCCCGCTTTTGCAGGGCTTTATGAATTCTTATTGAGATTTTAGGCGTTTTTCCGTCAAAACGCAAAGGGGCGAATCATCGTATAGTGATTAGTCGGGCAGTTTCATTTCCCCTTCCTTAATCCAACCTTTTTTGCGCATAAATTCGGAAATAGCAAGGTTTAGGATTGCAGGAAGAACAATCATCAAAAGAATAATACCGATAATCCCAAGTGCGCCCGAAGTGTAATTAAAGGAATCAAACACACCCACCAAGCCGCTGGTACCCATACCGCCGCCCGCCTTGCCGCACTGAATCTTAAACACGCAAGTAGAAAGCGGGCCTAAAATTGCGCTGGAAATAATCATGGGCAACATAATTTTAGGACGTTTCATAATGTTGGGAATTTGCAGCATGCTGGTTCCCAAGCCTTGCGCAATCAGTCCACCCCATCCGTTTTCGCGGAAGGAAGCCACCGCAAAGCCCACCATATGGCAAGCACAACCTACGGTTGCCGCACCGCCGGCAAGCAGCATTGCGTTATAATCTGCCCCACTGCCCGCTGCAAGCACGGGAGTAGCAACCGCCACCCATATTGCCGCAGAGGAAGTAGGCATGGTTAAAACAATACCCATAATTACCGCTATCACAATCCCCATAACAAAGGGGGTTGCATCCGTTGCAATTGCAATCAGTTTCCCCAACTGATTTACCGCCCAAATAAAGGGGAACGCCAAAAATACGCCTGCAAAGGCAAGAAACAGCGTACCCAGGGGTACCAACAAAATGTCCAGTTTGGTTTTCCCCGCGTAAAGCCCTACGATTTCCACAACAAGCATCGTAACCACGTACGCGCCGATGGGGTTTCCGGGTGCACCCAAAGAAAGGGTTAAAAAGGGATCGCTGCCCACCATCAGTTTATCCGAAAACGCACCTACCATTCCGGCAACCGCGGCAGAAAACACCAAAAGTTTGTTCTTACCCAGCGCGTGCGCAATACCTACGCCTATCCCTGCGCCCATTAAGGACTTAGCGATATTTGCGATATACAGCAAGGTATTCCCTACGTAATTATCGCCTATCCAGCCTGCAATTTGTGCCAAAATCGTACCCGCAATTAAGGTAACGAATAGACCCTGTGCCATACCCGAAAAGGCGGTAATAAAATAGCGCTTAGGCAGGGCTTTTAAGTAAGCAATTGCTTTGTTTTCTTTACGAACCACTTGTTCTTCCATCTCTTTCTCCTTTATATAATGCGAATTAGGCGGTTTTCCACCAAATCGCAAGAAGTCAAATAGTAAGTTACTCCGTTTTTTTGTACTTGCAAATCCGCGCGCACGTCCTTGCCGTGCAAATGCCCGTACACCACCTTAGACACACCGCCGCTTTCCATCAGTTCGGTAAAGGGGGAATTTTCTCTGCGTACGTTAAAGGGGGGAAAGTGCGTTAACGCGATAATTTCATCCCCTTCCTTTTTCAAAGCGCTTGCCGCACGCAGGCACAGTTTCCAGCGTTCACATTCGCGGTTCACCAGTTTTTTATCTTCTTCGGAAAACCCGGGGGTACCATCCACCGTCCAACCGCGCGTGCCCGTAAACACAAAGTTTTCTATCTTCATTGCATCATTTTGCAAAACGTATACGTTTTGGGGAAGGGAATCCCGAATACGGGAAAGGGAATGCCACCAGTAATCGTGATTGCCGCGGATTAAAATCTTTTTCCCGGGCAGATCCGCAAAACAAGAAATATCTTTTAGCGCGTTCTCCAACGTCATTGCCCAACTGATATCCCCGGCAATTAAAACCACGTCCTCCTGCCCTACCGCATTCAGCCAGTTTTCGCGGATTTTTTCAAAATAATTTTCCCACGCACTGCCGAAAATTTCCATGGGCTTATCTTCGGTTGTAGAAAGATGTAAATCCGAAATAGCAAAAACTTTCATCCTGCCGGTACTCCTTATTATTAGGGTCATTATCTCACTTTTTTTCACATTTGGCAAGTTTTTTTAAGGCGTTTTGCAAAGTTTTGAAAGAAAAGGAAGGTTTCCCCCTTGTTTTTCCTTTCCTTTTCGTGCTATAATATAAAAAAACGGATCAGGTTACGATATGGCAAAACAAAGTAGCGAATACGTTTGTAACGAATGTGGGGCAAAAAGTCCCAAATGGCTGGGAAAATGTCCCGTTTGCGGCACCTGGGGCAGCTTGGTGGAAGAAATCATCACACCGCTTTCCCCCACGGCATCCCCTGCTATCACCCTTTCTGCGGCAAAACCCGTGCCCGTAACCCAAATCCCAAACGAGCGGCTTTCCCGCTTTTCTACGGGCATTGGGGAGCTGGACCGCGTGCTTGGCGGTGGGCTGGTGGAAGGCAGTTTTGTGTTAATCGGGGGCGAACCGGGCGTAGGGAAAAGTACGCTGCTTACCCAGGTGGCAGGCAATTTATCCAAAACACGGCGGGTGTTATACGCTTCTGCGGAAGAAAACTGCACCCAAATCAAACTACGCGCACAGCGGCTAAATATTGCACAAGAAAATCTGCACCTTTTGAACGAAACGGATTTAAGCCGCATCCTTGCCGCGGCAGAAGGGTATTCCCTTTTGATTGTGGATAGTATTCAAGCGGTATATTTGCCCGAAATGAATTCTTCCGCAGGCAGTGTGGGTCAGGTTCGGGAATGCGCCTCCCGCTTAATGCGGCACGCCAAATCCACGGGAACAACCGTCCTGTTGGTGGGACAGGTAACCAAGGACGGCAGTTTGGCAGGCCCCAAAGTGTTAGAACATATGACGGATACCGTGCTTTCCTTTGAAGGGGAAGAAACGGGCGAATGCAAAATACTGCGCTGTGCAAAAAACCGCTTTGGCAACACCCTGGAAACGGGCGTGTTCTTCATGCGACAAGAAGGACTTTTGGGGGTAGAAGACTTTGCACAAATTTTCCTTTCCCCTACACGCGGAACAGAACCGGGCGCCATTGTAACCCCCTATCTTTCGGGAAACCGCTGTATGCCCGTGGAAGTACAAAGCCTAGTGGCAAAATCCCTGTACGGCATGCCGCGGCGTATGCCCCTTGGCGTGGACCACAACCGATTGATTTTACTTTTAGCCGTGCTGGAAAAACGCGCGGCACTTCCCTTATATACCGCAGACGTGTACGTTAGCGCGTTGGGGGGAATCCGTCTGGACGAACCGGCAGCAGACCTTGCAATTCTGCTTTCGGTGGCATCCGCCGCAACAGGATTACCCGTCCAAGGAAACGTTGCCGCGTTTGGAGAAGTGGGCCTGACGGGAGAAATTCGCCCCGTTCGCTTTTTGGAAAGCCGCATTTTGGAATGTAAAAAACAGGGATTAACCAAAATTATATTACCCAAAGGCAATTACCGTGCGGCACTTCCCTTTGCGGAAGGATTAACACTGATTCCCGTTTCCTACATTTCGCAAGCGGTTAAGTATTTAACCCAATCCCAACAAGATGCTCCCCCAAAACCCCAAAAAAGTTTATAACGGAAAATAACAACGCGGCGCCAACCGACACATATCGGTTGGCGCCGCCTTTTTATTTATTTTGACCATTCTTCCTGTTCTTCCATATGCTTGGCGCGTTCTATCCGCGCAAGTTCTTCCGCTTCCACGTGTAAGGTTTCCTTTCTTCTAACAAACAGAAAAATGGAGTAACCGATGCACACCAAGGCAACAAAGGCAGCCAAAGCGATTAACAACTTAAACACGCCCGTCCAACCCGAATACTTGGCAACGTAGCCAAGTCCGTACGAAGAAAGGGTACTGCCCACGTAGCAAAATCCGTTTAATATCCCCGCAATTAACCCCGAATTGATTTTTCCGCGCAAATATAAGGGCGCCATACTGGTAATTACGTTGTTGCTTGCAGAAACCAAAAGGAATACCAAGCCACAGGTTACGGCAAGCAAAATGGCAATGTTTGCGGTCAAAAGCCCAAGCGCCGCCGCGCAAAACGCCCCTGCGCCAATGATGAAAATGGAGTCTAATATAATAAAATTCTTGATTTTTTTGTTAGTAAACATCGCCAAGGTAGAGCCCAAAACGCCAAATACGGGAAGTACCAGGGTGAAAATCAGCGAACTGCTGTCGTTTAAGTGAAAGGAATCCTTCAAAATAGTGGGAAGCCAAGTATTTAAGCCGTCCTTCATCAGGTTGGTGATTACCGCAAATACACAAAGCACCGTGATAACCACGAGTACGCTTTCGGTAAAGGCCTTGGTATGCATTGCCTTTTTCGCCTTTGCGGGTTGAACATCCTCTTCCAAAATAGATTTATCCTTGGTAAGGCATCTTTCATAAGAGAAGAACCAAACAACGCCCGCAATCACAAGCATTGCCGCGCCAAACAGGAAGGAATACTGAAAGGGCACCCCCACCTTAGCAAACAACGCGCTAAGCGAATAGGAAATCAGCGTTCCCAAGGGAACGGTGGTTGCCATCATAAAAACTGCGCGCCTTAACTTCGCCCTAGATACGTTTTCCCCTAAAACCAACATAAGCGACGACCAAAATACGGAGGTAGCCGCACCGTTTAATAGCCATAACACCTTGTAAAAACGAAAATCAATGCCAAAAAATACGGTAAGGTTCAATAGTGCGGAAACAACCGCCGCACCCGAAAGAACGTATTTTTTGGGATAATGCTGGCAAAGAAGTCCGTTTACAATTTGCCCCGCGCCGTACGCAAAAAAGAAAAACGAGCCCACTAACCCCGTTGCGGTCTTTTCCACCGAAAACGCTTCCATAATACGGTTGATATTGGAATTATAACTGTATTTACCTAAATAGGTTACCATATATAAAAACCAACAAAGGATAATTAGTCGGTTTTGCCGTTTGTTTGCTTGTGCGTCCATTTTTTGTTTGGGTTATACCCCCTTCCCCCTTGCAGCACGTTGTGCTAAAAATTTGCAGTAGAAAACATCCTACCTTTTTAATGCACTAAATTATACGCTTGTTTTTAGAAATTGTCAACCTATTTAGAATGTTTGCATTAGGAAATATATCATATCCGTTCGGATATATCATAAACGCATTTAATACCCTGCGCCCATGGACGTATATCCTTGTATTTTCCCTTCTTCGCCTGTGGGCTTTAACGGGCAAGGCGGAGAATCTAAAAAGAGGAAAAAATGCCTTCTCCTGTGGGAGAAGGTGTCAAGCGATGCTTGACGGATGAGGTGTATTAGCACTTGGTGGGTATAAACCAAGCTATCGTGTGGAACTACTCATCCACCGCAAGGCGGTCCCCCTTCTCTTACAAGAGAAGGTATTTTTTTTCTGTCATTCTTCGCCTACCTACAACGATGGACAAAACGGAGAATCTAAAAAGCCTCCTCCTTTGGGGGAGGTGGCTTGCGATAGCAAGACGGAGGGAGTTATAAACTCCTCCACCCGCTGTCGCGGGAGCCCCCTCGTAGAGGGAGCCTTTTCCTTGTCATTCTTCGCCTACCTACTTTGGCGGGCTAACCGGAGAATCCAAAAAGCACAGGAGCCAAGCGATTTGCTTGGCTCCCCTTTTTTATTCCATTCGTTTTACAAGGCTTATTCGCCCGTATAACCCCAAACCACGGGAAGTTTGTTGTAGTAACCTTTTTTATTCCAATCACTATCCCACCCACTGGGCTCACTTGCCACTTCGCAGTATATGGTTAAGGAATCGCAATTTGCGAACGCCCAACTACCTATGCTGGTTACGCCCTTTGGTATCACGATTTCCGTTAAGGAATCGCAATTATAGAACGCATAAGAACCTATGCTGGTTAACTGGCTGTTATCGCCAAACGTTACCGTGGTTAAGGAATCGCAACCAGAGAACGCAGAAGAACCTATGCCGGTTAACTGTCTATTATCGCCAAACGTTACCGTGGTTAAGGAATAGCATTCTTCGAACGCCCCTTCACCTATGCTGGTTACGCTGTTAGGTATCACGATTTCCGTTAAGAAATCGCAACCAAAGAACGCTTCATAACCTATGCTGGTTACCGCATACGCGGTGCCTTTGTATGTTACGCTGGCGGGGATAGTAATGCTACCTGCAATGTTTTGGGGTTGTTGTCCTACTACCGTAGCAACACCATTCTTTAACGCATAGCGGATGCCGTCAATTGTTTTATAGATAGCACCATCTTCTGCTACTTCGTTATTTTTGCAATCCCAAACCACGGGGCGGTTAGAATAGTTCCAATAACTACTCCACCCACTGGGCTTACTTGCCGCTTTGCAGTATATGGTTAAGGAATCGCAAGAATAGAACGCATAATTACCTATGCTGGTTACGCCCTTTGGTATCACGATTTCCGTTAAGGAATCGCAAAAAGAGAACGCTTCATCACCTATGCTGGTTAACTGGCTGTTATCGCCAAACGTTACCGTGGTTAAGAAATAGCAATCTGCGAACGCACCATCACCTATGCTGGTTACGCTATCGGGAACGGCAAAGGTTGTTGCCGTTTTGCCGGTTGCGTACTGCAATAGCGTTGTGCCGTCCTTACTATATAAGTTCCCATTTATATCCTTATAGGTAGCATTGTTTGCGTCTACTTTTATATTCGTTAAGGAATCGCAAAATGCGAACGCCCCAGAACCTATGCTAGTTACGCCCTTTGGTATCACAATTTCCGTTAAGGAATCGCAATCCTGGAACGCAGAATTACCTATGCTGGTTACGCTTTCAGGTATCACGATTTCCGTTAAGGAATCGCAAAAATTGAACGCATAAGCACCTATGCTGGTTACCGCATACGTGCTACCGTTATACGTTACGCTTTCGGGGATAGTAATGCTGCCGGCAATATTTCGGGGTTGTTCTACCACTGTGGCAATGCCATCCTTTAACGCATAGCGAATGCCATCTATTATTTTATAGATAGCACCGTCTGTAGCCACTTCGTTATTCTTGCAATCCCAAACCACGGGGCAATCAGAATCGTTCCAATAACTATTCCACCCACTGGGCTTACTTGCCGCTTCGCAGTATATGGTTAAGGAATAGCAAGCAGAAAACGCCCCAGAACCTATGCTGGTTACGCCCTCTGGTATCACGATTCCCGTTAAGGAATAGCAACCAGAGAACGCAGCATAACCTATGCTGGTTACGCCCTTTGGTATCACGATTTCCGTTAAGGAATTACAAGAAGAGAACGCCCAAGAACCTATGCTGGTTAACTGGCTGCTTTCGTCAAACCTTACACTGGTTAAGGAATCGCAAAAATGGAACGCATAATCACTTATGCTGGTTACACCCTCTGGTATCACGATTTCCGTTAAGGAATAGCAATATGCGAACGCTCTATAACCTATGCTGGTTACGCTACTGGGTATCACGATTTCCGTTAAGGAATAGAAATCTTCGAACGACCCTTCACCTATGGCTGTTATTTGCACGCTGTTTAGGGTTTCGGGGATTTCAATTTTAGATAGCGTTTTACCGTAAGCGGTTAAACCCGTAATGGTTTCCCCCGTTCCATTTACGGTAAACACCGAATCCCAATCAACGGAAGGGGTGGGAGAAACACCGGGTGCAGTGCTTGTACCGGGCACAGTGCTTGTACCGGGTTCCGTGCTTGTACCGGGCGTAGGCGTAACGCTTGCCGTGGGTGTAGGCGTAACGCTTGCCGTGGGTGTAGGCGTAACGCTTGCCGAAGTGCTAACACTGGGCGTGGGGGTGGGCTGGGGGTCTGAACTGCCCCCGCACGCAGATACTACGCACGCAAGCGTACATATCGCAAATATTGTTAACAGTACCTTGGTTAGTTTTTTCATTTTTTCTCCGTTTTCTTTACGCTAAACACTCATCCAACCGTTTTTTCAGTTCGTGGGTTTTTAGGTTTTTGCCGATAAATACCAGTTTCACCATTCTATCCCCCCACACTTCGTGCCAATCCTTTTTGATATCGGGGTGGGAAGCGATAAATTCCTCCCTTTCCTTTTTGGGGTAGGCGGCAACCCAGTTATCCGCTTGGTAACATTCAAACTGCTTGCCTGCCTGTTCAAACACGTACATTCCTTCGGGGTCGGCTTGGAACCACACAATCCCCTTGGTACGAATCATTGTGGGGTACAGCGTTTTGCAAAATTCGTTGAACCGCTTAATATCCATGGGGCGGCGCACGTAATATACGAAAGTTTGAATCCCAAACCGTTCTTCCGCGCTGGTGTGCTTATGCCCGTGGTGATGCTCGTGGTCATGGCAACCGCACGTACAACGCTCCCCGTGTTCGTGGTGGTGATGGTGTTCGTGTTCTTCGTGATGGTGCCCTTCGTGGTCGTGGTGATGGTGTTCCTTACATTCGGGGCAATCGCAATCTTCCCCGTGTTCGTGGTGATGTTCGTGCCCGTGGCAACCGCAATCACAGTGTTCACCGTGTTCGTGATGGTGCTCATGTTCCCCGTGTTCGTGATGATGCTTTTCCTTACATTCGGGGCAATCGCAATCCTCCCCGTGGTATTCCCCGGGTTTATGTTCCTTTACTTCCTGCTGCAAGGCCTTCATCCAGCCCGCGGAAGTGGCGGTTTTCTTAAAATCAAAGTCCTTAGCGGAAAGCAATTCCTTTACGGGCACGTTGCCTTTTACCGCTTCGTACACCTTGGCTTCGGGTTGCAAGGCGGCAAGCATTTCCATAACCGCTTGCTTTTCTTCGGCACTGACCTTATCCACTTTATTCAGCACGATGCGGTTACAAAATTCAATTTGCTCTACCAAAAGACTTTCCACTTTGGCTTGCTGCTCTTCCGCCGCCGCGTTTTGCTTATTTTCCACAAGCGCCTTACCGCAACCGAATTCATCCGCTAACCGAAGCGCGTCCACCACGCAAACCACGCTGTTTAGGTAGCAATGGGTGGGCAAGCGGTAATATTCGGTGGCTTGTTGCACCATAAGTACGGACTGCACCACGGGGGTGGGTTCACTTACCCCACTGGCTTCAATTAAAACCGCGTCAAAGCGGTTGGTATCCACCAGTTCTGCAAGTTGGCGAACCAAATCTTCTTTTAAGTTACAGCAAATACAACCGTTTTGCAAAGAAATTAAACTGTTATCCTCCTCCGAAACGATTTTACCCGTTCCAATCAAGGTGGTATCAATATTCACTTCGCCTACGTCGTTTACGATAACCGCAACTTTTAAGCCTTCCTTATTGTGTAAAACGTGATTTAGCAGGGTGGTTTTCCCTGCACCCAAGTACCCCGTAAGTAAGGTAACGGGCATTTCTCTAACTGCCATAATCTTCTCCTTTTATTGTTCTATGGAAAAATAAGTAAATTCTTCATCCGCACGCTCCTTTCGCATACGGGAAGCAAGCATCTTTTGAGAACTTACGTTTTGTGTGAAACAATACGCCGTTACACGGGTTACCCCCAACGAATACAGCGCGTAATCGGTAAGCATAGCGCAAACCGTTTTTCCCACACCTTTCCCCTGCGCCAAAGAAAGCAGGCGTACCGAAAGATTGCACTCCCCCCTGCCGTTCCATTCTCCAAGCGTGGCCTCTCCCAAAAACTCTTCCCCTTTTTTCACGGCGAAATACAGGGCTGTTTTTTCCTGAAAAGCACGGGTTGCCTCTCGCACAAAGTATTCCTTGTCCGGGCTTTTGCAGTCCTCACGGTAATCGTAACCAAACAGTTCGTTCAGCCCGTCATCCGTGGCAAGGGCAAAATAGGGGGCGACATCACTATCCGTAAAGGCGGTTAGTGTTATCCCCTCCCTTTGCAAGGTGGGAATTTCTTTCAAAAAATATAAGGGGTTCAAAATCCGCACGCGTACCGCAGGTAAAATTTTGCAAGGCGCATATTGCAGTTTGCTTTTCCTTAAACCGGGCAAGCCTACGTCGTCTTCCCGATTCAAATACAGGGCAAAGGGCATAACTTCCTTTGCAAACGCCTGTACCAAAAAGGGGTATACCCCCTCTACGGCAGGTAACGCCTTTTCAATATGTACCGCCACGGTATCCCCATACCGTTCGCCAAGCACCACACCCAAAACGTTGTCCTTTTCTAAAAGAACATACCGCAAATCTCCCCCCTCATCCGAAAGGAAAAACTGCCGCGCAAGCAAAGTTTCGTGCGCTTTTTCGGCGGGCAATCCTTGGGAAAACGCATCAAAAAACGCTTGTACTGCCACAAAATTTTCTTGTGTATATTTCACAAACTGCGCCGTGGGATGTGCCGCAGTAAACCGCTTGATGTGATTGCGCGAACCCTGATGTTTTTTTCCCTGCATTTGGGCTAAATCCGCCGCCGTATACAAATAGTCGCTTTCCACGCGATTCACGGTGCGCGCGTAAGAAGGAAACACCTCTTTCAGCGTGCTTTCTTCCCCCTCTGGCAGGGCAAAAAAGCGCAACGGGGTTTGTGTTTTTGCCGCGTGCAAAGCAAGGGTTTGCAGGGCATAAACCACGTTTCCGCCATCTTCTATCTGATAGGGATAAGAATAGGTAAACGCCCCGTCCGACTCGGTAAAACGAAACACCGCACAACCCGAAATAAAAGCAATTGCAGGGCTGAATACGCTTTTCCACATATAAATTTGCGCAGGCGAAAAACTGCTGTGCCGGTAAGTGTTTTTTTCTGCCGCTTGCCGCAAAACTTTCAGCACTTCCGCATCTACGGGCGCAAACATGACGGGGCTGACCCCGTTTTTGTTAAAACGGATATATCTTTGCATACACGCGTATTGTACTCTTTTTTTATAAAAAAGTCAACCTTAACAAACAGCACGCAAAAAAGTTTTCAAAAAATCACTTTTTGAGAATAATTTTTTCTTTTTTTATATTGAAAATGAGAAAAAACTGTACTATAATAATAAAAAAACTTTCCGCGCTTGTCTTGCGCGAAAACAGGAGAACGCCATGAAAAAATTAACTGTGAAAGATTTATCCTTAGAAGAAAAAATCCATTTATTAACGGGGAAAGACGTATGGCGCCTGCACACTTTCAGCGGCAAACTGCCCGAAGTGTTTGTTGCAGACGGCCCCAACGGGCTTAGAATGGTATCGCGTGAAAACGCGGACAACTGGGGTGGGGAGGTATACAAAACTACCGCCATGCCCAACGTGGTAAACGTGGCAAACACTTGGAACCCCGCCTTAGCGTACGAAAACGGCAAGGTGATTGCGGACGAATGTATTGAACACGATGCAGACGTTCTTCTTGCCCCCGGGGTAAACATTAAGCGTTCCCCCTTGTGCGGCAGAAACTTTGAATATTTTAGCGAAGACCCCTATTTGGCGGGCGTTATGGGCGCGGAATACATCAAGGGCGTGCAAGATAAAGGAATTGGTACTTCCCTAAAACACTACGCGGTAAATAGCAGCGAAAACGATAGACTTTGCATGAACGCTGAAGTGGACGAACGCGCTTTGCGTGAAATTTATCTTCGTCCCTTTGAAATTGTTTTGCAAGAAACCAAACCCACCACGGTAATGTGTTCTTATAACAAAGTAAACGGTATTCACGCTTCCGAAAACCGCTATCTGTTAAAGGATATTTTGCGCGACATCTTCGGTTTTGACGGCATCGTGATTTCGGACTGGGGCGCTTGCCACAACCGTTGGAAATCCTTAAAAGCCACGCTGGACCTTTGCATGCCCGTTAAGGAGGACGCCTTTGCGCAAGTGAAAACCGCCCTGGAAAACGGATGGGTTAGCGAAGAAGACGTAGACTTCTGCGTGGAAAATTTATTGAACTTTATCTACCGCATCCAAGAAATGAAACCCATGCGCAAACTGGAATTTACCGAAGAACAACGATTAGAAAAAGCAAAGGCAATCGCAACCGAAAGTATGGTGCTTTTGCAAAACGAAAACTGCGCCCTTCCCTTAAAAAAAATCCCCACCCTGCTGCTTGGCAGAATGGCGGAATTTCCCGCAACCTGCGGGGGCGGCTCTTCAGAAGTTTCCTCCTGCCATAAACACCCCCACTTAAAAGATTTGCTTGCCGAAAAGTTAGGTGTGGAAGTTACCTTCCGCAGCGCATACGAGGCGCACTTGAACGGACTTTCTTCCGCACGCGAATGTATGGACCTTGCCGCACGCTACGATCAAGTGGTGGTAGTGGTTGGGGAAGATACTTCCCTGGTTTGCGAAGGAATGAACCGCACGGACATCAAACTGCATCCCAAGCACTTGCAACTGATTGATAACGTAACGCGCGTTTGCGATAACGTAATCGTGGTAATTGAAGCAGGCAGCGCGGTGGATACTTCTGCTTTCCAAGATAAAGTAAACGCAATTTTGTACGCGGGCTACGCAGGGGATGCGGTAAATTACGCGCTTTCCGACCTTTTGACGGGCGCTGCGGCACCCTCGGGCAAGTTAAGCGAAACTTTCCCCTATGAAAAGGATGATTTGTGCCCGGACGTAAACTTTACCCCCGGCGGCGTGGATTCTTACGGCGAAGGCGTGTTTGTGGGCTACCGCGGTGCGGAAGATATGGGCGTGGACGTTCTTTACCCCTTTGGCCACGGACTTTCGTACGTAGACTTCCGCTACGAAAATTTGCAAGTGGAAAAGAAGGGGGAAACGGACTACGTAATTTCTTACGATATTTATAACGAAGGGGCGGTAGATGCAGCCGAAGTTTCCCAAGTGTACGTTGGTCAAGCAGCGGCAAGGGTGGCACGCCCCGTAAAAGAACTGAAAGCCTTTTCTAAGGACGTAATCCCCGCGAGGAGCAAAAAACACGTTTCGGTTACCTTGGATCACTCCGCTTTTGCTTACTACAACGTTTGCATTAAGGATTGGCACGTGGAAAACGGCACGTTTACCGTGTACGTGGGCGCAAGCAGCCAAGATATCCGCTTAACCCAAAAAATTATTGTAACCCTGCCCGACGAAACACAGTTTACCTGATAGAAAAAACATACGCCCTTAGCGTGTGATACAACGCCTTCTCAAATGCGGGAAGGCGTTTTTCTTGTCATTCTTCGCCTACCTTGTTCTTTTTTCTTCGCCTGCTTTGTTCTTTTCCCCATTGTCATTCTTCGCCTGCCCACGTGATGGGCAAAACGGAGAATCTAAAAAGAAACTCTTGCCTTCCCCCAAGGGGAGCCCGTTAGGGAATACCTGCCTATCGCTACGAATTTTACATTGCTTGGGGTAGAAGGTGGCAAGCAACGCTTGACGGATGAGGGGGTATACCTCCTCCTTTGGGGCGACCAAAGGGAGTACCTACTAAAAGATACAGTTTGTATTATTGTTGTGGTTGAGGTGGCTTGCGATAGCAAGACGGAGGGAGTTATGAACTCCCTCCACCCGCTGTCGCGGGAGCCCCCTCGTAGAGGGAGCCTTTTCCTTGTCATTCTTCGCCTACCCACGTGATGGGCAAAACGGAGAATCTAAAAAGCAAAGGAGCCAAGCGATTTGCTTGGCTCCCCTTTTTTATTCCATTCGTTTTACAAGGCTTATTCGCCCGTATAACCCCAAACCACGGGGCAGTAAGTATAATTCCAATAAGTATCCCACCCACTGGGCTTACTTGCCACTTCGCAGTAAATGGTTAAGGAATCGCAAGAATAGAACGCCCTTTCACCTATGCTGGTTACGTTGCCGGGAATTACTATTTCCGTTAAGGAATAGCAATATTCGAACGCATCTTCACCTATGCTGGTTAACTGGCTGTTATCGCCAAACGTTACCGTGGTTAAGGAATCGCAAAAACCGAACGCATATTCACCTATGCTGGTTACGCCACTGGGAATTTTTACGGAAACAATATCCTTATTTCCCTTAAAGATCTGCCCAAAATACACAACAAGATTTCCATTTATCGTTTCGGGTATAACAACGTTAGTTCCTGTTCCTTTATATCTTGTAAGATATGCTTTGCCGTTATGTATTACGTAGTCATAATTTTCATCCGTTGTTATATTGTTATATCCCCAAACCACGGGGCAGGAAGAATGGTTCCAAAAACTATCCCACCCACTGGGCTCACTTGCCGCTTCGCAGTAAATGGTTAAGGAATCGCAATCACGGAACACAGAACCCATGCTGGTTACGCTATTAGGTATCACGATTTCCTTTAAGGAAGAGCAACCATAGAACGCATAAGAACCTATGCTGGTTAACTGGCTGTTATCGCCAAACGTTACCGTGGTTAAGGAACCGCAATCTTCGAACGCCCAAGAACCTATGCTGGTTAACTGACTGTTATCGCCAAACGTTACCGTGGTTAAGGAATTGCAATTATAGAACGCCCATTCACCTATGCTGGTTACGCCCTCTGGTATCACGATTTCCGTTAAGGTTTTGCAATTATAGAACGCATAATTACCTATGCTGGTTAACTGGCTGTTATCGCCAAACGTTACCGTAGTTAAGGAATCGCAATCATAGAACGCCCAATCACCTATGCT
>JAZRTI010000071.1:0-8630 GCA_045651955.1 Christensenellaceae bacterium | reverse complement strand
GAACCATGCGCGCTACCAACTGCGCTACACCCCGTTGGTACGGATGACAGGACTTGAACCTGCATGCATAAGCACTAGATCCTAAGTCTAGCGTGTCTGCCAATTCCACCACATCCGCATAAAGCATTTCGTAAATGCGGGTATAGTATAGCAAACGTGGCGTAAAAAGTCAATTCTTTTTCTTTGGTTTCCTAAAAACTCCGCGTATTTTTTTGGCGAAAAAAGGGGGGTGGTTTTGGGCGTTTCGTATAACAAAACGATTTGTTATAAATAAAAATTTACTTATTTAGGGAAAAGAAATATGAAAAAGGCGCATCCCTTTGTGGGATGCGCTTTCTTTTTTTCGTTTCGTTTATTCTACGATAAGTTCTTCGTAGTTTTCGGGGAGTCCGTTTTTACGGAATTTTTTAATTAAGCGGAAGGTTTCTTTTTCCCCTTTCACTGCAAGGTGGCGCAACAAATACTCAATTTTGTTTGAGGTGTGCGGGGCAATATTCCTTCTGGGTTTTCCACGCAAAAAATAATTTAATGCATAGCCGTTATCATACTTTTTTCCACCGTAAATTTTGCTTGCTCCCACACGGTCGCAAAACATTTCTACAATGTATTTATCGGGCATTTCCACCGGGCTCATTTTCTTGGTTTCGGGGTGGTAGTCCGTCCAATACTCAAAGTGGTGGCGGTTGCGCCCCTTGTGGTGCATCCACGCCTTGCTGTATCCGTAGGTTTCGCGTTCCACTTCGTTGGGGCTGCGCGTTCCTTCTGCGTACTTTGCGCCCGGGATAAATTCGGTGGGGGAGTATTTGGAAAGGTCGTGCTTTAACCCTTGCCAAAAAATGCCTGCCTTAAAGCAGTGCCAAATCACCTTTCTCCTATGCCGGTTGATGGTACGTAAATGCTTAAAAAAATGTCCCATATCAGTTTCCTTTTGTAATTTGAAGGGGGGAATTTATCGCGTGTTCCACGCATTTTTTTGCTATTTCGGCTTGTTCTTCGGTTACTCCTTCGGGGAAAAAAGAAACGCCTTTCACGGGCTTGCCCGTCAACACACTAAAAAAGGTTAGCCCCGCAAGATACCGCCCTAAATCAAGGGAAAGGTGAAATCCATCCCTGGTCAGCGTGTCCCCCAAAATGGTTCTTGCGTTTTGTACGGCTGTTCCGTTGGGAATTAGCCCCGAAAAACGGGAATCGGTAAGAACGTTCTTTTTCACGGCGGATAGGATGCTTTCGTACATTTGGCTTTGATTGTTTGCGTAATAACGGGGAAACGCCCAGTGGTTGGAATCCTTTTGGTACGCCCACGTCATATGCCAATAAAATTTTGCGCTCGGGCAAAGTTTCTGCAATTCCGTAAGCAAGGGGGATAGTGGCGCGTACGATTCCGCCACACCGCTATCGTGGCTGGCTTGTTGCAGGGTAATTACGTCCCAACGTTCGCTTTTTACCGCGTCCAAAAAAACAGTGTTTTCGTGTAAAACAAAACCCTTTCCTTTATTTAGGAAGTAAAGGTACTGGGGCGCGTCCGAAGTTAAGTTGTTAAGGTGCGTTTCCAGCGAACATCCGCCAATCACCAAATTTCCAATCAAAACGTCCTCGCCGGCAGATTTCGCAATTTCGCTTAAATACGTGGTTGCGTCTTCCGAAAAGCTGTTACCAATACATAAAATTTTCAACATTGTTTACTTCCTTTCACCGTGGTTTTCGTCCGTCCAAACGGGGGGCAAAGCGGGGCGGATGTCTTCAAAAATAAGGTTGCCGCCAAGCGTTTTCATTTTTTGTGCTACGTCTTCGGTTCTAACCGTCCAGCAAAGTAAAGGCTTTTCCTTTTTTTGTGCGGGGGGGTAGGGAAGATTTTGTGCGTTATAACTGATAAAATTCGGTTTGGTTAAAAAGTTAAAAAACATGCGCTTTAACAAAAGCCGTTTCCAAAACCCAAATTTTTGATCTTCAAAAAAGGAAGAAAGTTGACCGCGTAGCATTTCGGGCGCGCATTTTTTTACGCGGCGCAGAATAAAGGGGTCAAAGGATTGCAAGGCATACGCGCCGTTATACGTTTTCAGCCGATTGCATACCGCTTTTTCTAATCCCTTTTCCCCGTTGCTTTTCAGTTCAATCAACAGGGGAACTTTGCCGCTGATTAAATTAAGCATTTCATCAAAGGTGGGGATTTTTTCTTGTGAATTTGCCAAAGTTAGCCCTGCAAGTTCAGCGTAGGTTTTTTCCTTGATATTTCCCTCCGCGCCCGTCATACGGGTTAGCGTATCGTCGTGAAAAGCAACCAAAACCCCGTCCTTGGTTAAATGCAAATCCGTTTCTACCGCGTAGCCCGCTTCCATTGCCAAACGGAAAGAAGTTAGTGAATTTTCGGGTACGTCCTTTCCGTGTAACCCCCTATGGGCTACGGGCAGGGTGTACAGCCAGTGATTTTTAGATAATTTTCTCATAAAACCCCTTAAAAGCAAAGATTTTTTCTACGAAACATTATACTACCTTTTCAAAGCATTTGCAATCTTTCTGAAAATAAAGTATAATATTTTTAGTTTTGTTTTTTTATCCGGATTGTTTTTGGGTAAAAAACGATAATCTTGGTTTGATAAAACACAAAGAAAGTTACAACCCACTGTAAGGAGAACCTTATGCGTACCCCCAATGAAAATATCCGCAACTTTTGTATTATTGCGCACATTGACCACGGAAAAAGCACGATTGCTGACCGTATGATGGAATTAACCGGTCAGGTTTCTACCCGAGAAATGGAAGATCAGCTTTTGGATTCCATGGATATAGAACGCGAGCGCGGAATTACCATAAAACTAACCCCCGTTCGGATGTTTTATACCGCAAAGGACGGAAAGGAATACGTGCTGAACCTGATTGACACCCCGGGGCACGTGGACTTTACTTACGAAGTCAGCCGTTCGCTTGCCGCCTGTGAAGGCGCGGTACTTGTGGTGGACGCATCCCAAGGGGTGGAAGCGCAAACGCTTGCCAACGTGTATCTTGCTTTGGATAACGACTTGGAAATCGTACCCGTATTAAATAAAATTGACCTGCCTTCTGCCCGTCCGGATGAAGTGTGCAAGGAAATTGAGGACGATATCGGGCTGGACTGTTCGGATGCTCCCCGCGTTTCCGCAAAGGAAGGCACGAATATTGGGGATATTTTAGAAAAAATCGTAACCGCTATGCCCGCACCCAAGGGGGATGTGGATGCGCCTTTGAAAGCTTTGATTTTTGACTCCTTTTATGATAATTATAAAGGGGTTATCTGCTTTATCCGCGTTAAGGATGGCAGTGTAAAGGCAGGGGATACCATTCGCACCTTCCAAAGCAACAAGCAGTTTGAAGTAACCGAAGTGGGTGTTTTTGCCCCAAAAATGCAGCCCAAGGCAGAACTTTTGGCAGGGGAAGTTGGCTATGTTGCCGCAAGTATAAAAAGCGTACAGGATACCGCCGTTGGGGATACCATTACCACGGTGGAAAATCCCGCCCCCGAACCCTTGCCCGGCTACCAAAAAGTGCAACCCGTAGTATTTTCGGGTGTGTTCCCCTTGGATGGCAGCAAATTTAACGACTTGAAAGAAGCGTTGATGAAATTGCAACTGAACGACGCATCTTTGACCTTTGAACCGGATAATTCTGTAGCCCTTGGTTTTGGATTCCGTTGCGGTTTCCTTGGGCTTTTACACATGGAAATTATCCAGGAGCGTTTGGAACGCGAATTTGATTTGGATATCATTACCACTGCGCCCGGCGTATCCTACCTGGTGCATAAAACCAACGGAGAGGTAATTACGGTGAATAACCCTTCGCACATGCCCCCCGTTTCCGAAATTGATTTTACCGAAGAACCGATTGTAAAGGCAAGTATTTATTCCCCCCCCGAATACCTTGGGGCGATTATGGAACTGTGCAAGGAAAAACGCGGCGTTTATTTGGATATGACTTACCTGGATAACCGGCGCGTGCGCTTGACCTACGACTTGCCTTTGAACGAAATTATCTACGATTTTTTTGATGGGCTGAAATCACGCACCCGCGGTTATGCAAGTTTTGATTACGAACTTGCCAGATACGAACAAAGCGATTTGGTAAAACTGGATATGATGCTGAACGGGGACCCCTGCGACGCGCTTTCCACCATTGTACACGAATCCCGTGCCTATACCCGCGGCAGGGAGATGGCGGAGCGGTTGAAAGAAGTTATCCCACGGCAGATGTTTGAAGTTCCCATTCAGGCGGCGGTAGGCGGAAAGGTAATTGCCCGTGAAACGGTAAAGGCAATGCGTAAGGACGTGCTTGCCAAATGTTACGGCGGGGATATCAGCCGCAAACGGAAACTTCTTGAAAAGCAAAAGGAAGGGAAAAAGAAGATGCGCCAGCTTGGCAGTGTGCAAGTGCCTTCCGAAGCGTTTATTTCCATTCTCAAAACCGAAAATTAAGGGAGGGCGTATGGCAGGAATTTACGTTCACGTACCCTTTTGCAAGCATAAATGCACGTATTGCGATTTCGTGTCCTTTGCCGGGAAAGAAGGGGAAGTGCAGGGCTACTTTGAAAACCTGTTTAAGGAAATTGTTTACCGCGCCCCCGCACATAAAAACGACGTGTTTGATACGGTATATTTCGGGGGCGGAACCCCATCCTTTGTGGATGCGCTGTACGTAACCGCTACCCTGACGTTGCTGAAACAAAATTACCGCATTGCAAAGGATGCGGAAATCACCTTGGAAATGAATCCGGGCACGGTAACTAAGGAAAAGATTGCCGCATATAAGCGCGCAGGGTTCAATCGTTTTTCGTTGGGTTTGCAAACGGCAAACGACAGCGAACTTGTGCGCCTGAATCGTATCCATACAAAAAAGGAATTTTGTGATGCGGCAACCATGCTCAGCGGGGAAAATTTCAGCGTAGATATTATGGTGGGCTTACATAATCAAACTAAGGCAGATGTGGAAGAAAGTTTGCGCATTGCGTTAAATTACGGGGCAAGCCACGTTTCGGTTTACGCTTTAACCCCCGTGGACGGCACACCCTTATATACCGACTATTTGAACGGGGAACTTCCCGATAGTGATGAAGCGGCAGATTTATATGGCGCCGCCGTGCAGTATTTGAAAAGCAGGGGCTTTTCCCGCTATGAAATCAGCAACTTTTCCTTAAAAGGAAAAGAATCCCGCCATAATTTGAATTACTGGCGCAGGGGAGAGTACCTGGGATTTGGTATTGCTGCCCACTCTTTTTACGGGGGGGAACGTTATTCCAACACCGAAAACTTGGCGGAATACGCCTTGTGCATCACGCGTGAAAAATCCCCTGTCATTTTCCGCGAACGGTTGACCGAAACGGAGGCGGAAGAAGAATTTATTATGCTTGCTTTCCGTACGGAAGAAGGGTTTTTGAAAGAAGAATACCAAAAACTTTTCGGTGTGCCGTTTACCGCTCGCTACGCGAAAAAACTGCAAAGGATAGGTAAGTATTTGGATTTAGAAGGCGACCGCGTAAAAATTAGGGAAGAATATTTTTACGTGCAGGATGGAATTGTTGCGGAACTTATGGCGTAAATTGCGTTGCGGCAGTTAAGTATTGCGCGCTTTATGCGTGATAAAAAAAGAATAAGGCAAGGTGAAAGGCGGAAAAGAGTGGTTTCTTTTCCGCCTTTCTTATGTAAGGAAAAGGTGTTGCCGAAAGGAGAAGAACGGCAATGATACCCTTTTCGCGGATAAATTAGGCGCGTTCGTTTTGTAAGCGGGTGTAGCAATCTTTTAAGGTGGAAAGGTGCAACTGTTCATCCAAAAGAATACGCGAAATCAGCGCGCTAACTTGTTGGTTTTTTAATTTACACAGCATTTCTTCATACGTGGAAATTGCTTGCATTTCTCCCGCAATTTCATCCAAAAGTATTTGCTGTGGGTTCTTACTGTAAGAAATGGCAGCCGTTCGGTAATTCCATTGGGGAAAGGTAAAGGACTGGGTGAATACGGGGTCTGTTCCCAACGCAAGAATGGCCTGCCCCAGCAACCGAAAATGCTGCATTTCGCATATGGCAATGGAAGACGCCGTTTTTGCAAGCTCCGCGCGGTTGCATTTTTCAAAATAAAAGGAGTGGTAAATGTACGAAAGCAGGGCAGTCAACTCCCCGTGCAAAGATGCGTACGCAGGGGCAAGCAGCCGTGCCGCAACGGGGTCTTGGGTAAATTGCTGTGTGAAAGGATAGGGAAGATCTACTTGTAAACCGTTCAAAACGCCACACCTCTTTATCGTTCTTCTTTATGGTATGCGGAAAAAGAACGGGCGGTTCCCGAATAAAAAGGAAAACGCAAAGGGTAAAAAACAAAAATGTTTTTTTGCTTTTGCAAAAATTTCGCGTATGCGCACGTGTAAACGGTTGCTTTCTTTGTGCCGTTTTGTTATAATTGCAATATAAAAATTTTGGGGGGCATAGATGAAAGACCTTCTTCAGAAAAAAGGACTGTACGTTCTTATATACGTAGGGCTTGCCGTGTTTTTGGAAATGATGACCTTTATTTCCATGAAACTGGGCGTTGCTCCCAAATATTTTTTGCTGGACCTTTCTATTATTTTGATGCTGGCAACCGTAATTTTTGTAATTCCTTCCTTTACGGCGGAAGCAATTGTTATCGTCCTGTTTTTGCTAGTGCAGTTTATTCTTTCTTTTTTGAACTATACGTTGAACAACATGAACGGTTCGGTTTTTATGCTGGAAATGATGGGGCTTGCCAACGAAGCGGCAGGCGCGTTTACCAGCGAATTTATGGACTGGGGATTTTTCTTTTTACTGATTGCCGTGCCTGTGGTTGCAATCATTTTACTTGTTTTGCTTAGAAAATACCGCGTGCCCTATAACGGTGCACATAACCTGATTTTTATCATGGTATTTACGCTTGCGTGCATGGGGTTGGGGTCTTCTGCGGTTTACAACGTAACGGTAAAAAATTTATACGACCCCAAGGATACCAGCGACCCCTTATACCTGCTAACCAGCGATAAGTATCTTTACAATACTTTCGTGTTAAAGGACAGTGCTTTCAAAAAATTCGGCACCTTTGCTTTTTATTATGTTTCGGTGGATAAAATTCTTTCCGCCAAACTGCAAGGCACGGTGTTCGGTACGGGAACGGCAGCCCTTCCTGCGGAAGAACTGACTGCGCTGAACGGTTATTTTTCCGCGCAGGAAATGAGTGGGCAATCCGCCTATTCGGGCATCTTGAAAGGGCAGAACTTAATTACCGTTATGGTGGAATCGGGGGAACGCTATGCAATTGACGAAAAATTAACCCCCACCTTGCACGCGCTGTTTGCCCAAGGGTACGAAAACCAAAAATATTATGCACGCGATAAGACCAATCATAGCGAGGCAATTGCTATTTTGGGTTCTTACCCCGTGGAAACGCCTTTTACCAGCAACTATTCTTCTAACGAAACGTTGCTTGCCAACAACTTGGCGTTCACCCTGCCTTCGGTTTTGAAAGCGGATGGTTATACCACAACCTATCTGCACAGTAACTGGGGTTCTTATTACGGCAGGGAAAGCACGCACACCGTGTACGGCTTTGAAAATTTTTACGCGTTAGAAGATATGGAAATGGAATCTTCTCATGATACGGGTAAGGATTTTTACGAATTTGAACTTGATAGCGACCTGTTTGGGAAAAACTTAAACAAAATTGCACCTACGGACGGCAAACCGTTTTATACGTTTGTAACTTCGTTGATTACCCACGGTCATTACGACGACTTGGTGGATAACGGGGATTACACGGCAAACCTTTCGGAAGCAGAAAAGAAAAAACGTGCGGCAAGTTATAAAGTACACGGTTTGGAACCGTACTATGAGCAAATTACCAAAGAACTGTTCCTGGAAAAGTTTGCGGAAGAACTTAAAGTAAACGGTTTAACCGCCCCCGGAAAGGAAGAATTGCTACATACCGTATATTTGCGTTACAAGCGCTATCAGGCAGGTATGATGGATTTGGACCGCGGTATTGCCTTGCTTTTGCAGCACTTAAAGGATAACGGACTTTTGGAAAATACCACGCTGCTGTTCTACGGGGATCACAACGCTTACTATTCAGGGCAGAACTATTACCTGAAAGGATTGCCCAAGGACCATTACGAAATCAGCGAATCGTATAACGTAATGTTCGGTATTTATTCGGGAAAAAGCCCCTTAACCGTGCCCGCAACCGGGTTTACGCATGCAGGGGATGAAACTTTCCCCCTGACCCGTGCAAAAAACACCCAAAGATGTACAACTTCTTTTGATATTGTGCCTTCCACTTTGGATTTGTTCGGATATACGTTTAACCGCGGACTGTATATGGGAAGCAGCATGTTTTCGGATACGCCCGATATTACTTTTATCTCTCGCGAAAGCGGCATGCTCAGCGATAAGTATTTCTCTTCTGATGGGATAGAGATTTTGTACGGCGATATCGAAGATGCGGCAGGGGTAACCGAATTTCAAACGGGAATTATCAATTACCTAATCAAGCAGCAGCAGTACGAGCGGATGTATAAATACGACTACTTTGCGCACGCAAACGATTACGAATATGCGGATATAACCAAGTTGGTTTATCAAAGATAACGAAAAACTGCCGCCCTTGGC
>JAZRTI010000070.1:0-1200 GCA_045651955.1 Christensenellaceae bacterium | reverse complement strand
ATGACGCCCAAAGTGCAAATTACGGCCGACGGTAAAAAAACCCGCGTCTGCCGCAAATGCAACGAAGCAATTATCTAATTAGGTACTGAAAATGACTGCTAAAAAAGAAACCAAAGTAACTAAAGCGCCCGAAGGATACGTTCCTGCCTTGCAAGCGCTCTACAAAGAAAAAGTGCTTCCGGCCTTGCTCAAGGAAATGGGGGTAAAAAGCCCCATGGCCGCACCGAAACTCACAAAAATTGTTATCAATATCGGTGTCAAGGAAGCCCGCGAAGATATTAAAGCGATGGAAATCGCCAAGAACGATTTATCCGCCATCGCCGGACAAGCCGCGCAAGTGCGCCGTGCTAAAAAGTCCATTTCTAACTTCAAATTGCGTGAAGGCATGCCCATCGGCGTACGCGTAACCTTACGCGGTGCGCGCATGTATGAATTTATGGAACGCTTTATTTCCATTGCCTGCCCGCGCATCCGCGACTTCCAGGGCTTCAACCCGAGCTTTGACGGGAGAGGTAACCTGAACTTGGGGATTAAAGAACACTATATTTTCCCGGAAATTGATGTGGAAAAATCTCCCAAAGCCTATGGTATGAACATTACGTTTGTAACCACAGCCGAAAACGATAAGAACGGTCGCTTGCTTATGGATTATATGGGCTTACCGTTCCGCAAATCGGGTAAATAAGGAGCAAAAAACATGGCTACGAAAGCATGGGTTGCAAAAATGGCGAAGGACCAAAAGTTTGCTGTGCGCTACCATAACAGATGCCAAATCTGTGGTCGCGCCCGTGGTTACTACCGCGACTTCGGTCTGTGTCGTATCTGCCTGAGAAAAATGGCTCACCAGGGTTTAATCCCCGGTCTTAAAAAATCCAGTTGGTAATTTTACAGGAGGAGCTGCCTACGCGGGCCAACTCTATAACATAGAAAGTAGTTTGCAAGGGCAACTTAAAATATGGATCCAATCGCAGATTTCTTAACCAGAATAAGAAATGCAAATATGAAGAAAAAAGAAAAAGTGGATATCCCTTTTTCTAAAATCAAAACCGAAATTGCGCGCATCCTTAAAGAAGAAGGATACATCGCCAATTTCAAAGCCGTCCATAACGAAACCAAGGGCGGCGTGGTTAGAGTATTTTTGAAATACACGCCCGACAACGAATGCGTAATCCAAGGTTTACGCCGTGTGTCTAAACCCGG
>JAZRTI010000069.1:0-24743 GCA_045651955.1 Christensenellaceae bacterium | reverse complement strand
AACGTAAAAAAATTCCCGCATATATCCCCCTTAAAACAGTAACAAATACGCCCCCGAAAGGGTCATTACCAAAATAAATACACCGCGCGTTATCTTTTCGCTGATACGCGAAAGCAGCATGGCACCCACCGCACCGCCCAGCGTAACGCCTGCCGCCACCCACCATCCGCTTTTGGGAAAAGCACCGAACGCCGCGTAACAAATTCCGCTAATCACCGAAAGGGGTAAAATAAAGAATATGGCGGTTGCATGCGCCTGTTTTGGCGCCAGCCCCAGCGCGCCCGTAAGCAAAGGAACGCACACCATACCGCCCCCGCCACCGAAAAATCCGTTTACAATTCCCGTCAGCGCACCTGCAATTCTTGCCTTGCGCTTGCTTGTTTTTGTCCTCATACTCCTTATTTTGGTATTTTTTTCAAAAATAATCGGCGGTTTTTCGGTTTTTTCGCCTTTTTTTTATTGCTTTTTAGTGCAATTTGTATTACAATAGTGTATGCTAACCAAAAATCTTATTGATATAGGTGAAAGATTATGACGAACATTGTAAAACACAACACTTTGAAACGCTTAACGGGAATTATCCTTTCCGTTATGCTGATCTTTGCGCTCGCTTTATTGGCGGGTTGTGAAGGCAGTGGCAATCCCACCCCTTCCGTAACGCCCTCCCCTTCCGTTTCCGTAACGGATGAAGAAAAGCGCGATCTTGTAATTTCCAACGGCGACTTTGAAAACGTTGGGGATAAAAAAGAAGATGATAAAGATCCCGTTTCCTACCCCTTGACTTCGGTTACCAGTTTTAACAAGTCTTATGACTATAACCTGAGTTCTTCGTACAAAGCGCCCGACGAATCCAGCAGCGGCGCATCGGGTATCGTGGACCTTTCCGCGACTTTTAGTGAGCACGAAAAAATCGGTCTTGCCACTACCCCCGGCTATTGCCCCGCCATTACGGATAAAACGGAAGAACTGGGAACCCATGCGTTGATGATTCACAACGGCAAACCCACGGCACTTCGCTATACCACGGCAACTTCCGTATCTCTTGTAGCAGGTGCGTATGCAAAAATTTCCGTTTGGGTTTACACCACCGGATTAAAGGACGTAAACGGTACCGACGCGGTTGCAGGCTCCCCCGTGGGCGCAAACGTAACCGTATCTTCTACCAGCGCGGTAACGGCAGCCGGTTCTTCGGTAACTTACGATTCGGTTTCGGTTAAGAACATTAACACTTTGGGCACCTGGAAACAAGTTACGCTTTACCTTGCCGGTTCGCAGTTCCAAGCAACCACCGTATACGTAACCTTGGGTCTTGGTAAAGGTACTTCTACCCTGCGCACCGAATACGCAGAAGGTTACGCGTTCTTTGACGAACTGCTTATGGAATACGTAAGCCGTAACGATTATTTGGCGGCAACGGCAGACGTAAACAGAGTGGACGCATCTTTAACGGGTACGCAAGTTGCGGTAGATTACGCTAATGCAGACGTAGCGGCGAAAGCCACTGCGATTAACTTTGGCGTAAACGGCGAAAATTTGATTTCCGCAACCTCCGTTCAACCTCCCTTCCCCGTTCAATCCGCAACCAGCATTGCTCCCCAAGACACCGCAGGTAAGAAGGGCGTGATTTCCTTAACGGATGCAAAAGGCGTGGATGCTGCAGGGTTTGAAAACTTCCCCTTTGCGGCAGAAAGCGATATTTTGATGATTCAAAACGCAATTGCTACCTCCTACGCAACCTACTCTCTCCCCTACACCATTTCCGCAAACACCTGCAAAGCAATTTCGGTTTTCGTTAAAACCTCTGCTTTGGTAGGTCCTACGGGTGCAAGCGTTTCCTTAATAACCATCCCTGAAACGAATGAGTATACGGACGTGGTATTTAACACGCACGCAAACATCAACACTTCCACTACCGACCATTCTCAGGAGAAAAACTATTTCTGGGACGGCTGGACGCAATACACTTTCTTTATCCGCAACAATACGGCAAACGATATGGACGTTATGTTGCGCTATGCACTGGGTGCGACGGACGTAAACAACCTGAACGCTTTGGATTACACCAAAGGCTGGGCTGCATTTACCAACGCAACGATGTACGACATCACTTCCGCACAGTACGCAAACGCATCCACTTCCGTATCCACCAACAAGAAAGTAGACCTGTATGCCGGTTCTTATACCACTACGTTCGGCGGCGGCTTTGATACCTACTATTCCAACAACAATACGTTCGAAACCGAACCTGCGGCACCTTCTTCCTGGAAGCCCGTTTCGGGCAACTGCCTTGCAATCGGCGGTACCAGCGAATTTTACGGTGAAAACACCGTTAGCGGTTTGGTAAATTCTGCATACTGGAATAACTACGGTTTATCCTTACCCTTATCCGATTGGCACAATTCTACCACCGTTGGCGATAACCCCTTGATGATTTACAACAAGCAAGGTGCTTCCTTCGGTTACGTTTCCGCAAACAAAACGCTTGCGGCAAACACCTCCTACCAAATTAGCGTGCGCGTAAAGGTTGTTGGCGATTCCGCAAAAGCATATTTCTACTTAACGGATTCTAACCTGAAAAACGAAAACCCCTACGCAGTTAAGGTGATGAACGTTCCCGAACACGGAACGAACCCTGCAGCGAATGCAGAATTTAAGCTTGCCATTGGCAATACCACCGGCTTGAACATGTCCTCCACCCCCGAACTGATTAACCTTGGCGACGGCTGGATGACGTTGACCTTCTTCGTTACCACGGGCGATACGGCAGTTACCTACCGTGCAGAAGTTTGGAACGGTGAAAGAAACGCTACTTCGGTAGAAACGGGTTATTCGGCAGGTTACGTATTCTTCCAAGACTTTGAACAAACCACCCTTACCGCAGATAAGATGGAACTGTTCAAAGAAGAATATATGAAACATGATTCTTTTAACGAAGCAGGCGTAATCAAATACACCCGCGACAAGTTGGAAGGCGAAACGGAAGACCCCGCTACGGCAATCGTTTACATTCCCACAACTTACGCAAACTTCTACGACTACACCGAACTGGATATCGTAGTTGCGGAAGAAGAACCCGAAGATGAACCCACGAACTCGGGATCTTCCTGCAAAGCAAGCGTAGATCCTTCGGCTCTGCTGTGGATGTCCTCCCTGCTGATTGCCCTTGTTCTGATTGCAGTACTGGTTGTAGTAATTCTTCGCTCCTTCAAATCTCGCCTTGCAAGAAATAAGAAAACCCGTGTTGGCGGCCACTTTGATGCAGATGCAAGAAAGCGTCAAGCACAAAAAATTGCCGAAAAGCGCGAAGCTGCAAGAAAGAAAGCGGAAGAAGAACGCTTGGCTGCTGAAGAAGCCGCAAGAAAAGCGGAAGAAGAACGCTTAGCCGCTGAAGAAGCTGCAAGAAAGGCAGAAGAAGAACGCCTGGCAGCCGAAGAAGCCGCAAGAAAGGCAGAAGAAGAACGCTTGGCAAAAGAAGCGGAAGAACAAGCCGCTTTAGAAGCAGCGAAGACTGTGGAAGAATCCGAAGAAACGGAAAATGCGGAACAGGCGCAAGCCCCCGAAACCGAAACCGTTTCCGAAGAAGCACAAGCAGAACCTGTGGCTGAAACCGAAGAAAAAGGCGAATAATTTTTCCCTAAACTAACAAAGGGCAGTGCGCAACGCACTGCCCTTTATTTTTTTGTATCATAGCACGCAAGCCCTAAACGCCGAAAACCACCGCAAAAAGATACACGGTTTGGATTTGGCGAACCTTATCGGCCCGCAAAGTCAAACCCGTAAAGCAGCAAGCGCAGAAATACGCAGTTTTTCTTTAACCCAAACACGTACCGACTTGCTAAAAGTGCGTAGATACAAGTAGTTCAAGGCTCGCTGGAAATTTGGGGTGCGGTAAACCTACCGGTTACCAAAGTCCAAATTTTCAGCAGTAAACGCAGAAATACGCAGTAGATACACTCTTTTAGAAAGGGCAATTCATATATAAAAACGGCACCCCCAACCTTTCTGCCAACGCCTTATATCGGATAGGATTTTTTTTGTAGGCGGAAAGGGTTGTTTCATCCATTCGTTGGTATACTGTGTTGCCAAAGGGCAGTTCGGCATATTTGCCTTCCAATAAAAAATAGGCTTGCAACGCAGTCTGTGTTTCCTTTACGGGCGCCCCCGTGCGCGCGGCAATTTCTATTAAAGAAAGTGTTTTATGTGCCCTGTATATTTTCTTTTCCATTTTTACCCCCTGCAATATCCTATGCGCGCCCTTTGGGTTGCATAACCTGCACCATACTTTCATACACTACGGTATGACGAATCATCATGTAAAAAACGCCGTAATTCAATCGGCTTTTATCGTAACCCTGCTTTCGGTTTTTGAGCGTGCTTTCGGTTTTTTATACCGTGTAATTTTATCCCGAGAACTGGGTGCAGAAGGTTTAGGGCATTATTTTATTACCCTTTCGGTTTTTTCGGTGTTTTTATCGGTGGCGGTTTCGGGTATTCCGATTACCGTTTCCCGCCTTTCCATTAAATTTCGGGCACAGGGGGAAGAAAAAAAGGCAAGCGGCGTAATTACCGCAGGAGTTCTTGCGGCAAGCGGCTACGGTATTACCGTTTGCTTGCTTTTGTTCCTTTTGCGCAACCACCTTGGGTTTTTGTTTACGGACGAACGCTGCGTTAATTTGTTGCTGCTGCTTTCTCCCGGTCTTTTTTTGTGCTCGGTGTACGCAGTTTTACGTGCCAGTTTTTGGGGTAAGAACCGCTTTACGGAATTTGCGGTGATTGAACTTGCCGAAGAAGTACTGCTTGTTATTGTGGGCACGGCGGCAGTTCTTTTATCCCGTACGGTATACGAAGGCACACGCCTTGTTTCGGCTGCCCTTACTTTCGTTTCCGCATGCTCCTTTACGGCAGCAATTATTCTGTTTGTAAAAACAGGGGGAAAAGCAACTTCCCCCCAAGGTACGTTTCGCCCCCTGTTTGCCTCTGCCATGCCTATTACGGGCATGCGGGTTGCCTCCTCCCTAACGGCATCTTTGGTGGCAGTGGTGTTTCCCTTGCGGCTGATTCAAGCGGGACTTTCCCGGCAAACCGCCGTTTCCCTGTACGCCGCGGCAAGCGCCATGGCGGCCCCGTTGCTGTTTGCGCCTTGCTCCATTATCGGTTCTATTTCCCTGGTGCTTGTACCCAAACTTTCGGGCGAATATTACAATAATCAAGGGAAACAGTTTGCAAAAACGCTTTCTTCCGCATTAAACGCCGCGGTTTTACTTGCTTTTTTGCTGTTTCCCTTTCTTTCCCTTGCCGGGGAGGATGTATGTTTGTTTTTGTATAAAAACGCACAAGCCGGGGCACTGGTGCGCCGTTTTTCCATTTTGGTTTTACCCATGACGCTTGCACTGATGAGTATGAGTATTCTAAATTCCATGGGGCATGAAAAAACGTGTATGCTGTTTTCCGTTGCAGGCAACGTATGTATGGTGTTTTGCGCGGTGGTTTTGCCCCCGTTTATTCAAGAAAACGCACTGTTCGTGGGGTATTTTTTAGATTACGGCGTTACCGCGCTTTTGAACCTTATATTTTTAAGCAAGAAATTTCACGGTTTGCCGGGGCTGAAAATTTTTGCACTGAAAAACGCCGCGGCGGCGTTACCCGCAGCGGCGCTTGGTTATTTTTCCATACCCGTATTTTCTCTGTTTCTTCCCAACTTATTCGCGTCGGGAATCGCGGTGGGCATTGCGTTATGTTGCCAAGGTGTCCTGCTTGTTACCTTTGGCGCTATCCGCTTTACTAGGACGTACAAACTGCGCAAAAGCAACCGAAAACGGGGAACCTTTGGCTTTCCCCAACGCAAAGCACACCCCAACGGTTAGTGCGCAGTTTATCCCCGAAATAATCCCTTGGAAGGGCAATCTTGCCATAGAATATACGATAAAAGTTTTTTTGCCGAAGGCATACGTAAGCCATAGCCCCACGTTGTTAAAGCCTGCGGTACACAGAATAAAACATAAAATATACGAAATTACCGTTTTTAGGTAAGGGTTTCCCTTTTTAAGTGCAAACAGCATGCCGGGAATAAACCCGTAAAGGGCACTGCTGATACTGATAAAAGGAATATATACCCCCCTGGGGTGCAATAAGTGTGCGATTACGTCCCCCAAAAAACCGCTGGCAGCCCCCAACCACGGGCCCAGAAATACGCCTGCTATAAAACAGGGTATAAAAACCAGGGAAAGGGAGTTGGTGTGATTCATGGGTAAATCAAACACATTAAAAAACACCGAAAGTGTGGTAAATACCGCAGTATAAGTAATTTTTTTGGTCGTACTGTTTTGCATAAAAAACCCCCGATGACATTCGGGGGTTTTTTATCGTTTCCCCCAAATAGCGGAGGTCCGTAGCTTATAAAACGGGCATGCAAAAAGCATACCCGTTCCAACAAAAATCCTTTGTTTTGCGCAACGGACGCAGCGGTGCACCGCAGTCCCCTTTCCATCGGGGCTTTCGTTTGAAGGGCATCTCCCACCCAACAACACTTAACGCGCAACCGCCTACTCTGCCCTTTCAGTATACCCGTTTTTTTAGAAAAAGGCAAGTAATTCTTAGGGGTTATTTGCATATTTTCGGGGCACAGGGAAATACTTACGGTATGCTTACCATTTTTCTTCGTTCGCTTGTGGCATATTTTTTATTACTTTCGGTTATGCGCCTGATGGGAAAAAGGCAACTGGGCGAAATGCAACCCTTTGAACTGGTTATCACCCTTTTAATTGCCGAACTTGCCTGTACCCCCATGGCAGATATTTCCATTCCTTTTTTATACGGAGTAGCCCCCGTACTTGCCCTGTTTATGATTCATCAACTTATTTCGGTAATAGAGCATGCCGGGGCGTTTGCCAAGCGCACGTTAAGCGGAAAACCCTCCCTAATTATCGGGAAAGACGGGCTGGATTACAAAGAACTGAAACGCAATAATTTAGACGTAAGCGACGTGATGGAAGCACTGCGCGTACAAGGCTATTTTTCGCTTACAGACGTATCCTATGCGGTTTTGGAAGCCAACGGCAATTTCAGTTTTTTACCTGCCAAACAGCCTACTTCTTTGCCCGAACAGGGAGAACCCGCCTTATCTCTTTTACTGGTTTCGGGGGGAAAGTTAGACCACAACAACCTAAAACTGTTAGGTTACAACGAAAAATTTGTACAAAAACTGCTCCGCTCCCAAAAAGTGCGTTCCTTAAAAAACGTGCTGTGTTTAACCATTGACCCCAACGGCAACTGTTACTTACAGGAAAAAAACCGCCCAGGATGTTCCTTTCATACGAATACGGAGAATGCGGTATGGTAAAAAATTTAGTCAGTGCTGCCATTGCCATTTTTATCGTTGCCCTGCTTTGCGGGTTGGAGGCACATACGCAAACCAAGGCTTTTAGCGAAATGAAAGCCGCTACCGAAATCATATACGAAAAAGCATTAGATAAAACCGCCACCGAAGAAGACGGCAACGCCCTGAAAACTTTATGGGGGCACAAAAAAGAAAAATTACACGTTTTTATTCCGCACTCGGACATCCGCGAAATGGACCTTTGGGTATCCGAGGCAGTCTATTATCTGGGAAAAAAAGACTATCAAGAAGCGTGCGGAAAACTAAAAGTTATGATTCATTACTGCGAAAACGTCCCCAAAACCTACGATTTTTCATTGGAAAACTTTTTGTAAACAGTTTTCCATCCATAACATTTTCAGCCAAACAAACCGCCCACAGGCATTTACGCTGTGGGCGGTTTATGTTTATTCAATCACTTCTTCGGTATAATGCCCGTGGTCTATGGTAAACCGTTTATGGGGAATACCGTGAAAAACCCGCTCGTCCTCCTCGGTAGCGGTTAAAAAAGTTTGCACCCCTTGGGTTGCGGCAAGCAGGCGTGCTTGACGGGTTCGGTCCAGTTCGGAAAGTACGTCGTCTAAAATAAATATCGGGGGTTCCCCCAATCTATCCCGCATAATCCACAGTTCCGCCAGTTTTAAGGAAAGTGCCGCCGTTCGCTTTTGCCCTTGGGAAGAAAAGGTTTTCGCGTCCTGCCCGTTAATTAAAATCATTAGGTCGTCCCTATGCGGCCCCACGGTAGTAAATCCTGCGTGCCTATCCTTTTCATACCGACAAGTCAGTTCAGCGAAAAAGGCTTGCTCAATTTCTTGCTCGCTGCCCACGGGAAAGGGCGTTTCGCTGGCCACGGTTAACACTTCTTCCCCATCCGTCAGCATTGCATGCGCCTTTGCCGCGTAGGGAGCCAGTGCGGATAAAAACGTGTTTCGTTCAAAAATCACGTGCGCGCCTTCTTTGGCAAGTTGCGCATCCCACACGGGCAGGGTTTCCCTTACCAACCCTTCGTCCTCTTCTTTCAAAAGACGGTTCCTTTGCTCCAAAATTTTATTGTACGTAGCCAGTGCGTAAAAATAGGGGCGCTTTAACTGCGAAATGGCAATATCCACAAATCTTCTTCTATCCGAAGGTGCGTCCTTAACCAGTTTCAGTTCGTCCGGATTAAAGAATACCGCGTTTACCGTACCCAAAAAATCCCCCGCCTTTTTTACGGGAACACCGTTTACCGTTACTTTTTTGCGTTTTCCTTCCGCAAGGGTAACGGATAGGTTCACCGCCCCGTACAGCGAAAGTGCACTGCCCGAAAGAGAGGCTTCCCTTTCCCCAAAACAAATGACCTGTTTTTCGCGGTTCGCCAAAGGGGAAAAGCCCGTGCAAAGAAAAAAAACGCCCTCCACCAGGTTGGTTTTTCCCTGTGCGTTTTTTCCAACAAGAACGTTTAATCCTTCCGAAAAAGACATTTTGGCGGTTTCCCAGTTACGGAAACGGCTTAATTGCAGTTCTTTTACTAACATTTTTTCTTTTCCTTAAAAAAAGATTGTGGATAACTTTGCTTTCTTTCAAAATTTGTGGTACAATAAATACCGACACTTTTATTATAGCGGAATTTTCGGAAAATTGCAAAAGAAATGGAGCAAGAAAATGGAACAGTACAAAATTATTTGGGAAGAAGCGAAAGAAAACTTAAAAGGGACCATTAGTCCCATCGCTTACGAATCGTGGATTACGGATATTACCGCGGTGGATTTTCACCTGAACCGCTTAGTATTACACACGGATAATCCCGTGGGCGCACAACGCATTGCAGATAAATACGCTGCGGAAATTAAAACTGCGGTATTAAAAGCAAATCCGTTACTGAAAGGCATTGAACTTTTGGTGGGAGAGGACGAAACGGATATTTTGGCTGATATGCAGGATGAAGAGGACGAAATCCGTTCTATGGAATTAAATCCCAAATATACCTTTGAACGTTTTGTTGTAGGCAATTCCAACAAAATTGTACACGCGGCGGCACTTGCGGTTTCCGCAAACCCCGGCGTTGCGTATAACCCCCTGTTCATTTACGGTGGGTCGGGGCTTGGGAAAACGCACTTGATGCATGCAATCGGCAACCATATCCGAAAAGTAAATCCCAGCCTGCGCGTTATTTATTTAACGGGAGAGTTTTTTACCAACGAACTGATTGACAGCATTAAAGCAGGTAGAAAAGGGGGCGCAGACTTCCGCGCAAAATACCGCAACGTGGACGTGTTTATTATTGACGATATTCAGTTTATCGCCAACAAACAGGGTACGCAGGAAGAGTTTTTCCATACCTTTAACGCCCTGCATAACTTAAACAAGCAAATTATTATTTCTTCGGATAGACATCCGGACGAAATTGCACTGCTGGAAGATAGGCTGCGCACGCGCTTTGTCAGCGGTTTGACGGTAGACGTACAACCCCCCGATATAGAAACCAAAATTGCTATTTTACAAAAAAAGGCAGCCGAAGAAAAATGCGTGATTGACAACGCCGTTTTGGAACTGATTGCGGGCGAAAACGTTTCGGACGTAAGAACTTTGGAAGGCAGGCTGAAAAGCGTTATCTTTTTGGCGGCATTGGAAGGAAAACCCATCACCCCCGAATTTGCCAAAGAAGCGTTGCGTTTTGACAGCGAATCGGGGCATGAAGTGATGACCACGGATACCATTATAGACGCAGTTTGCGCCTTCTATTCCCTGGCAAAATCCGACCTGCTTGGTAAAAAACGCAATAAGGAACTGGTGGAACCCCGCCAAATTTGTATTTATTTGATTACCGAACTGATGAACCTGCCCCTTGCCGCAATCGGTCAAGCCATGGGCGGCAGAGATCATACCACCGTAATACATGCAAGGGACAAAATTGCAGAACAAATGAAAAGCAGCACGCGCCTTGCTACCAGCGTGGAAGATTTAAGAAACATCATTTTGCAAAAATAAAACCATTTTGATACGGTTGCGCGGTAAAAGGCAACCGAACAACAAGGCATAGAAAAATAAAATTATGCAAGAATTTAGTGAAGGACAATTTGACGCAGCGGTTGTGGGTAGCGGCCATGCCGGCGTAGAAGCGGCGCTCGCCCTAGCAAGGACGGGCTATTCTACCGTGCTGTTGACGTTGAATTTGGATAGTATCGGTTTTCTTCCCTGTAACCCTTCTATCGGCGGTACGGCAAAGGGCAATTTGGTACGCGAATTAGACGCATTGGGCGGCGAAATGGGCGTGGCGGCGGATAAAGCCAACCTGCAAATGCGTATGCTGAACCGCGGCAAGGGCGCGGCGGTACACAGTTTGCGCGGTCAGGAAGATAAAAACGAATACCATCGCATCTTAAAATCCACCCTGGAAAAACAGGAAAACCTGCGCATTTTGCAATGCGAAGCATCCGAAATTTTGGTGGAAGACGGCAAGGTTGTGGGTGTAAAAAACACCTTTGGCGGCGTAGTTCGCTGTAACGCTGCCGTGATTTGTACGGGCGTATACTTAAAAGCGCGCGTAATTACGGGGGAATACAGCAACAACTGCGGCCCCAACGGGTTTGCCGCAGCAAACGCCTTAACCCAAAGCCTATCAGATTTAGGATTTGAAATTCGGCGGTTCAAAACGGGAACGCCTGCACGCGTGGCAGCAAAAAGCATTGATTTTACTAAGTGCGAAATGCAGCCCGGCGAACGCAACGTATACCCCTTTTCCTATTTAACACAGGGGATGAAAGAAAAACAAATGCCCTGCTATTTAACCTATACCAACGAAAAAACGCACGAAGTAATCCGTGCCAACCTGCATCGCAGCCCCCTATATGGGGGGGATATTAAAGGAATCGGCCCCAGATACTGCCCTTCCATTGAAGATAAGGTGGTGCGCTTTTCGGATAAGGACCGCCATCAACTTTTTTTAGAACCCGAAAACGGGGATGGCGGAGAAATTTACGTGCAGGGGATGAGTTCTTCCCTGCCCCACGACGTGCAACAGCAAATGTACCGCACGGTGGCAGGATTAGAAAACTGCGAAATTATGCGCTACGCCTACGCCATTGAATACGACTGCATTGACCCCCTGGAATTAAAACCCTCCCTAGAAAGCAAACGGGTGCAAGGGTTATACTTTGCGGGACAAATTAACGGCACCAGCGGTTATGAAGAAGCCGCCGTGCAAGGCTTACTTGCCGGCTTAAACGCAAGCCTTTCCTTCCGCGGTAAACCCCCGATTATCCTGCGCCGCGACCAAGCGTATATCGGCGTTCTTATTGACGACTTGGTAACCAAAGGCACAAACGAACCCTATCGCATGATGACCAGCCGCGCGGAATACCGACTGCTTCTTCGCCAAGACAATGCGGATTTGCGCCTGACCGAAATCGGAAGGGATGCAGGCTTGGTTACGGACGAACGCTGGGCGGTATACCAAAACCGCAGAAAAATCCATCAAGAAGCGGTAGAACTTTTCCGTGAAATCCACTCCCCCATCAAAGTAACCGAATTTTTGGAAGCACACGGCTTTGATAAGCCCAACGGGGGCGTTAGCTACGCGGATATGATTAAACGGGGAATTTCCATGCAGGAAATTTGCGACTTTTTCGGCGTTTTAACGGACGTTCCGGAGGACATCAAGGAAACGGTGGAAACGGACTTTAAGTACGAAGGATACCTGGATAAGAGCCTGAAACTGATTGAAAAAAGCAAAAAGATGGAAAGCGTATTACTGCCCCGGGACGTAGACTACACCCAAATTGACGGACTGCGGTTAGAAGCCCGCCAAAAACTGAATAAAATCCGCCCCGAAAACTTGGGGCAAGCCAGCCGCATTTCGGGGGTTTCCCCTGCGGATATCACCGTGCTTATGGTGTACTTGCAAAAATAATGATTCTAAAAAACCCCCGCCTTCCCGCAAGCGATAAGGCGGGGGGTTTTAGTTTTGAAATAAACACTCCCGCCCCGTGGGTTTTACCACGGGTCGGCTTTTATTTCCCTTTATTTTTCCCAGGGGAACACGTACTGCGTAAGCCCAAATTCGTTACGAACGTTTACCATTTCCTTTTGTACGGATTCGTTAATGGGAACGCCGCTATCCTTTCTTTGCTGCCAAATAAGGTATTCCTTTTCGCCCGCAGTATAAATGCGGTCCTGCCCGGGCGCCTTTTTAGAGGCACGCACGGCGCGAAGAATATCCCCCGCCTTTTTGCGGCAAATTTCTTCCCCCATAAAGTGGTTGGTATCAATGGCGATAAAAAAGTGCCCTAAGTGATAGGGGCGAATATTGCCATTTTCGTCCTTGCCGTCCAAATCCTTACCGTACCAGCCGTCCTGCAACACGGCGGAAAGCATTTCCACAACCAGCGCAAAGCCGTAGCCTTTATAACCGCCAAGCGCTTCCCCAATACCCCCAAGGGTGGTAAGCGCCGCCGTTCCGTTGCGAATTTTTTTCAAGGCGATACCTGCATCTCCTTCCACTGCGTTGCCATCCGAATCAATAATCGTACCGGGGTGAACGTCCTCCCCAATTCTTTCGTAATATTCCACCTTTCCGTTTTGGGTGATGGAAGTGGCGCAGTCAAAAATGAAATCAAAATCTTCATCCGTGGGAATACCCACCGTGTAAGGGTTGGTACCGAACATCCCTTCCACACCGAAAGTGGGCGCAACCGAGGGGCGCGCGTTGGTACCCGTCATACCGATACAACCTTGTTTGGTTGCCATGCTTGCGTAATAGCCGGCAATCCCGTAGTGGCAAGAATTGCGTACCGCAACCATGCCCATACCGTACTGTTTTGCTTTATCAATCGCCATTTGCATTGCACGGTAGCCGATTACCTGCCCCATACCGTGGTGGCCGTCCACAACCGCTGTGGTGGGTGTTTCCTTAATAATTTCAAAGTTTGTAACCGCTTGCTGTATACCTGCGCGGATTCTATCAATATATATGGGCTTAAAACGGTTGCAGCCGTGTGATTCAATGCCGCGGCGGTCGCTTTCCAACAGTACGTCCGTACAAATGCGCGCATCCTCCTTGGGAACGCCTGCGCCCACAAACGCGTCCGTAACAAAATTTGCTGCCGTTTCCCAGTCTAAAATCATTTTTGCCATATGCTCCCCCTAAAATGTTCGGTATTTATTTCCCCTCTATCATAAACTTTTTTTCGCAAATTGTCAACCGCAAACAAAGATAGGGTGTGATTTTCTGTAAACATATCCAAAAACGCAACCGTCCCGTGGCTTTGCCACGGGACGGAATCCGTTAAAATACAATATTTACGTGTTACGCCACTTCTTTTTCTTCTTCCGAAAAATCCATTTTCCCCAGTTCATTGCAACGCAAAACCAGTGCCTTGGCAACTTCTTCCTTCGTGCCGTATTTTGCTTTCAGTTCGGAATACTTTACGGGAGCATCAAACACGTAAGTCCGTTTTGCTTTGTTAAAATAACTAACGTAAATGGGCAGGTCAATTCCCTTTTTTAAGGCAATATCCGCAAACAGCGCAAACCCTGCGTGGAACCCTTCCAGTTCCGCAAGATAGCCGTTGGTGGAATCTTCGGGATAAACCACAATATTTTCCCCACGCTGTACCGCCGCTAAACTTTCCTTTACGGTTTTCATAAAGCGCACGTCCCGATAGGTGGAAATCAAACGCAAACCCCGGTAAAACAGGTTGGTTAACGGACTTGCAATAATACAAAATAAACGCGCCAAACCCAAGTTCCAACCCTTTTTTTGATGATAATATACCCGCGTTTGATATTTGTAAAGGGAAATAACCCCCGAATTCATTTCGCTTGCGCCCCAATGGCGAATGGGCCGCTCGGTATAAATTTCCAAACTCATGGGCGCATCCGTCCCTTCGTGGTTGCTTAAAATTAAAGCGCCACTATGGTAGGGTTCCCCCAAAAATACGAATTTGGGCTTTTTATATCTGCCAAGCATCAACTTTTTCATACCGCGGAACCACAGCCTGCGGTTTTGCTTGGAATTTTCTATTCGCACGTTTTTTTCCTTTTTCATAGGTACACTCCCCCCTTGCGTTAGTCCGCAAAAACGAAATTTTCCATAATCAATATATCATATCACGCGCGCAAAAGTAAAGCAAAAAAAATTCAACTTTTGTTTACTTTTACCCGGGTTTTTACCAAAAACGCTTGACAGGAAAAGAAAAACCCCGTATAATAACACCTGTACCATAACACGTGTTATGAAACAATAAATTTAATAACGGGATTTACAAAAAGAAAACCTTTTTTAGTAAAGCCTTTGGGAGAATTATGCCGCCAAAACCGCGTTTTAGCAAGGAAGAAATGATAGAAACCGCCTTTCAAGCGGTAAAAACGTACGGGGAGGAAATCCTTTCCGCGCGCAACCTTTCGCACGCTTTGGGTTGTTCCACCGCGCCCCTATTTACCCACTTTTCGGGGATAGAAGAAATCCGCGCGGAAGTAGCCCTTCGCGCCAAGGCGTTATACAGTGCATACCTAAAACAAGGGTTAAGCGAACCCCTACCCTTTAAGGGTTCGGGGCTGGCGTATATCCGCTTTGCAAAAGAAGAACCCCACCTATTTCGCATGCTATTTATGTGCGAAGGGGCAAACGAGCAACCCACCCACTACTTTCCGCAGGACGAACACGCCGAACGCATTGCCAAATTGGTGCAAAACCGCTACGGCTTATCCGAAGAACGGGCAAAGGCGGTGTATAATCACCTATCCGTGTACGCGCACGGGCTTGCCACCATGTTTGCGCAAGGCGGCCCCGCTTTTACTTTGGAGGACGCCAGCCAAATGCTTTCCGAAGTATTCACCGCATTACTGAAGGAGTACTCCCCCCTATGAAACGCAACGTAATAGAAATTGAAAATCTTTCCAAAGCATTCAAAAACGTGCAGGCGGTTAGCGACCTTTCTTTTCGGGTAAAGGAAGGGGAACTGTTTGCCTTTTTGGGGGTGAACGGCGCAGGCAAAAGCACCACCATTCACATCCTTTGCGGCAATTTAACCAAGGATGCGGGCAGCGTTCGGGTGTACGGCAAGGATGGCACAGACCCTTCCGTATTCAGCCGTATGGGGGTGGTTTTTCAAAATTCGGTACTGGATAAATCCCTTACCGTAAAGGACAACCTAACCTTTCGCGGCGCGCTGTACGGCTTGTTTGGAAAGGAAATAGAAGGGCGTATCGCACACCTAGCCGGCCTTTTGGATTTTACCAACCTGCTAAACCGCACGGTGGGTAAACTTTCGGGCGGGCAAAAAAGAAGGGTGGATATCGCACGCGCCCTGTTGCATAAACCGGGCATTTTGATTTTGGATGAACCCACTACGGGGTTAGACCCCCAAACGCGCAAACTGCTTTGGGACGTGCTTGCCGATTTAAGAAAGGAAGAAAACTTAACCGTATTTTTAACCACGCATTATATGGAAGAAGCAGCCGAAGCGGACTACGTTGTGATATTAGACCAAGGCAAAATTGCGGCGGAAGGCACTCCCCTAACATTGAAAAACACCTACACGGGGGATTCGGTTTCCCTGTACGGGGTAAGCGAGGAGGAGGTGCAGTTGCTACACGCGCCCTATGAAAAAATCACAGGGGGCTACCGCATCACCCTGCCCCACACACAGGCGGCAACCCAACTGATTTTGCAGCACCCCAACCTGTTCCGTGATTACGAAATTACCAAGGGAAAAATGGACGACGTATTTTTAGCGGTTACGGGTAAACGCCTTACAGGGGGAAAAGAACAATGAAACAACTGCTTTGTTTAACCAAACGGAATATCAAACTGTTTTTTAAGGATAAAGGGATATTTTTCACTTCCCTAATCACCCCTTTAATTTTGCTTGTGCTGTATTCCACCTTTTTGGGGAACGTGTATAAAAATGCGTTTTTGGATTCCTTAGGAGAAGCCGCAAGCCTTGTTTCCAAAACCGCGGTCAACGCTTTGGTGGGGGGACAACTGGTTTCTTCCCTAATATCCATCAGTTGCATTACGGTAGCCTTTTGTTCCAATATGCTTATGGTGCAAGATAAAGCCAACGGCACGGCGGCGGATTTTTTGATTTCCCCCGTTGCCCCCAGGGTTTTGGCGCTTGCCTATTACCTTGGCACGCTGTTTTCCACCCTGATTATTTGCGCGGTTGCACTAACGGCAGGGCTTGTTTACCTTGCCGCGTTCGGCTGGGTGCTTAGTTTTGCAGACGTAATGCTTTTGTTGTTGGACTGCTTTATTTTGGTGCTGTTCGGCACGGCGCTTTCTTCGGTAGTCAACTTCTTTTTATCCTCCCAAGGGCAAATATCGGCGGTGGGCTCTATCGTAAGCGCGGGCTACGGGTTTATCAGCGGCGCGTATATGCCCATTTCCTCCTTTTCGGAAGGGTTACAAGCGGTAATGACCTTTTTGCCCGGCACGCACGGAACGGTTCTTCTAAGAAATCACGCCATGCGCGGCGCGTTTGAAAAAATGAACGGCATCATCCCCGCGGAAGGGCTTGCAGAACTGAAATCTTCGGTGGATTGCAGTATTTCCTTTTTTGGCAATACCGTAAGCACGGGCGCATCCTACGCAATTATCGTGGGTGCAACCCTGCTGCTCCTTGGCGTTTACGTACTACTAAACGTAATGAAAAATAGGAAGAAGAAATAAAAAACATTGTAAAAAAAGGAAAAAAAGATAAAACAAGAAAAAAACAACGCCCCCTTATACAAAAGGGGGCGTTGTTCGTGTCTTTCTAAAGCAACCGCGATAAAATCTCTTCTCCCTTTGCAAGGGGCCCTTGGTTTTATCTCTTGCCTCCCTTTGTAAGGGGAGGCGGTTATTATCGATGCCTAAATTTTGAAGAAAATTCATCAACCACACGTCCTTATCGTTTTGATCGGACATTCGTTTTCCCCCTTATGCCTTATTTTACGGCCCCATAAATGAAATTAGGTCGTAGCCTTTTTCCTTGCCCACTTTCATCATATATTCCATACGGTAAAGGAATCGATGATAAAAATCAACAACGACTGCCACCTTGGTATCATCCTCCGTGGCGATTTTCTTACTTTTCAGTTTCTTAGTATATTCGGTTTCTTGCCCGGAAACCAACGCTTCCACGGTGTCCGCAATATCCTTTAAGATATTGGACATTTGGTCGTACGTGAAAAAATTATGATCCAAATTCCATTCAAAGTCCGAAGCGTATCGTCTATGTTTATTCGCGGGAATTTCTTCATCGAAATACTCGTAGAGAAATGGCGTAAGGTACTGATCAACGTCGTCTTCTTCAATGGAAATTTCGTTGCTTTCCATTTGCGCAACACTATCTGAATCATTGCTATCTTCGTAGTCGATAACTCTTACAGGTTTAATCCAAAAGTACGATGAACCGTTATGCCCATCTACAATGCCGATTTCCCTCTTAAAAATATCCCTACCTACGGTATTAAACGAAAGTTCCTTTATTAGCGCTACAACCTTGGCATTGTTATCATTGTTCGCCATTGCCGTGTCCAGCAATTTTCGAATCCCTTCATACGACTTATGGCAAATATTCGACTCCCTCAAAAAACAACGAATTGTACTAAATATCTCGCTATCTGCCATATATTTCGCGTAGTCCTCCCGAAGGATATCAAGCATCTGACCTGCCCCTAGTTGCGAGGGGTGGCACAACCGCATGAAGTCCGTTTCTTTTTTCGGAAAAACACCGTTCATCGCCTCCATAAGCTCTTCCCTCGTTACCTCATCGTAATTCGACACGGTTAAAAAATCGTTTCCCGCATTGCGATATTGACGCCAATGATTGTTCCTTGGGCTATAAATATAGAAAGGGTATCCCCCGTTGGTTATGAGAATTAAATTTTCCTGATAAAACTTTACTGCTTCAAATTCACCAAATAATTTCATACTTTCACCTTTTTCATATTTTGTTTTGTTACGCAGTTTTTATTTCGAAAAAATTTATCTTAATTTTAAAGCGTAACGGCATTATCGCATATAAAATATGACAGGCATAGTCATATATTAAAATTTCTTGATTTTTTTGAAAGATTTTTGCTACAAATTGCAATTTTTACTTAAATACAAGGGAAACCCATTTATGAAACAATAAAAATAGCGTAGGGATAAGTTCCTATCACTACGCGTACACTTTCCCCAACGGTTACTTGTTTCGTGCACGAATAACCCGCCGTGGCGAAATTGCCACGGCGGGGTGTTATTCTTTATCTGGATTACTTTAATTTCTACTATCTGGAAACAATCTCATTGATATCTACGTCCCTTACGCTACGGCAAGTTAAAGCGGCTAGGGCGGCGGCTTTGCCTGCGCCTTCCCCCATGGGTATTTGTTTGGTATAAGTATAAACCGCCATAAAGCCCCCTTACAGCCCCTTAGAAAGGGCTTCTAACATTGCCTTGGTTCCATTGTAAATTTGCTGAAAGGCGGTGGTAAAATCCCCCGTATACCACGGGTCCGCCACGTCCCCGTCAAAACCCGAAAAGGCGCGGATTTTCTTTACTTTTTCCATATCTTCGGGGCGAAGAATTCGGCGCAAATTGCGGATATTGTTATCATCCATACACAAAATTAGGTGGTAATTTTCCCCGTCCGCACGGGTAATTTGCACCGCACCGCGCGGCGTGTGGGGAATCCCCCTTTTATCCATCTCCCTACGCGCGGGGGGATACACGGGATTGCCGATTTCTTCGGTAGAAGTTGCCGAAGAAGATACGTGAATTTTCCCCGTAAGCCCCATTTGTTTTACCAAATGCTTGCAAATAAATTCCCCCATGGGTGAACGGCAAATATTGCCGTGGCAAACGTACATAATACGGTACATACTATCTCCTTTTTGCAAAAGAACGAAAACCGCGTTTCGCCCTAACGTAAAACCGCCCTTAAAAAGAAAGGGCGGATACGATTATTTTTTTATAGCCGGTAAGCACCGCTTACGCCTTGGATTCGCAATATACGCAGCGATACACGCGGTTTTCCCTATCCGTTAAGCGGAATTCGTGCTGTAATTCTTGCTCGGTAGAAGTAATGCAACGGGGGTTTTTACAACGAACCACACCAACGAGTTTTTCGGGCAAATCCATATGGTGTTTTTCCACAATTTCCCCGTTTACAATGCGATTTACCGTAATTTCGGGGGAAACAAAGCCGATAATATCCAAATTGATGGGGAAATCCGCGTCAATTTTAATAATATCCTTTTTGCCCGTTTTTGCGCTTACCGCGTTGCGAATCAGCGCCACCGTACAATCCAAAGTATTCAGACCCAAAAGTTCGTACAACTTTTGCCCCTTACCCGCGGGAATATGGTCAATTACTACGCCGTTTTGAATTTCGTCTACTTTCATTTCCCTGCTTCCTCCAACAGTTTTAGGATTAGCGCCATGCGCATAAATTTGCCGTAGCGCACCTGCTTAAAATAGCACGCGCGGGGGTCGTTATCCACCCCAACGCTAATTTCGTTTACCCTGGGCAGGGGGTGCAAAATTGCTAAATCGGGTTTGGCAAACGCAAGCTTTTCCACCGTTAAAATATAACTATCCTTTAAGCGCAAATATTCTTCTTCGTTAAAAAAGCGTTCGCGTTGCACGCGCGTCATATACAAAACGTCTAAACCGGGCAGCGCGCTTTCTAAATCCGTAACTTCTTCGTAAGGAATGCCGCATTTATCCAGTAAGTCGCTTTTTACGTAATCGGGAACTTTTAATTCTTCGGGAGAAATTAAAACCACTTTAACCCCTTCGTAGCGGGAAAGCGCGTTGAGAAGCGAGTGTACCGTTCTACCGAATTTTAAGTCCCCGCAAAGCCCCACCGTAAGATTGTTAAAACCACCCTTTTCGCGGTAAATGGTAAGCAAATCCGCCATGGTTTGGGTGGGGTGGTTATGGCCGCCATCCCCTGCGTTAATTACGGGAATGGTTGCATTGCGCGCAGCAACCAGGGGCGCACCTTCCTTAAAATGGCGCATAGCAATAATATCCGCGTATTCGCTGATTACCTTTGCAGTATCCGCTACGCTTTCCCCCTTGCTTGCAGAAGAAGAGTTTGCTTCCGAAAACCCGATTACGTTACCGCCCAGTTCGTACATTGCGGCTTCAAAACTTAAACGGGTGCGCGTGCTGGGCTCAAAAAACAGCGTGGCAAGTTTTTTGCCCTTGCATTTTTCGGCGTACGCTTGGGGATGGGCGATAATGTCGTTTGCAACGGCAATCAGCCCGTCAATCTCCTCCTTGGATAAATCCAAAATATCAATTATACTTCTCATAGTTTCTCCTTTACTTGCGCGCTTTAACGCGCGATAAGGTTGTTTGGTTTGTAGAATTTTGTTGCTATATGTAAGGGAAATCTCTCCCCCAATCGGCGTTGCCGATAGCCCCCTCGTCAGATGGGGCCAAGGAATAGGCATTCTATCCCTTTGTTGCAGAATGACATCTGCCCCCCTTTTATAAGGCGGTTTAGAAGCAAGTGTTACAAGGCTCGCTCTTTCGCGTAAAATAGTTCAGATACAAGCAAGACAAGGCTCGCTTCCCCATAAGGCGGTTTAGAAGCAAACAAGACGAGGCAAACGCGGATTTTGGGGTGAGATGAACCTTGTTTGTTTTCCATAAAACAGTTTAGATACAAGCAAGACAAGGCTCGCTATCTTACCCCATAAGGCGGTTTAGAAGCAAGTGTTACAAGGCTCGCTCTTTCGCGTAAAACAGTTCAGATACAAGCAAGACAAGGCTCGCTTCCCCATAAGGCGGTTTAGAAGCAAGCACAACCCCTCCACCGCTAAAGCGGTCCCCCTCCCCTACAAGTAGGGCAGGCTTTAAGGCAAACGCGGATTTTGGGGCGAGATGAACCTTGTTTGTTTTCCATAAAACAGTTTAGAAGCAAGTGATACAAGGCTCGCTCTTTCGCGTAAAACAGTTCAGATACAAGCAAGACAAGGCTCGCTGGGAATTTGGGGTGAGATGAACCTTATTGGTTATCGAAGTCCAAATTCCTAGCAGCAAACGCAGTATTGCGTAGTATATGGGCTGTTTTATTTAATCCAGGATTCATCCGAAGGATTATTCCTAAACTGAATCAAACGCGCTACGTCTTCCGCTTTGATATAATTTTCTTCGGCGGCTACTTCGGCAATTACGTCAAAATTAGTTAAGGACACGTTTTTTACGTTGGCTGCCGCTAAACGGTCAATACCCTTTTGCATACCGTAGGTAAAGATGCTTACGATACCCAAAACTTCGGCGCCTGCTTCACGTAATACGTTTACTACTTCTATACAGCTGCCGCCGGTGGAGATTAAATCTTCCACAACTACTACCTTTTGACCCTTTTCCAGTTTTCCTTCAATTTGGTTTTGACGGCCGTGGTCTTTTGCGCCCGAACGCACGTAACCCATGGGTAAATCCATCAAATGCGCGGTGATAGCCGCGTGCGCAATACCTGCGGTGGAGGTCCCCATCAAAACTTCCACTTCGGGATATTCCGCCTTAATTACTTCGGCAAGTCCGGTTTCTACGTCCGTACGAACGGCAGGCGCTGTTAAAGTTAAGCGGTTATCGCAGTATACGGGGCTTTTAATGCCGCTTGCCCAAGTAAAGGGTTCTTCGGGACGGAAGAATACCGCTTTAATGGAAAGTAAGTCTTTTGCAATTTTACGTTGTAATTCGGTCATGGTTTTTATCTCCTATTTTTTATTCGCCTAAAAATTCTTTTACGCAACGGTTATACGCCGCAACGGGGTCTTCCGCAGCGGTAATGGGACGGCCCACCACAATAAAGTCCGAGCCAAGTTCCCTTGCTTTTGCGGGGGTGGTAACGCGCTTTTGGTCGCCGATATCCCCATCCGCAAAGCGAACACCGGGGGTTACGGTTACGAAGTTATCCCCGCAAACGCCGTGCACCTTACCTGCTTCCAAGGGGGAACAAACTACCCCGTCCAAGCCCGCAACTTTCGCGTTTTCTGCGTAGTGCATAACTACCTGGTCCAAGGGTTTTTCAATCCACAAGTCTTTTTCCATACTTTCTTGGTCGGTAGAAGTTAATTGGGTTACCGCAATTAGCATAGGACGGCTACCATCCGCACGGGTTAACCCTTCCAACGCGCCCTGCATCATGCGAACGGTGCCGCTTGCGTGCAAGTTAGTCATATCTACGTCTAAAGCAGAAAGAACCGCCATCGCCTTTTTTACGGTGTTGGGGATATCGTGCAATTTTAAGTCCAAAAAGATTTTATGGCCGCGGCGCTTAATTTCCTTTACAATTTCGGGACCTTCGGCATAATATAATTCCATACCGATTTTTACAAAGGGCTTTCTGCCTTCAAACTTATCCAGGAAAGCAAACACCTTTTCCTTACTATCAAAATCCAACGCTACGATTACGTCCTTATTCATCACGGACACCTCCTATTATCTCTTTCAGCGAAGATATATTATATTTTTTCATTACGGCGGGCAAACTTTCAATAATATCCTTACAAGCGTAGGGATTAATTAAGTTTTCCGCACCTACTTCCACGGCAGTTGCGCCGGCAAGCATCATTTCAATTACGTCCTCGGCAGTAGCAACGCCGCCCATACCAATAACGGGAATTTTCACCGCGTGCGCCACTTGATATACCATACGAAGTGCCACGGGGAAGATTGCCCTACCCGAAAAACCGCCCATTTTGTTTGCGATAACGGGTTTTTTGGTTTTTAGGTCAATGCGCATACCAAGCAGGGTATTTACCAAACTGATACCGTCCGCGCCCGCTTCTTCACACGCTTTGGCAATTGCCACGATATCCGTAACGTTGGGGGAAAGTTTTACGATAACGGGCTTGGTGGTTACCGCTTTTACCGCGCGCACTACGGATGCAGCCGCTTCGGGTTGCGTACCAAAACTCATACCGCCCCCATGTACGTTGGGGCAAGAAACGTTGACTTCCAACCAACCAACTTGTTCTTCCTTATCTAAAATTTCGCAAGTTTTGGCGTATTCTTCTAACGAAAAACCGCTGACGTTTGCCATTACTTTTTTATGGAAACATTTTTTCAGTTTGGGCAGTTCTTCCGCCACCACTTTTTCCACCCCGGGGTTTTGCAAGCCCACGGCGTTAATCATCCCTTCCCTACATTCCGCAATGCGGGGGGTGGGGTTGCCGAAACGGGGGTTCAGCGTGGTTCCCTTAAAGGAAAAGGTGCCAAGCATATTGATATCGTAAATTTCCGCAAATTCATAGCCGAAACCAAACGTTCCGCTTGCGGGAATTACGGGGTTATCCAGTTCTATCCCAAGAAGATTGACTTTGGTATCTACCATAAGATTTCCTCCTTTTCAAGAACGGGACCTTCCTTACAAATGCGTTTATATCCCGTTACGGTTTTGCACGAACATCCCATGCAAGCGCCAAATCCGCAACCCATCCGTTCTTCAAAACTGAACTGACCCGAAGTGTTGGTTGCCTTAAACACCGCTTTTAACATGGGTTCGGGCCCGCAAGTGTAAAAATAGGTGTAATTTACGCTTTTTAATGCGTCCGTAACAAATCCTTTTTGCCCGTAAGTGCCGTCTGCCGTGGTTACGATAACGGTTGCGCCCAGGCGCTTAAATTCTTCTTCGTAAAACACTTCCGCCTTGGTATTAAAACCCAAAATGGCGGTTACTTTTTTGCCTTGCTTAATAAGTTCCTTGGCAAGCATATACATAGGGGGCACGCCAACGCCGCCGCCCATTAAAACGGGGGTTTCGCCCGAAAGGGAAAGGTTATAGCCGTTGCCCAGCCCAACGAGAACGTTAAGGCTTTCCCCTGCCTGCATTTTCGCCATTTGTTCGGTGCCCTTACCCACCACTTTATATAGAAGGGTTAAAACGCCGTTTTCTACATCACATACCGAAATGGGGCGGCGCAAAAACAACCCGTCTAATTTAATATTTACGAACTGCCCCGAAGCGGTGATAGCCGAAACATCCCCCGTAAGGCGCATTTCGTACACCGTTTCGGTAAGCGCGTCGTTCGATTGAATTTGTAAAAGAACTTCTTTCATTCTCTTGCCCCGATTACGCGTCTATGGTGGAAATGGTCAGGGTAATTTCTTCTAATACATCCAAAAGCACCTTAACCGTATCCAGCGCTGTGAAAATATTTACGTTGTTTTCGGTAGCGGCGCGGCGAATTTCCACCCCGTCGTTTTCCTGGCCGAAGGAGGAGATATCGCGGGTGTTGATTACGTACGAAATATAGCCCATACGCAAGTTATCCAGCACTTCGTTACTACCTTCGGAAATCTTCTTAAACACGTGCGTTCTAATTCCGTTTGCCTTTAAGAATCTTGCCGTACCTTCGGATGCAACAATATTAATCCCAAGGTTATAGAAACGGCGGATTA
>JAZRTI010000068.1:0-42009 GCA_045651955.1 Christensenellaceae bacterium | reverse complement strand
ACGATATTTCCTTCTATTCGATTTTTAATCTACCTTCCGCAACAACTCAGTTGCGGTGCTCCCTCAAAAGCGAGCCTACGTATTCTAACATAACCAAATAGGTTTGTCAAACGTTTTTTTACACTTTTTTGAAAAATTTTTGTCTTTTTTTTAAGAATTATTTTTTTGACTATATCTTGTGGTTTTTTGCCCGTTCTTACACAATTTTTGTGTGAAGGGCAGCAGCAATCGCCAAAAACTGTTCACTATCTAACGTTTCTCCGCGAACCATGGGGGCAAGATTGCACGCAGCAATTACCTTTTCCCCCTCCTCCCTACTAATATGGAAGGATTGCATTAAATTATTCAACAAAGTTTTTCTTCGGGAAGCAAAAGCGGCGCGCACCACAGCGCGGTACGCCTTTGCGGTTTCTTCGGGCAGGGTTTTTTCCAACAAAATTTCCACCACGGCGGAATCTACGTTCGGCACGGGGTAAAACATTTTTCTGGGAACCTTACGCGTTACCTTTGCTTTTCCGCGCACGGTTATTGCCGCAGTTACGCTGCCGTACGCTTCGGTACCGGGAGATGCACACAATCGGTCGGCTACCTCCTCCTGCACCATAATTATCATACGCCGCATTTTTGCACTGTGTTCCACAAACTTCATAATAACGGGCGTGGTGATGTAATAGGGCAAATTTGCCACTACCACGTAAGAAGAAAGCCCCTGTTCAATTTCGGACAGTTCCTGTTTCATAATATCGCCGAACCGCAACTCCACGTTGTTAAATTCTGCCAAACGGTGGGAAAGAACGGGTTGCAAGTCGCGGTCTATTTCATAACCGATTACTTTGCCCGCACATTCGGCAAGCGCGGCAGTCAGCGTTCCGCCCCCACAACCAATTTCAATTACCGTATCTTCCTTGCCAACCCCCGCATCCGCCACGATTGCGGATAATAAGTTGCTATCCGAAATAAAGTTTTGCCCAAACTTTTTTTTGAAAAAGAACTTTTCCCTTTGCAGGGTTTCCTTTAATGTTTCCATTTTTTCCTTTACCCAAAACAACGGACGTATCCGCCCGTTGCCTTTGCCGCATACAGCGGCTGTGTTTTTTATATTTATGAAATGCGCAAGCGCACCCACGCAATCGCGCAAGTACGCACGCACGCGCACACGACCCCTTATTTTTTGTTACAGAGAAAATTTAGGGAAAAGACGTTTTAAGTTTTGGTAGGTACTTTCAGCAGTTTGTTCTACGCTTTCCCCACGCAGTTCAGCCAAACGCGCAAGCACGTGTTTTACGAACAAGGGCTTGTTTTCCTGACCGCGGAAGGGTTCGGGCGCCAAATAGGGGCTATCCGTTTCCACCAAAATACGGTCTGCGGGCAAATACGCCGCCACTTCGTGCAGGTTTCGCGCGTTCTTAAACGTGAGCGTTCCCGAAAAAGAGAAATACGCACCCATATCCAAAAGAATTTTCGCCGTTTCCACACTGCCCGAATAGCAGTGCATTAAAAAGGTTTCGTAATCCGCGCGGCGCTCCTTTAACACGGCAAGCGTATCCTCCGTGGCTTCGCGCATGTGTACGGCAAAGGGCAAACGGGCGGTTTTCGCTAACTGAATTTGCTTATGAAAGGCGTTTTTTTGCGCCGCCGCATCGTAAGGCGTATAGTGATAATCCAAACCGATTTCCCCTATCGCCACGCATTTGGGATGTGCGGATAAACCCAGCAACGTTTCCAAATTTTCATCCGTTGCCGAAAGGGGGTTATCGGGATGAATCCCTGCGGTAAAGAATACCGAAGGATAGGTTTCTGCCAATTTTTTGCCGCGAAAGGAAGAAGCAACGCTGTACGCCGCGTTAATGGCGGCAATTACGCCCCCTTCTTCATAACGGGCAACCTCCACGCCCACGTCCGTATACCGTTCATCGCACAAATGGCAATGAGAATCCACGATTTTCATTAGAAAATCTCGCTGCCGTCCTCAATGGCTACTTCGGGGGTTAAGAAGGCAAGCTTTCCATCCGCGTTTTCCGCGCAAATAATCATACCCTGACTTTCAATGCCGCGCAGTTTTACGGGTTTTAAGTTGGTTACCATAACCACTTGCTTACCGATAAGATATTCGGGAGCATACGCCTTTTTGATACCGCTTACCACTTGGCGTTCTTCATCCCCCAGTTTTACGCGGAGTTTTAACAGTTTATCCGACTTGGGTACTTCTTCCGCTTCCAGCACGGTGGCAACTTTTAATTGTACTTTTGCAAAATCGTCAATACTGATTTCGGGCTTTTGGGTTTGTTCTTCCACTTGTTTTTCCACCTTTTTTTCTTTTTCCTTTTTTTCCGCAAGAACCAACTGTTCTACTTCCGCAAGTTCTTTTTGGATATCAATACGGGGGAACAGGGGGGGCGTTTTGGTTACGGTTGCGTTTAGGGGAAGAACCCCAAACGTTTTTACCGAATCAAAATTCGTAACCGCGCCAGATTCCACCCCAAGGCTACCCAAAATAATATCGGGCGACTTGGTAAGGTAAGGCTTTAACATTACCGCAACAATGCGCAAAGTTTCCGCAAGGTTGTACATTACGGTTGCCAGGCGGGCGCGCTTGGATTCATCCTTTACCAGCGCCCAGGGTGCGGTGTCGTCCACGTACTTATTCGCACGTTGTACCACTCGGAAAATTTCGGTAAGCGCGTCGGGCACGTTCAATGCGTCCATCGCGGAACAAACTTTTGCATACAAGCCGCTTGCCATACCGATAAGTTCTTCATCCACGGGTGCGGATTCGCGCTCCGTAGGCAGAATGCCGCCAAAATACTTTTCTATCATGGCTTGCGTGCGGTTTACCAGGTTGCCAAGGTCGTTGGCAAGGTCGGTATTGATGCGTTTTAACAGCGTTTCGTTGGTGTATACCCCGTCGCTGCCAAAGGGAATTTCGCGAAGCAAGAAATAACGCACCGCATCCGAACCGTATCTATCGCACAGGGCAACGGGGTGTACCAGTTCGGTTTTGATTTTATCCGTCTTGCTCTTACTCATTTTATCCCCGCCGATTAAAAGCCAGCCGTGGCCGTATACCTGTTTGGGCAGGGGTAAATCCAACGCCATTAAAATTGCGGGCCAAATGATGGCGTGGAACCGGATGATTTCCTTTGCCGTCATGTGCAAATCCGCAGGCCAGTACTTTTGGAAGTTTTCATCCTTTTCGGATAAATAGCCCAGTGCGGAAATGTAGTTGCTAAGCGCGTCAATCCAAACGTAAACCACGTGTTTTTTATCAAAGGAAACGGGAATCCCCCAGTTAAAGGAGGTACGGGATACGCACAGGTCGGTAAGCCCGGGTTTTAAGAAGTTGTTTACCATTTCGTTTACACGCGATTTGGGCTGTAAAAATTCTGGGTTTTCTTCGTACAGTTTTAAGATTTTATCCGTGTACTTGGAAAGGCGGAAAAAGTAACTTTCTTCCTTTTCGCGGCTGACTTCCCTGCCGCAGTCCGGACATTTGCCGTCCACAAGTTGGGATTCCGTCCAAAAACTTTCGCAAGGGGTGCAGTACCAGCCTTCGTATTCCGCTTTGTAAATTTCCCCTTTTTCGTACAGTTTTTCAAAAATCTTCTGCACGCAGGAAATATGTTCTTCATCCGTGGTGCGGATAAATTTATCGTAAGTAATATCCATTAAGGACCAAATATCTTTTAACTTTGCCACCAAGCCGTCAATAAAGGGCTTGGGCTGCATTCCTGCCTCTTCCGCCTTTTTGGCAATTTTTTGACCGTGCTCGTCCGTACCCGTTAAAAAGAATACGTCGTACCCGTTCATGCGCTTAAAACGCGCAAACGCATCACATACCGTGGTGGTATAGCAATGCCCCAAGTGCCAATCCCCACTGGGATAGTAAATGGGGGTAGTGATATAAAACTTTTCTTTTTCTTGCATAATGCCCTCCGTAGGCGCGCGCGAATGGGCGCGGCGTCGCTTTGGTTTTAACTTTTCGGCTTTAAGTATACCGCAAAAAAACGAAAAAGTAAAGTTTTTTTTCTATCTTTCCCCGCTTTTGGCATACTTTCCGCATAAAAACAATAGGCTTACGGTATGAATAGCGTTTTTATTGTTTGCGTAACACTTTCCCTTTTTTTGATGTTGTTTACCGCGCCTGCGGAAATTTTACCCGCCCTTTCCCGCGGAACGGAGGGCGCCGTATCCCTTTGCCTTACCCTGACCGCTTCCTTTGCACTGTGGGGCGGCTTTACCGAAATTGCACGGCGCACGGGCGCACAAAAGAGTCTTTCCCGCCTGCTAAACCGCCCTTTGCGCGCTTTGTTTGGGGAATCTACCCCCGCCGCTCGTGAAGAAATTGCCACCAACCTTTCGGCTAACTTTTTGGGGCTGGGGGCGATTGCCACCCCCGCAGGCGTTGCCGCCGTGGCGCACTTAAAAGCAGGGGCAGAAAACCAAAGCACTTTTGAACGGCAAACGGGCATACTGCTGATTCTAAATTCCTGCTGTATGCAACTGCTGCCTACGGGGGTGATTTCCCTGCGCCTTTCCTTGGGAAGCAGCGCACCTGCGGATATTTGGATTCCCACCCTTTTGACCGGGCTTTTTTCCACCCTTTGCGCATTGACCTGTGCAGCGGTCTGGCAAAAAATTGCAAGAAAAAACAAGGGGACTTCCGCACGAAAAAAAACCTACCCCGCCCCACTTGCAAAAACGGCGGGGGCAAGCAAAGGGGGCGCCCATGGTTAATGTATACCTTTTGCCCGTACTGCTGTTGATTTTACTGACCGCCGCCATATTAAAAAAGGTTCCCGTATACCGCGCTTTCTGCAAAGGCGCAGGGGATGCCATCCCCTTGGCAACCGGGCTGTTTCCTTTTTTATGTGCGGTTTTAATTTTAACCGAACTGACCTATCTTTCGGGAATAACCGCGTTCCTTTCCAAAGTATGCGCGCCTGCACTTGCCCTTTTGGGAATCCCCAAAGAACTTTCCCCTTTACTGTTAATGAAACCCTTTTCGGGCAGTGCCAGCCTGGCGTTACTTGCGGAAATCTGCAAAACCTACGGCACAGAAAGCGCAATTGCCAGATGTGCCGCCGTGGTATACGGCAGCAGCGAAACGGTGTTTTACGTAACCGCCGTGTACTTTTCGGGGTCGGGAAAACGCAAGTTTTTGTTGCCCGTTGCGTTCAGCCTGACGGTGGGGGTTCTTTCCGCCGCCTTTGGCTGTGCGCTGATTCGGGCAGGTCTGTAACCCCAAAAACACGCAAACGAAACCCTTTACAAACATTCCCATAAAAAAAACACGAAACCCTTTACAAACCAAAAAAATCGTGTTATACTGAAAAAAGAAAAGCGCTATGTATTTAGCGCTTTCCTTTTTAGATTTAGGACTTGTAATATTCGGTAAGCATACCCGTAAGCACGTTGATTTGTTTTTTGATTGCCCTGCCGATATCCGTTTCCTTTACCAAAATGCGTTTATCGTACACTTTTAAGGTGCGGATTTCACTTTGCTCGCCAAAGGCAGAAACTTCCTCTTCCGCACGGTGGGAAACCAAATACAATCCTTGCGAATTGCTGATTAGCGTATAACCGCCGATTCCCGTTTTTTTGTGATAGGCACGCGAAAGCCCACCGTCTATCGTAACGTGCCGCACGTTACCGCTTTCGGGCCGTTCCCCATCTTTTACTTTCACGGGAACGTGGCCGTTGACTATGGTGGAATATTTACCCCTTAATCCAAATTCATTTAACACTTTCAGGCAAAATTCTTCGCTTTTTACAAATTCATAGTACGGGTCCTTATTTTCCGTTTCGGTGCGATGTTCAAAATACCGCGTGTATACGCACATTTTATCCCGACCGTACAAAGGCGATTTTTTACCGCACCACAAATACCACATATAATCCACCGCATACGCATCCCCTTCGGCAGCCGAACGAACCAATTTTTCCAAGCGGTCGTATAAGTCCTTACCTGCATAAAGGCGGTTACCCACGGCAACTAAGGAAAACTCCCCGTTTGCCTCGGTAGGAACGCAACCGTGCAGAAGTAAATTTCCGTTTGCTACCTGATACATACTGCCTTTGGCAAGCAAAAACCGGACATGTTCCCCCAACCGTTTGTTGTGTACAAATTCTTCGGTCAGCAAATGAATCAGCGATTCTTCCTTTTCGGTCAGCGTGTTGGAAGGAAACAAAATACGGTCCTGCATATCAAATTCGGGATGGCGCTGTATCATTTGGTTTTCCAGTTTTAACTGAATTACCGTAATTGCCTTTGCCATTTTGGAAAGCAAATCGTTTTTCTCAAACTCGCTTTCTTCACCAAACACGTCCGAAATGGGGAAATCTTCCTGTGCGTCCTCCCCGTATTCTTCCATTGCAAAAGTAACCAAGGGGCGCAGATTGATAGCATAACCGCTTTCCAACGCCGCCAAATTGCGGTACGCGCAGTTGATACGCAGCACGTTACACACGCAGGCGCGGTTTCCGAAGTGCGCACCCATCCAAAGCGCGTCGTGGTTGCCCCAGGCAATATCCAACGAATGGTAGCGTTCTATAATATCCATAATTTCCGCAGAACCGTTACCGCGGTCGTAAATATCCCCCAGGATATGCAAGTGGTCAATTGCCAAACGGGAGATAACGTTGCAAAGCGCCTCTATAAACCGTTCGGCGTTGCCCAGTTCCACAATCCCGTCTATGATATTATCGTAGTAATCGCTTTTCACAATGCTGTGGTCGGGCATGTTAATCAGTTCGTCCATAATATAGCGATACTCGTAAGGCAAGGCTTTTCTAACCTTGGAACGCGTATACTTGGCAGAAACCTGCTTACACACTTCAATCAAGCGCAGCAACAGCAGGCGATATTGCTTTTTCACCTGTCCCTTTTTCTGCTTTCTTAATTTTTGCAATTCTTCCTTGGGTTCGTAAATCATGGCAGCAAGTGCGTTTTTATCCACTGCGGCAAGGCGATCCCCAAAGGTTAAATCAATTTTGGTACGAATTACGCCCGATGCCGTTTTCAGCAAACGGGAAAACACCTTGCTTTCCCCGTGTAAATCACTTAAAAAGTGTTCGGTGCCCTTGGGAAGGTTCAGTATGGCTTGCAAGTTGATAATTTCAGTCATTACTTCTTGCGCGTTTCTGTACTGCTTGGAAAGCAGTTCGTAAATTTCCCCTTTCATAGTTCCCCCAATTTTAAGGAATAATATATTGTTATTATACCACAAAGCCCAAATTTTGCAAGGCTCTTTCAGCCCAAATTTCATTTCAATAGATAAACGAAAAGGAGAGTTTTATGGATTACGAACTTTTATACGGTAAAAGTTATGATACTTCTTATCATACTGCGCGCAAAAACGCGCTGATTGCCAAGTTTTTGAAATACGAAAACAAACAGCCAGACGCCTTGTTTTCTTCTTCGGGCAGGGCGGAAATTTTAGGAAATCACACCGACCATCAGCACGGAAAAGTGGTAGTATCCGCCATTTCCTGCGATATTTTGGCGGCGGTATCCAAAACCGAAAATCGCCAAGTAAAAATCTGTTCGGAAGGGTATCGCGATATTGTGATAAACTTAAACGATTTATCCGTAAAAGAAAGGGAGTTCGGCACTTCCACCGCGCTTACCCGTGGGGTTCTTGCGGATATTACCAAACGCTACGGGGAAATTGCAGGGGGCTTTACCGCGCATATTACTTCCAACGTGTTTAAGGGCGCAGGCGTTTCTTCTTCTGCTGCGTTTGAACTTTTGGTTGCCGAAATTACTAACGATTTATATTTTGGGGGCAAAATTTCCGCAGTGGAAAAGGCTGCGATTGCCCAGTACAGCGAAAACGTATACTTCAATAAGCCCTGCGGCATTTTGGACCAAATGGGCATTTCCCTTGGCGGACTGACGAATTTAGATTTTAATATTCCCGAAAACCCCGTAATTAAAAGTTTGAAAGCCCCCGAAGGGTATGCTTTCGTTATCACCAACACCGGGGGGGACCACGCGCACTTAACGGGGCATTACGCAGACATCAAAGCCGAAATGAAAGAAATTTGCAACCATTTCGGAAAAACCGTTTTGCGTGAAGTAAGCGAAAAAGAATTTTATGCAGAAATGCCCACGCTAATTCACAAATTCCCTGCCCGCGCCATTTTGCGCGCAAAGCATATTTTTGATGAAAACGCGGTGGTAGACCGCGCAGTGAAAGCCCTTTCCGAAAGTAACGCTGCGGATTTTCTTGCCTGCATACAGGATAGCGGAGAAAGCAGTTTAACCCAACTGCAAAACAACTTTGTTCCCGGGGAAAAGGTACAACCCATTCCCCTTGCCTTAAAACTTTCCCAAAAGTATTTGGGCAGCCGTGGTGCCGTACGCGTGCACGGGGGCGGTTTTGCGGGCACCGTGCTTGCCGCTGTGGAAACGGAGGCGGCAGAAGGATATATGGCATATATGAAATCCTTGTTTGGGGAAGAAAATTGCTTCCTTGCCAAAGTGCGTGAAAAGGGAACGTGTCGCATTGTATGACGCAGTTTCCCAAACGGTTTGCAGATAAAATCCCCTTTCGCGTGTATACTTGCGCGGATTGCGGTATGGATTTGTTTACGGAAGGAGATTTTTGCGAGGAGTGCGCCCGCCTGTTACCCTACCTAAAAGGAAGTATCTGCCCCCTTTGCGGCAGGCGGACGGTTTCGCAGGGGCTTTGCTTGGATTGCAAAAAAGAACGCCCCTTTTTTGACATATGCCGCGCTCCCTTTGATTATTACGGGCAAATTCGCAAGCTGATATACAAGATGAAATTCAGAAACAAGCCGTATCTGGCAAAAGTGCTTGCTCCGTTTTTGGTGCAAGCATACAAAGATAACGGCTATGCGGCAGATGCCGTTGCCTTGATTCCCATGACCGAACGGGCTGTAAAAAAGCGGGGATACAATCAAGTTGCGCTGCTTGCAAAAGAAGTTGCCCAAGCGTTGAACCTACCCCTTTTGGAAGATGCGCTTACCAAAAGCAAAACCACACACAAGCAGCGGCGGCTAAGCAAAGAAAAACGCAAGGAAAACTTAAAAGGGTGTTTCCGCCCTGCGCCCAAAGCCATCTTGAAAGGCAAGCGCATTTTGCTGATTGACGATATTGTAACCACCGGCTCCACCCTTTCCGAAGGGGCAAGCGCGTTAAAACGCAAAGGCGTAATCAGCGTGCAATGTTTGGCGGTGGCTTCCACCCCTGCGCCCTCGCTGACGCACGGCTTGAAAAAAGCGCGCGTGGGAAAAGTGCCTGCAAAAGAACTTTCCCCCCTGCTTCGCCCTTGCAATACAAAGGATTTATCCGCAATAAAAGGGCTGATATGCGGCGCAAAAAAACACTTGAAACAACAAGGGATTCCCCAGTGGCAGGACGGATTTCCCGATACTGCCATTTTGAAAGAAGATATCTCCCTTTCCCGGGCGCGCCTTTTAAGTTACGGGGGTGCAAACCTTGGGTATTGCTGTTTGGAATTTTCGGGAGAAAAAGATTACGAAGAAATTACACAGGGCGCATGGAGCACACCTTTGCCTTACGCCGCCATACACCGCGTGGCACTATCCAAAAAATCACGGGGAACGGGCATTTCGCACACCCTGTTCGCTTTGGCAGCAGAAGAATGTAAAAAGGCAGGCTTTCAATCCTTGCGCATTGACACACACCCCGAAAACAAAAAAATGCAGCGCGCCCTTTCGGCTGCGGGTTTCACCCGTGTCGGCTGTGTAACCGTGCGCGGAACAAATATGTTTGCGTACGAGCGTGCGCTGTAAAACGCATAAAAAAATTTACCGCCCCGTGGCTGTTTGCCACGGGGCGGGGTTTTATTTTTATCACTTATTCTTGGGGGTTCGGTGTGGATTCTGTTTGCGTTTCCACCTGTTTTACCGTTCCCTTTTCGCGGGCAACAGTTTCTGCTTTCATCAGTTTTTCTTCCCGCTCTTTCAGTTTTTCGGCGCGTTCAAACTGCATTTCTTTGGCTTGACGTTCCTTTACCGCACGGCGGCGCGCCTTTTGGCGTTTATCCTTTACCAAACGGTAAGCAATTGCACCTGCGATAATACCGAAAATCGCACCCAAAATCAGTGCCATGGCAAGGGGGGATAACGTATCGCCCTTTACCGTGTTCCACATGTTCATTGCCGCCTTATAGTCCTTAAAATTGTTCATAATCGCACAGCGGTCAATATCGGATTTATCCGCAAGCATTACGCGGTTTACGGTTACGGCGGAAGTATCTACCGCCTCCCCGTTAATTTCGTAATTCCCTTCGGTAAAGAAGTAACTTACGTCCATCGTTTGCGCGTATTCGGGATAATCTTCCCCTAGTCCCATATGGTATTCCAACGTTTCGGGGGTGGCAACCACGCTGATATATCCCGTGGCGTCCATATTGCGAATTGCCGCATCCCCACTGTTTAAGAAATCCATAAAGGCAATGGCGGCATCTACGTTTTTCGCGTATTTGGGAATACACCATCCGTCAAACCAAACGTTTCCGCCTTCGGTGGGTACGGCATAATCCAGGGTAACGCCGCCCGCGGCTGCTTCGTCAATCGCCCACCACGCGTCCCCGCTCCACGCTAAGTTCAAATAGTAGGTACCGATAACCATATCCCCTTTGCCGTCATCCACTTCATAGAACACGCCTACGTCCGTTTTTTGCGAAATAAGCGCGTCCTGTACGGGAAGCATATCCTTTTCGGTTACGGGGTTAATAATTTCAAACAAGCGCGCGTTGTACTCTTCGGGGTCGGTAATAGAAGCAAGTTCTTCGCGGTGCGCGTAAATTGCCGCGGCAACTACGCTGTCGCGCACGCTATCCTTCATTAAAATTTTGTTGGAAAATTCGGGATTCCACAATACGTCCCAACCAAAGGGAGTACCGCCCGTAACTTCTTCCACTTTTTCCTTGTTGTAAAGTACGCCAAGCGTACCCCAGCAATAGCCGATGGCGTAAACGTTCTCCCCGTCCCCGGGCGCTAAAATTTCAAACTGCTGGCGTGCATAGGGGGAAACGTTGTTAAAGTTTTCCATTTGCGCTTTGGGAATGGGTAAAAGCAAGTTTTTTTCGTACAGTTTTTGGATTGCGTATTCCGAAGGGCATACTACGTCGTAATCTTCCTTTGCCGTTTCAATTTTGGTAAGCAAGGTTTCGTTGGTATCAAATTTACTGTATTCCACGTGTACTTCTTTGCCCGTTTTTTCTTTGTAGTACACTTTAAAATCTTCCAAAAGCGATTCGTCAATATAATCTTCCCAGTTGCAAACCTTTAAGATGTTTGCCCTATCTTCCGCCGCCTTTGCCGTGGGTTGGTTATTCCCCAACGAAATGGGCAGAACGGAAAAAGCCAAAAGAAGGGCGGATACAACCGCTATCATACGTTTTTTCATCGTTTATTCTCCTTTTGCTTTTGTTTGCCCGTTCTAAGGTTCATTACGAACAGCAGGGTAAGTACCACAATGAAAATCAAGGTGGAAAGCGCACGCAGGGAGGGGGTTAAACCGCCCTTTACCGCGTCCTTATAAATAAAGGTGGAAAGGGTATCAAAGGAGGTACTGGTGGTATAGTTGGTTACAACGAAATCGTCAATGGAAAGGGTAAACGCCATAATAAAGCCGCTTACCATACCGGGCAAAATTTCGGGCAGAACCACCGTTCGGAGTGCGCGCCAGGGGGTTGCCCCCAAATCCAAACACGCTTCGTAAATATTGTTGTTCATCTGCTTTAATTTGGGCAGAACCGAAAGCACCACGTAGGGCGCAGAGAAGGTAATATGCGCCAAAATTACGGTTACTTCCCCACGGGGCAGCGCAAATACCAAGAATAAAAGCAGTAAGGAAATACCCGTTACAATTTCCGCATTCACAACGGGAATTTGGTTAATAAAGGAAAAGGTGCGTTTCATTTTCTTTTTGGAAAAGAAGATGCCGATTGCCCCCGCCGTACCAAGAACAGTAGCAACCAAAGCGGAAATTAAACCTACTTCCAGCGTGTTCAAAAACACTTCTAAAATTTGTTTCCCCTTGGGGCCTGCAAACAGGTTTTTATACAGGGAAAGGGAAAACCCTTGCCAATCCCCCATAACGCCGCTTTCGGTAAAGGAAAAAATCATTACGAACATAATGGGCGTGTAAATAAACAGCAAAATTAGGGCAAGATAGCTTGCGGATAAAATTCTTTTTACCATAACGCGTTTTGCTCCTCCCCTTTACTAAGTTTTCCCTGTACCACGGTGGAAATAAAGATAACCACAAGCATTAAGGTAGAAAGGGCTGCGGCGTAGTTCCACTGGTCCATTTTGTACGCCTGGTTAATCAAGTTACCGAACAGCTGAATGGTGTTTCTGGAAAGCATATCCGAAATAACGAAGGTGGAAATACAGGGCATAAATACCATGGTAATCCCACTCATTACACCGGGCATGGAAAGGGGAATTACCGTTTTGAAAAATACGCGGCGGTCATTCGCACCCAAATCCTTTGCTGCTTCTAAAAGAGAATGGTCAATTTTACAAAGTTGATTGTAAATAGGTAAAATCATAAACGGTAAGAAATTGTAAATCATACCGAACATTGTAGTAAAATACCCGGGGGTTAAGCGCAGATAATCAAAAATTCCGCGCATAGCAAGGGTACGCAGCAAAAAGTTCATCCACATAGGCAGGATAAACAGGGTCATCAAAGTAAGCCCCCGTTTCCCTTTCAGTTTGGAAAGCAAATACGCCACGGGGTAACCGATAAACAGGCAAAACGCCGTTGCAATCAGCCCCACACCCAAGGATTTTACCACGGCGGTCATTGCCTCCGCACGGGTGAAAACCATACCAAAGTTTTCCAGCGTGAAATTCCAATCCTTATCCGTAAACGCGTACACGCAAATAATAAGAATGGGCAAAATCACGAACATAATCAAGAAAAGATAGTACGGAATCCCGATATATCTTCTTTGAAAGCGCAGTTTTTTCATTCAGCATCCTCCACGGGTACAAGGCTAATCAGTTCGGTGTGGAATGCAATTCCCACCTGATCCCCGTCATCCCACGGATATACGGAGTTTGCGTATAAGGGGTAACCGTCTTCTGTAACCAATTCCACTTCGTAATGGTTGCCGCGGTATAAAAGGGAAACCACTTCGGCTTTTACAATCCCTTCTTCCAGGTCATCCCGCATGTCAATTGCATCCAGGGGTACAATCACTTTTACTTTTTTACCCGAAAGGTCAACCGTTTCCCCTTCTGCGGTATATTTCACCCCGTCTTCTTCCCGATAATTTGCAGGAAGTAACGCATCCGTATTCAATTCCACTTTACCAAAGGGGCCAAAGGAAACCACCCCTTCTTCCACAACTTCCCCTTCGTATTCGTTATAAAGGCGTGCTTTTTTCATAATGTGGATATCCTGGGGTTTGATAAACAGCCCTGCCGTTTCCCCAATATCCCAATCCTGCGTGGTTTGTACGGTATATTCGTATCCGCTTTTTGCACGGATTTCCAAAGCATAGTGCATGCCCTTAAATACTTTACTTACAATTCTGCCCGTGGTAAAAGCACTGGGAGCATCTTCTTCCAGCAAGTAAATATCTTCGGGACGGATTACCACGTCCACGGGTACATTTTCCCCAAACCCTTCGTCCACGCAGGGCACTTCGGTACCGTCAAAAGCAACCAATTTATCTTTCACCATTACCCCGTCAAAGATGTTGCTTTCCCCGATAAAGTTAGCCACGAACGCGTTTTCGGGTTCGTTATAAATATCCGTAGGGGTTCCGATTTGCTGAATTACGCCGTTTTTCATAACAACCACGGTATCGCTCATTGTAAGGGCTTCTTCCTGGTCGTGCGTAACGTAAATAAAGGTGATGCCCAGTTTTTTGTGCATTTCCTTTAATTCCAGTTGCATTTCCTTACGCATTTTCAAGTCCAACGCGCCCAAGGGTTCGTCCAACAGCAGAACTTGGGGCTCGTTCACAATCGCACGCGCAATCGCCACGCGTTGTTGCTGACCGCCCGATAAAGTGTTTACGTCGCGGAAGTCATAATCCGTAAGCCCAACCATTTTTAAGGCGTTAAACACCTTTTTTTCAATTACGTCCTCGCTCAGTTTTACCTTTTTGATTTTTACGTTGCCCTTTTTATCCGTAACCTGCTTTTCCACGCGTTTCAATCTAAGCCCAAACGCAACGTTATCAAACACGTTCAAATGGGGGAACAGCGCATACCGCTGGAACACCGTGTTTACGGGGCGCAGGTGGGGGGGGATTTCCAAAATGCTTTTGCCGTTGAATAAAATTTCCCCGCTATCCGGAAGTTCAAAGCCTGCAATCATGCGAAGGGTGGTGGTTTTACCGCAACCCGAAGGCCCTAAAAGGGTTACAAATTCCCCTTTTCTGATATATAAGTTTACGTCGCTGACAACGGGCGCACCGCCGTACGCCTTTACTATGTTTTTCAGTTCAATAATTTTTTCAGCCATAATTCGTACCTATTCCTTATATTAAAAATTTGGGGGGGAAGAAATCCATAAAATCTTCGCCGGTTTATCTTTTGATGGGTTGGTTAAGTGATGTGTTTTATCTGCTGCGTAGTAAAAGCTTTCGCCCTTGCCTACGGTTAGTTTTCTGCTGCCGTGGGTAAGCAGGATTTTTCCTTCCAAAACAAACCCAAACTCCTCCCCTTCATGCGGGATATCCACTTCGGTACCGGCGCCGGGGGCAAGTTCTACGTAGGCAGGCTCCATTTCATTTTTTTGCGCGGAAGGGATTAGCCAGGTAAAGCGTACGTTTTCCTGCTCCTTTAAGATATAGTCCGTTTTTTTGTACACCAGTTTTTCCGCACTTTCTTCCTGGAAAAATTCCTGTAAGGAAATACCCAGCGCCGCCACAATATCGTTTAAGGTGGCAATAGAAGGGCTGGTTAAATCGTTTTCCAGTTGGGAAATATACCCTTTGGTCAGTTCGCAGCGGTCCGCAAGTTCTTTTTGCGTTAATCCCAGCTGCTGCCTTCGGTTTTTGATTTTTTTGCCGATTTTCATTAGCGCGCTCTCCCACGGGGCAAAGCCCCAAAGTTTTCGCTTGGCGCGAAAGTTAAAGATTGTAAACCTTTTGTTTACTAAAACTAAACTTAAATAGGATTTTATTATAAAAAATCTATCCGCATATGTCAACTGTTTACAATAAAAAAATTCGTGTTTTTTCGGTTTTTTTCTTGCGTTTTTTTATAAATAAGAAAAAAGCCCCCTTTGTGAAAAAGAAGGCTTTTATTTTTTTGGTTTTTACGTTAAAACGTAAAGAATAAAAAGCGAACCCCAAACCGTTTTGGTTCGGGGTTTTTTCGCCTTAAATAAGGAAAAAGCGTACGCATAGCGTGCGCTTTTTCGGGCTGTTTATTAGAAATTATATACGTCGGGGTTTGCTGCATCCCATGCGTCGTTGGCTTTTTTCACTTCGGTAAGCATGCAAAGCGCTTTACCAAAGTGGCTTAAGGACACACTAAATTCGGTTGCCGTGCTTCTATCGCCCCAGTAATTTAATTGGTTGATTTTCTTTTGGTCGTTCAAGCGGTTGATATTCGCGCTGTATTCGTAGTTCCAGTATAAAACCAAGGGCATACCCGTTGCCTGTTGCGCTTTGGAAACCAGCATATAATATTCCAGCATATCCTGATAGGTTGCATCCGGATAATATCCGTCCTCTTCCGCATAGGTTTCAGAAAGCCCGGGGTTCAGCTTATCCCCTTCAATTACCAAGCCGTTGGAAAGAACGCAGTTACGGTATTTGCTGTGCTGCAATACGGTTTCCCCGTAAGTGAATCCGGGGCCACATTCCCCAACGTAGCAGGTTGACTTAATATTCTTGGAATTTACAATTAAGGTTTGGAACATCTCTTCTACCGTGTCCACATCCGTCATTTGGTCATTATACTTACCCGTATAGCCTTGGAACACGCCGTTTTCATCCACATAACCGGCTTCTTTTAACAGTGCCGCTACCGTTTCGGGTTCTTCGTAGTATTTTTTACGCCATTCTTGCGCAACCTTTTCCAACTCTGAGGCTGACGCGGCAGAATTCACCGTTTTCTTATATTCTTCTTGCTTTGCTGCAATAAACAAATTCAAAGGAGTATCCGTATAAATATGCGAAGAAACCGCAGTGATTCCGGGGTTTAATTCTTGCAAAATTTGCGCGTGCTGCTTATGGGTATCCGCACCCCATCCGTTGTTCTTATCATACCGCAAGTGATATTGCGAGCCGCGAAGAACTGCGTCCCCACTGCCGATTACGCGGTTGTAGCCTAAGTTTGCCGCAGCAATTTGTGCTGTCCAAATTTCTCTGCTTCTAATCAGCACATCCGAAGTTAAACCATCCGGGTTATGGTCTACCGCCAAGTTCCATTCGTTACCCTGTTCCCACATAAACAGTGCAGGATGGTTGTTAAAGTTTTTAATCAGTAAATCTTGGTACCACTCCGTAAACTTAAAGGATTCGGAATCGGGATTTATTAAACAGTCTTCCAACGTTTCCCCGGGGAACAGTTTATATTGATTATGCGTCCAGAACACCGAAGGAATTAAGCCGATACCTACGGATGCCGCCTTGTTAAAGATACGGTGCATCACGTAAATTGCCTCCTCCGCTTTTTGACCAACGTAGAAAGAATCGGTTGCTTCGTCGTAATCCATAAAGCAGGCTTGCCACCAGTTATGGTAGAAGAAGGAGGCACTGAAACGAATTGCCTTTACGTTGTAGGAAGCAAGTTCTTCCAATCCGCGCATACTTTCCTGTACCCACGATTCCACGATTGCGCCCGTATTATAGTTAAAGCAGTTTTGCCACAGGTCAAAATAGTTTACACCCTGCCAAGTAACCACCTTGCCGTTGTAGGTCATATCGTAGTTCCCGTTCATTTTCAAGCCGCCGCTGGTGCCGCCGATTAACTTGGAAACGGGCTTTACCACGGATAAATATCCCGCACTTGTACGAATATCATAGCAATCCGAAGTGGGCACGGTTACCACCGCAATACTGCCCCCCGTTTCGGAATAACGTTCTACCTGCGTTTCAATCACAAGGTCGCCCGCAAATACCGCGCGTTCCAAAAGGGCAGGGTCTACGGGTGCAGGCTCTTCACCGCCTTCCCCCTGTTCGGGTTCTTGCACTTCGGGCTGTTCGCCAAAATAGAACACGTCATCCCCTTTTAACCCGTTTACCGTATACGTAAATTCGGGGTGGGGTGCATACAGTTCTTTTTGCATGTTATCCGCTTTAATTGTAAGACTTGCTTTTTTGATGGTGAAAACAGCAGAAAGTTCGCGGCTGACGCCGTTAAGCGTTACCGTGGCTTTTACGCCGTACACACCGGGTTTTCTTGCCCCCGTTTCCGCAATGTACACGTCAACGTTGTCAGCAGCCGTGGTTGCTTCGTTCACACAGTACACAACTTCCGCGCCCTGGGGCAGATTTTCCACCTCTGTTTTTTGACGTGCTCCGTTATAGGTAGCAGAAGAATTGCTGAACGTTACCGCAGCCAACTGCGTTTCGGGCGTAACGGATGCCGAAGGACTAATCGTGGGCGATACCGAACCGCTTACCGAAGGCGTTACCGAACCCGTGGGTTTTGCACTTGCCGTGGGTTTTGCACTTGCCGTGGGTTTCGCACTTGCCGTGGGCGTTGCAGAAACACTTTGCCCGGGCGTAGTTGAAACAGAAGGCGTTACCGCAGGCCCCTCCGGTTTCTTTCTAAGTGCACATGCGGTAAACGTAAAGGATAACGCAAGCAGCACCGTAAAAGTAAGTATTTTTTTCATCATTTCCCTTTTCTCCTTTTGCCGCAAAAATTGCGGCGGTTGTGGCGGACGCTTGTCCGCCAACAGTGTTTGAATATCTATATCTTCCGTGTTACCCTTTTGCTTGCATTAGTAAGCACGGGCAAACAACACATTTTTCTTTGCCGGCTTGCCGCAGCAAACACAGGTTTCGGATAACAACTCGTCCTCGGTCATCACGCGGGAAGATGCGGCGGTTTTTTCTTTAATTGCCTCCTCGCAAGCGCGTTCTCCGCACCATGCGGCTTTGGTAAAGTTTTTGCTATCCAAAGCGGAAAGCATTTCTTCCACGCTAAACACGTTTTTCACACGGCTATCCCGGAATTTTTTGGATTTTTCCAGCATGTGCGCTTGAATTTCGGGAAGCAATGCGGAAACGATAGCGGGAATTTCGTCAATTTTTACCGTCTGTTTTTCCAGGGTATCCCTTCTAAACAAAACCGCTTCCCCACGTTCCAAATCACGGGGTCCGATTTCAATACGAACGGGCACGCCTTTCATTTCCCATTCGTTAAACTTCCAACCGGGGCTCATATCACGGTTGTCGCATTTTGCGCGAACGCCTGCGGAAAGCAGAGCGGAAAGCACTTCCTGCGATTTTTCATTTACGCCCCCCTTATGCGCCGCAACGGGAACGATGATGGCTTGCACGGGGGCAACCTTGGGGGGAAGTACCAAACCGCGCTGATCGCCGTGCGCCATAATCAGCGCACCGATTAAACGGGTGGAAACACCCCAGGAAGAAGAATAGCCGTATTTATGCGCGCCGTCCTTATCCAAAAATTTCATGTTAAACGCTTTTGCGAAATTTTGACCTAAATAGTGCGAAGTGCCCGCTTGCAAACTTTTTCCGTCCAGCATCATGGCTTCCATGCCGTAGGTTTCCTTTGCACCCGCAAATTTTTCCTTTTCGGTTTTTCTGCCCGTAAATACAGGGATGGCAAGCACGTTTTCCGCAAATTCACGGTAAACGCCCAGCATGGTTAAAGTTTCTTCACGCGCTTCTTCTTCGGTGGCGTGTACAGTATGCCCTTCCTGCCACAAAAATTCGCTGGTTCTAAGGAAGGGACGGGTGGTTTTTTCCCAACGGCAAACGTTTGCCCACTGATTCAGTTTAATGGGAAGGTCGCGGTAACTTTGCATCCACTTTGCGTACATTTCGCAAATGATGGTTTCGCTGGTGGGGCGAACAACCAAGTTTTCCGCCAACTTTTCACCGCCGGCATGGGTAACCAGTGCCACTTCGGGCGCAAACCCTTCCACGTGTTCGGCTTCCCTTTTTAAGTAACTTTCGGGGATAAACATGGGGAAATATGCGTTTTCATGCCCCGTTGCACGGAAGCGTTCGTTTAATTCCTTTTGAATGTTTTCCCAAATTGCGTAACCGTAGGGGCGGATAACCATGGTGCCCTTTACGGGGCCGTAGTCCACCAGTTCGGTTTTCAACACCACGTCCGTATACCATTGGGGAAAGTCTACTTCCATATCCGCAACTTCTTTTACGAATTGTTCTTTTGCCATATCTTTTTTCCTTCCTTTGCGCGGAACTATCGCGCGGTTCTTGGTTTATTTTTTTACTTTGTATGGGTTTTGGCAGGGAATTTACAGCCCTTGCGTGTATACGGTGCGCGTGGCGTTATACCTGCCCACATACCTGCGCGCGAATGCTACTTGCCCCCACTTTAATAAAAATCTCCTGTCATTATACCATAAGTTTAGGCAAAAAGCAATCTTTTACTATGTAAAACTGCGGATAAATAAAATTTTTTCGTTATGTTATCCAAACGGCAAACGGAAAGCCTTGCAAGAAAAAAGCACCCGCGGATTTCCCATCGGGCAAAATGAAAACGCAAAAAAAACCAAGCACACGCAACCCCGATAAAACACCGTTTTGCAGGATTGCACTGAAAAGTATATTTTAGCCGCAAAAAAAGCCCCCTTTTTATAAGGGGGCTAAGACTGATTTTTTTGTAAATAATTATTCTTCCACCGTATCCGGCACGCGCGCGGTTTTACTGATCATACCGCAAGCAACAGCACCGGGGCCTACGTGCGAACCGATTACGGGGCCCATAATTTGCACTTCGGGCATAATTCCCGTTTTATCATAGATGCGTTGGGCTAATTCTTCCGCCTTTTCTTTTGCGTCCGTATGTACCACCACAACCGTATTTTCTTCGCCCACGCCAAGGCGGTCAATTTCTTCCAAAATATGGCTAAACGCCTTTTTCATCCCACGGAAGCTGCCTTCCACTTTCAGTTTTCCGTTGCCGTCAATGGTGATAAAGGGTTTTACGTTCAAAATGGTACCCATCACGGCTTTGGCACCGCTAACCCTGCCGCCGCGTTTTAGGTAAAATAAATCGTCTGCAATAATAAAGTGCTGCAAGCGATATTTGGTTTCGCTTAAAATATCGTACGCCTGCTTTGCGGTTTTGCCTTCGTTACGCATTTGCAAGGCAAGTTTTACCAGTGCGCCCTGCCCAACGGTTGCCGAACAACTTTCCATAGCGTACACGTTAAAATCGGGATATTCTTCCTTAATCATGGCAGCCGCCTGATTGGCAACGTCCACCGTGGGGGAAAGCCCATACGAAATGGTAAAGTGCAACACGTCCTTTGCGCCCTTTTCCGCCATGCTGCGGAAATGGTCCAAATGGTCCTGCAAATTCAGCATTGCCGTCCGCGAAAAAGCCCCGTCCCTTAAACTCTGATAAAAGTTCACGTATTCTTCTTCGCTGTTAAATTGGTCTTTATATTGGGTAAATTCCCCGTTTTTTTCCACGTTGAAAGTCAGGGGAACCAAAGCAATTCCGTTTTTTTCCGCGAATCCGGGCAATAAGTCTGCCGTACTGTCCGTAGACAGGGTAAACAAGGGATTACTCATACGCCATTTCTCCTAAAACCACAAATGTTAACTCTATTATACATAAATTTACAGGCAATGTAAACTGTTTTTTACACACTCTTTCGCATTTTTACAATATTTTTACAAAGAAAGGCTTGCTTTTCGGGGGATTTCGTTTTATAATAGTATAGCAAAGAATTTTAACGGATTTGGCGCGAAAGCGCATCGCGCACGGGCGTATCCCGTGTAAGCGTATACAAGGCTTTTTCGCGCAAGCACGATATGAGGAGGAATTATGAGCAAACCAATGCAAGAAAAAACGGTAAACGCCATCCGCGTACTTTCGGTTGAAGGCATCCAAAAAGCGAATTCCGGTCATCCCGGACTTCCCCTTTCTTCCGCACCCATTGCTTACGCACTGTTTCAGAACCACTTAAAGTTCAACCCCAAGGACCCTGCGTTTAAGGACCGCGACCGCTTTATTTTATCCGCCGGCCACGGCAGCATGCTAAACTACGCATGCTTGCACTTGTACGGTTACGACGTAACCAAGGAAGATTTGGAAAACTTCCGCCAACTGGGCAGCCGCACCCCCGGGCATCCCGAATACGGCCACACTGCAGGGGTGGAAACTTCTACCGGCCCCCTTGGTCAAGGAATTGCCAATGCCGTAGGTATGGCACTTGCGGAAAGCGCTTTGGCTGCAAAATTTAATAAGGACGGTTTCCCCGTGGTAGACCACTACACCTATGCTATCTGTGGGGACGGATGCTTGCAAGAAGGCATTGCTTACGAAGCAGCGTCCTTAGCCGGCACCTTAAAACTGGGCAAACTGATTGTTTTCTACGATAAAAACGACATTACCATTGAAGGAAATATCAACACCACCTTTGACGAAGACGTGGCAGCACGCCATATCGCACAGGGCTGGCAAGTAATTAAAGTACAAAACGGCAACGATCCCGAAGCAATTTCCCGCGCAATTAAAAAAGCGAAAAAGGAAACGGAAAAGCCCACCTTGATTATCGTACAAACGGTAATCGGTTACGGCAGCCCCAAAGCGGGTTCTGCATCTTCGCACGGTGCACCCCTTGGGGAGGACGGCGTTCTTGCCACCAAGAAAACGCTGGGCTATGAAGGCAACGAACCTTTTACCGCACCCGCAGACGTATGGGCACACACCCATCGCGCAGCAAGCCGCGGCAAAAAGGCACAGCGCGAATGGAAAAAGATGATGAAAGCGTATCGCGAAGCATATCCCGAACTGGCGAAAGAATGGGATGCTTGGCAATCGGGAAAAACACCCGACTTAATTTCCAACGAAGACTTGTGGAAATTTGATAAAGCGGATGCAACCCGTAACACCAGCTTTACCGTGCTGAATAAGCTTTCTGATATGATTCCCAACCTGATGGGCGGTTCGGCAGACTTAGCACCCGCCAATAAATCCAACATGACCGCACGCGAATATTATTCGGCAGAAAACCGCACGGGAACGAATATGCACTTCGGTATCCGTGAACATGCAATGAGTGCGATTTGCAACGGTTTGGCACTGCACGGCGGATTGATTCCCTACTGCGCAACCTTCCTTGTATTCAGCGATTACATGAAGAACGCAATGCGCCTTTCCGCACTGATGAACTTAAACGTAACCTACATCTTAACGCACGACAGTATCGGCGTTGGGGAAGACGGTCCCACCCATCAACCCATTGAACACTTAACCGCCCTTCGCACCATTCCCGGCATGAAAGTTTTCCGCCCTGCAGACGGCAAGGAAACCACTGCCGCTTGGATTTCGGCTATGCAAGGCGTTGGCCCCACTTCCCTGATTCTTTCCCGCCAAAACCTGCCCCAGTACGCAAACAGCGGCGCTGCAGCGTTAAAGGGCGGATATATCCTTTCGGATAGCGAAAAGAAAGTTCCCGACGTAATTTTGATGGCCTCGGGCAGCGAAGTAGAACTTATTATGAAAGCACAGGCAGAACTGAAAACCCGTGGCGTAGACGCACGCGTTGTTTCTATGCCCTGTATGGAACTGTTTGATAAGCAAAGCAAAAAGTATAAGGAAAGCGTTATCCCCGCAACCGTTCGCGCAAGGGTAGCAGTAGAAGCCGGCAGCAAAATGCCTTGGTTTAAGTACGTTGGTTTGGATGGCGAAATTATCGGCATGGAAACCTTTGGTGCCTCCGCACCCGCCGCTAAACTGTTTGCTCACTTTGGCTTTACGGTAGAAAACGTAGTTAATAAAGCCCTTGCGGTTTTATAAAACACAAACAAGGAAAACTCCTTAAAAAATAAAAACACCGCGGAAAACCGACTTGGTTTTCCGCGGTGTCTTTTTTGTTTTCGTTTATTCCCCCATCCTTTCATATCCCCTGTGATTTTTCCTGCGCGCGTGCGGCAACATATTTTGGCGTATATCGTAAAAATATTTCCTTTTTTGTTGCATTTTGTCAAAACATATGCTACAATGTTTTTGCCAAATAAAATTGTATCGTTATAGAATCTGTCGCTTTTTGGGAAAACCCGCAAAAGTTTTTAACTTTTTCGCTTTCCACGTTAAGGGACTTTTTTCCTTTTTCGCCCTACGCCAAGAATTTGATAAAATGCAAATTCCACGGTAGGGTGTACGTAGTTTGTGCGGATTCTATACAATTTTGTTTGGCGACAAATCGGAGTTTGCGTTTTGGGGCGTTAACTTCGGTTATCGCCTTTTTTATTTGCAAAAATTCCCACAAAGGAGAATTAGTTATGAAGAAAAAAATTGCATGCTTATTTGTTATCATGCTGCTGGCAATCGTCGGCGCAGGGTGTTCTTGCAGATGGCCTTGGCAGGACAAACCCACCCCCTCGGTTTCGCCCACGCCCACACCTACCCCAACGATTGACCCTTATCAAGCCGCATTTGGTAAAATTCAGTTGGAAGATTATGAACAAGGCTTTGACCGTGTAAGCGAAGATTCAAAATTAACGACATACGAAGAAAAAGCGGCAAAGGATTTATTAGATGCAGACGTAGCAGGTGGGGATAGCGCGTTTTACAACGAAGACTATGAAATTTCATATGAAAAAGTAACCGCTACCACTTCTTATGAGAATTTGTGCACTTTTGGCGCAAACACCGACATTTATTATCCCGGCGCCTTATTGGATTTTAACAGCAATTTGCGTCCCCTTGATATTGAGCGCGCCCCACTAACCCTATCCTTAGAAGGTCTGGAAGGAACTTCAGATGGCAACACGCAAAGCCTTTCCACAACAGTTAATAATCCTAAAAAAGACACTGTTCAAAACGCTATAAAAAGCCTTGTTAATACACACCTCACAACCACGGACAAAGTACCTGCACAAATTTCCATGGAATTTAAGGAAATTAAAAGTCAGGAAGAGTTAGAATTAAACCTTGGCTTTGGTTTACAAGTAAGCAAATTCCATCTTGCAGACGAATTTAACTTAAAAAACAGCAAGAAACAAACACACGTTGCCATCGTCTTAAAACAAGTATATTTTACGGTGGGCGTATCCCGCCAAAACAACAACCGTGGGGCATACCAGTTTTTTAAAGAAGGAATCTCAAACTATGATGCAATGCAACAGGTGGGGATTGGCACAATTCCCGTTTACTGCAGTTCGGTTGCTTACGGAAGAATTGCTGTAATTACCGTTTCCTCCAACTTTTCCGCAAACGAAATTGAAAACATGCTTTCCGTTGGCTGGGGAAAAATGAGTAACAATCCTGGGGGTTATACTGCAAACACGACGGGGGTTGAAGTTTTCGGCAACTTTGCCAAAGCAATGGAAAACCAAGAAATTTCCATTAATTCCTTTGTTTACGGCGGCGATGAAAATATGGCTTACGATTCGTTAACCCTTTCCGACCCAAACTCGTTTGTATCCTTTTTTACACCACAATTAGGCAATGGCATTATGGGGTTGCCGCTTTTCTACACTTTCCGTCATTTAGACGGTGATTTGGCAACCTTTCAATCTTCTAACGAATATTACGTTAAAAATATAAAATACGTACCTAAATACATAGCGGACTGGTCTTATTTAAATAGTTTAGTAGATAGCCAGGAAATCCTTAACTTAACCGAACTAAAATTAGACCTAAAAGGAATGTATATCAAACCTGATGCCAGCAAAATAATTAAAATTCCTGCAAATATTGAAACCCTAGAAATTATCGGACCAAACGATATTCGGGATGGAATAGTCTATAACAACCTTTCGATTTCTATTTCCTCCCGCAACAAACCCTTAACCATACGCCTTACCAACCTTTCGGCAAACGGTGTTACAACCCTAACGGAAATCGGAAAACCAATAGAAACTGACGGCAAAACGGAAGAAACGAAACCGGCAACAAAATACGATCCGCGCCCCTTTATACAAACCGCAGACCCTTACAATACTTCAAAAATTATTTTGAAAATTGAAGGAGATGTGCATATAACGGGGGGGGAAGGTTGCCCTGCTATAAAAGTTGCCAACCTAAACATTGAAAACGCCATAGATTCAAAAGGATCCCCCTTTGCCGCTTCTTTTATCGCACATGGCGGAAAGGGCATTGACGGCAAAAATGGCGCCGACATCCCATGGGACGGTTCAGCAAAAAAAGCAAATGCTGGTGAAAACGGTGGCGAAGGAGCCGCCGCCATCGTTTGTAGCAGTGTTACAATAGATTTTGTAGGCAGCGTTATGCTTATAGGAGGAAATGGTGGCAACGGCGGCAACGGTGGCAATGTAATTGGAGAATCTAACGGTGCTAAATGTTTTCAAGCTCCTTCTGGCGGAGATGGAGGTAATGGTGGTAACGGTGGCTCCCCTGTTGATTTAGCAACCCTTACAATTACTACTTGTTCAACCCTGAAACTGCAACATGGTAATGGCGGTAACGGCGGCAACGGCGCAGATGGTGGCGACGCTAAATGGGACACATCAAAAATCCCTGACAACGGCGGTAACGGCGGCAACGGCGGTAACGGCGGCAACGGCTTTAATAGTGGCAATGGTGGAATTGGAGGCGAAGGAGGTTTTTCTTTTGGTCGTTTAACCGGTATAGAATTTGGGTTTGCAAAACAACGAGGAACTTGTGGCAATGGCGGCAATGGAGGTAATAGCGGCGACAGTATTCAATCCGTTATATATAACAATACAAGCATTAACACTCTATCCGGAACTATAGGAACATTAGGCGTTGGAGGAAAGGACGGACCTCACAATCCAGAAGGAACAGATGCTTATGCTATTAAAGGGACCCCAGGAACGGACGGCAAAAAGGGTTCTTCCAAAACATCCTACTATGATTCTTTTAGTGATAAGTTTTCTGCAAGCGTAGAATAAAATGTTTTTTTACCTACCAAGTTCTTGATTTCAAAACCACACCCCCTTACAGGACAACCTGCAAGGGGGTGTTTTTTCGCTTTGAATTTTCTTCCGTTTGCGATTTGCCGTAAAGTTACGGTTTTCATTGGTAAGGCAAACAAAAAAATCTTGGCTTTTGCGGCTTTTCCGCATTGCTTGCGGATTGCCGCTTTTTTACAGACGCTACACCTTGTAAACTATGGTATTTATAAAAACTATCCTTTTCTATAAATCGTCTGCATCTTGTTGGGGAACTTCAAAAGGGTTTTCCGCCACGCCCGTAAAACTGCCTAACGGGTCAAAGTGGGCGGAACGGAAACTTTTTGCCGTTCCCCGCTTTTTTTCTGTTTTGGATTTGCGGTTAGTGGCTTTCACTGCTTTTTACCGACTTACAACCCTTAGCAGCCTTACCACGCGTATTCTTTACGCTTTTTGCGCTTTGGCTGTTAGAAGTTTTGCTTTGGTTTCTCATTCTTCCTCCTCACTTGGTACGGGAATTTCCACGTACCCTTGTTTCATGCCGCATAAGGGGCATGTTGCCCAGGCGGTTTTGCCTTCGCCTTGATTGCCGCAGTTGCTACATTTCCACGTGCGCGGTTTTTCGGATTTATACAACGTTTTACCGCGGACGTCTTCAAACAATGCGTCAAAGGTTTGGCGATGGGCTTGTTCCACCCGGATAATCCGTTCGTATAAAAGAGCAATGTCTTCGTATCCTTCTTCCCTTGCTTTATCGCGGAAAGCAGGATATACCCGTTCTGCCTCCTCGTCCTCCGCTATTGCGGAAAAACGCAAGCCTTCTTCTAAACTGCCTGCCGAATAAGGAAAATCTGCGGTAAATTCCACCTTGCCAATATCCCCCGTGGCGTGCTCGTGCATCTTATCAAAGAATGCTTTTGCATGCGCGGTTTCGTTTTTGGCAATGGTTTTAATTAAATTTTGCAGCGCTACTTTTCCTTCTTTTTGGGCAAGCGTTGCCACGAACTGATAGCGCATTCCTGCCTGACATTCCCCTGCGAACGAACGGGCAAGATTTTGAAACGTTTGGGTTTTTTCAAACTGCATCTGTTTCCCTCCTTGCCATCAAAGTATGGGTGGGAAAACACAGGATTATACTTTTTAATTCCTGCCAAAAACTGGCAACGGCATTAGCACGCGCTTTTTTCATACAGGCGCAGCGCAAGCACCGTCATATCATCCTTACATTCCCCCCCGGTAAGGCTTTTTGCACGCGCCAACACGCTTTCTGCAAGGGCTTGGGGATTTCTGCCCTTTTCCCCCACGATAAAATCCAAAAAATCACTTGCAGTTCCAAACGCATCCGTTACCCCATCGCTAAACAGCAATAGGGTATCACCCGGGCTTAACACGCAGGTATGCGCTTCGGGAGCAATGTCTTCTAAAATTCCCAAGGGCAAAGAATTTCCCTCTACCACAAGCGCGCCCTCCTTTTTCAGCACGAACCCGTACGGCGCCCCAATTTTGAAAAACACGCATTTGCCCGTGGAAAGGGAAAGGGTGGCAATATCCACGGCGGCAAAGGTTTCTTCCCCTTGGCAGGAAAGCAGTTTGTTCACCGTGGAAAGCAACGTTTCGGAAGAAAACCCTGCGCGGTAAAAACTTTCTATCAAACCGATGGCAGAACTGCTAACCTGCCCTGCGGCGTTTCCGCTGCCCATGCCGTCCGAAATAGCAACCAACATGCCGTCCACCCCCATTTTTAAGGCGGAATGGGTATCCCCCGAATGCAGACTACCCCGTTTTTTCTCGCCCGCAAGCCCGATTGCCGCCCCATATTTGGGGGCAGGACGGTACAGGGCGATACAGTGTTCTTTTTCCACTTCCACCCGTTCGGAAAGGGCAACGTCCTTACCGATAACACGCGAAAGGATGGGGGCAAGTTTGGGGGCAAGCGCACCTTCTTTTTTATGTAACAGCAAAGAAACGGCACCTTCCTTTTGCACCATAATTTCCATAGGGAATACACCCCTTTCCGCAAGTGCGCCATACACAAAGTGCTCCTTTTTCTTATCGTACACAAAAGGTACGGCATAGGTGGCGGCAAGTTTTTCCAACACTTCCGCAACACCCCCCGATTCTTCTGCCAACAGTTTTTTGCCTACGTCTGCATTTTCCCTGCTTTCCATTTTTTCCCGATAGCGCGAAAGTAGTTGATTCATACAAAACAGCAGATTGCTTTGATACGCGCAGGTTTTGGCAACTTCCCCCGTGAAATCCAAAATGCTGACCCTGCCCTTGGCAAGCCCGATGGCTAACGTTTTTATAAAATCCCCCTCGCGCACCTTTCCTGCCCCCACACACACTTCGTGCGCAGGGCAGGCCGTACACACGCTTTGCATGGTTTGCGTGGCAAGAATACGGCACACCTCCTCTTCACTTTCTTTGGGGGCAGCACTAACAAACAGCCCCTGAATTTCCCGAAATACCGCAGAAAGGGAATATAGGGACGCCGCCACCGATTGCCGCTGGCGGTTCACCGCGTTGCGGCTTAGCGCGTGTTCTTGCCGCACCGAAAGCGCCTTTTCCGCTTTTTGCACAAAGTATGGGGGCGTGAACAGGTATAACAGCGCACCTGCCGCCACCGCACCCCCTTGCGCGTACATTAAGGGAAACACCCCAAATACCACGGAAAGCAACGCCGTATACGCGGGCAAAAACAGTGCCGGAAAAACTCTGCCCGTTGGGGTAAGCACGTACACGCCTACCCCCGCAAGAAAATAAACCCCCAAGGGCAAAAAACTACCCGTAAAAAACAGGACGGGCAAGGAAAAAACGCCTGCGGCAATCGCACCGAACGCACCGAAAAATTTTACACCGAACAGCAAAAAAACCGTTCCTATTGCCGTAAACACCGTTCCCCCGAACGCGCGGTATACCCCCGTAACCAAAACCACCGCTACCGCACCGCCCATAATCATTTGCATTGCCCCCGGGCGGAACAGCGCTTTTTTTCTGAACAGTTCGGGGAAAAAAGATTTTCCCAAAACCCCCAAACACAGGGCAAAAAGGGCGCGCACTGCGCGCACAAGTTCTCCACCCGATTCCCCTGCAAATGCAACGTAAGGCAGCAAAAAAAAGCATAGGAACAAAATGCTTTCTCCCCCCACGGCGGCTTGCCGCCTTTGATAAATACTGAAAACCAACGCCATTCCCAAACTGCCCACGGCAGCCAAAATTGCATACGCCGGGGGAAAGGCAATCAACAGCGAAAGGGTGGATAACACCGCTACGGGAAAGGGAGAAAACCCTGCAAAGGAAAGGGCAAATCCCAACCCCACCGAAAGGGGGCAAAGGGGCAAAGCCCGATCGGATAAAAACATTCCCAAAAACGCTGCGGCATACCACCATTTTTCACGTACCGTTTGTAATTTTTTACGCATACCTGTTTCCTTTTGCGCGCGTGTGCGCGTTTTTTGAAAATGATACCACCCCTTTGCGTGCGAATCCCCCCTTTCCTTGCCGAAATTTTAATAAATAAGGGGAAGTCTTGCGATATACCGCAAGACTTCCCCTTATTCTTTATTTTGCACTTATCTTTTTCTTTTACTGCCCGTAAAAATCTTTTGCCGCAAGGTATACTTCCAGTAAATTTTCGGCAGGTACGTCGGGCTGAATGGTATGCGCGGGCGCCAAAATATATCCCCCGTTTTCCCCTAACACGGATAGCAAACGGAAAACTTCCGCGCGGATTTCTTCCCTACTGCCACGGGGCAACAAACGTTGGGTATCCACACCGCCCCAAAAACACATTTTATCCCCGTAGTCCTTTTTCAGCCGTTCGGCTTCCATCATATATACCCCCGGCTGAATGGGATTTAGAATATCCACCCCGCAATCTATCAAATGGGGAATAAAATTATGTACGCTGCCGCACGTGTGGTGCTTAAAAAAGGCGTCCGTGAATTTTTTTGTATATTGCACGCGTTCCTTAAAATAAGGCTTAATCAATTCTTGGAACATAGCGGTTGACATAAACGGTCCCGTTTGCGTGCCGAAGTCATCCCCCGACGTAGTGCAGTCTATATACCGCCCAAGTTCCCCGTAATAAATTTCGGTTACCCGCTTTTGGTACGTTAAAAAGCGTTCGGAAAACAAATGCACCACTTCGGGCTCCGCCGCCAAGCGGTACAAATAATCGTCAAAGCCGAACATCCAGCAACCAAGTTCAAACACGCCCAAAACTGGGTGTTCGGCAATCACCGCATAATCGGTGTTTTCCTTTAAGAATTTGGCTTGCGCCGCCCATTTTTTTATTAGTTCCCTATCCACTTCTTCGGGATTGGGAAATTCGTAGCCGGCAACCGTATCAATATCTGCATCCTTTAACGGATTATAGCAAATTTCCCCATGTCCGTTTACCTGCCTGTATCCAATGCCGAAACTATCGTACGAAACTTCCCCTTCTCTACGCGCGTGGCGGGTTTGGGGGGTGGGCATACCGCCGATACGGCGGGTATCAATATCCAAAGCAACCAATATGCGCTCGTCTAATAAATAGGGGTTGGGCGCAGGGGTGGGAATTTTAAGTAATTTCCCTAAATCCTCGCGCACCTTAGCGCTATCTACATTGGTTTGGGGGGAACCCGAAAGGTCGAATACCGCCCGATCCGCTTTTTGGTGTTGTACCGCTGCATAAAAGCGCTCTCTATGCGTCATTTCCTTTTTCATTTTTCTTATCCTTCGGCACCTTGGGTCCCTTCGGCTTTTTCCTAATTCTAGGATGATCCGCGTGATTTTCGTTCATCCTTTTTCTTTCTTCGGCAAAAAACAGGTAAACGCCTGCCGTCCAACCAAGCATATCGGGGGTTTGGTATTCGGCGCTTGCGCCCGTTTTTCCCGTAAGGACGCTATACTTTTCCCATAACTTGCCCGTGCGCATAAATTCGTCTTCCACCGTTTTTTTGTATTTGTTTACGATTTCCGCCGCCTTTTGCTCGCACCCTACGCTTTTTGCGCCCAAATACGCAAAGTAGCATAAGGGGGGCCACAGCATGGGGTAATCCCATTGCAGGTAGTTATCCTGCCCACGGTCAACGCCCACGCACACACCGTGCGCGGTAAGTAAGGGCTTTAATCTGCCCATAAATTCCCTGCGCTTTTCCTCCCCTGTTTCCGCGCCCATGGCGTAGGGGTACAGGCTTGCCACCGTAAACAGCGGGGAAAATTCCCCCGTTTCCTCGTTTTTATCGCGATATTCCCCATTTTCGGTTTTTAAGGTAGAAAGGGCGGATAAAATTTCTTCCGCTTTCGCGGTGTGGAAGTTCGCTTGCTTGCTTTCCCCCACCGCCAAGCAAATTTCCGCAGTTTTACGGTGCGCGCCGTACAAAAGGGAAGTTAAATCCACCGCCGAATAATCGGTTGCCATAAAATCCCTGCCAAAACGGTAGGTAAAATCCCATCCGCTTTCCGCAATCGCCATAAAGCCAAGGGCTTGCTTTTTCGCAAGTTCCCCACGCAGCACCGGGGTATTTACGCGGCCACACACGTATTCGTAAAAGCCGGATAGGTCGCTTTCTTCTCCGCCACCGTACCCGTATGCGCCCGATTGCCGTTTGCGCCTTTCCCAAAAGGCTAATTCCTTGCGCAAGGCAGCCAGCCAGCGGCGTACGCTTTCTCTATCCCCCGTTTGCGAAAGATAATCGCTTACCGCCATAGCAAATAAGGGGGGTTGAGAGCGGTCGGTTAAGTGGTCTGCATTGGGAATATACCCATATTTTTCCACCATTGCCACGTAATTTTCAATATTGTTTTTTGCTTGCTTTTCCATCCCCACGCGGTATAGCGCAAGGTTGGTAAAATAGGTATCCCAGTAATAAAAGTTGTTAAATCCGCCCTCTTCGCAAGGCACGGTAAAGGGAAAGGGCAAATCCCCCTTCGGCGCGCGTACCGTACGGGGCAAATGCTCCTTAATGTACGCGGTGATACGTTCTTCCACGCTTTCCTTTTGTTTTTTCAGGCGGATAATCGCCTTTTTAATGGGTAAGGTTTCGCGCTTTTTGATTTCGTATTCGGTGGGAATATTATCCGTTAAATCCCCCGCGTACAGGTCGTAGGTTACAAACACCCGTTCGTAGCCCACTGCGGCGTATTCGTCCAGCGAATAATTGAAAAAGGGTTCGTCATCCGTTTTTTGTTCTATCAGCGCCCCCTCCTTACAAAACTCCGCATAATCCTTTAAGAAACGGCGGTTGGTTAAACGGCGGTTGGCGTACGAATCCTTGGGATAAGGGCAGGAAAAGTTCAAAAAAATGCCGCTGACACTATCCCCCGGCAAAATGGCGCGCAGGCGTTCGCAATTTAAGTTCATATAGCGCAAATTGTTTAAGCATGCGCCTTCCGCTTGGCGAAGAACCGCCCTTTCGCTTGCCGAAACAATAACGTTATCCACCTTTTCCACCGCTAAAATATTATATTCGGGGTGTTTCAGGGCAAACGCAAGCGCAAAGGCGCCCTTGCCGCAGCCCACTTCCAAATACACGGGGTTTTCGTTGCCGAAAATTGCGCTGAAAGAAAGCGTTTCCCCCGGTTGGGGTTTTACTAAAAATTCCGCCGAAGCGGTTAAGCGTTCGGCTAAATGCTTTTTATGGCGTAATCTCATGGTTAAGAAACGGGGCTTTCCCCGCCGTCCCCCCCTAATTTATGCTTTTCCCCGTCGGGCGTTTGTACGTAGGTACTATCTAATTGTTGCTTGAATCCTGCGCGAAAACGCGCCAAAAACTCCTTGCGTAATGCGTCCCGTTCTACCACTTCTTCGGGGGTTAATCCTTGGGTTTTCGCTTTGTGGGCAAGTTCGTTAATGCGTTTGGTTAATTCGTCCATAGCCTATGGCTCCTTTCGGTTTGTTTCGCGTTTCATTATACCCTACCCCAAAAAATAAGTCAATACATTTTGGGATATGACCGGGTATGAAAATGGGGAAATAGGGAAAAATGCAAGTAACACCATTAGGAGGTATTTTATGAATCCCTTACAAGAAAAAACCTTACCGTTAGATAAAACTTATCGGCGGCTGGAAAGTTTATTTCCCAAGCCCTACGATAAAAACGAAACCCTGCCCTATACCAAAACGCGTTTAATTTTACTGTGCGGCGCGGAATACGAGGCACTTTGGTTTTCCCACCGATTCCACCGCTGCTGCGATAACCAAGATATCCGCCGCGTACTAGCCGCTATCCGCCGTGGGGAAATGATGCAGCAAAAAATCCTTTCCATGTTAAAACCCAAAAACGAAAGCCAGCTGGAAACCACCATTTCCTACGAACAACTTGCGGTAGATTTAACCGCCGAACTTGCTTTGCGCGAAAAGGACGAATACGTAAAAGCAGCCCTGGATTTTGCCCTTTTGGAAGACTTTGACCATTTATACCGCTATGCAGACTTATTGGAAAGCGATATGGGCATCCGTGCCGAGCGGTTAGTGGGCGGATATACCGAAATTATGCCCGGGCGCCCCACCGTGGCACATCCGCGCCACCCGTACGACGACGTAAAGTTTGGCGCAGACCCCCAAAAAGCTACTTTGGAAAGCAAACTTGCCGTGTGCATTATCACCGCTGCCGAACAGCAAACCATGAACTACTATATGAATTTGGCGGCGTTTTATCCTACCCAGCGCGGAAGGGAACTGTTTACCGAAATCGGCATGATTGAAGAACAGCACGTTACCCAGTACGGCAGCCTGGGCATTCCGGGCATGACCTTTTTAGAACAGCTTGTCATGCACGAATACAGCGAATGTTTCTTATATTATTCTGCCGTGCAGGAAGAAAAGGACGAACGCTTAAAATCCCTGTTTGCAGATTTTTACGAAATAGAATGTGCACATTTTGCCGCCGCCGTGGAACTGTTAAGAAAGTACGAAAAAACGGAGCCCGAATGCGTTTTGGGCAAAAACTTTAACTATCCCAAGCCCCTTGCCCTGCGCAGCCACGTGGACTACGTGCGCGAAGTATTGAAAACGGTTACCCTTACCGCCAACCGCGAAAGTTACGTGGACGTTTGTTCCTTAAAAAACACCGCAGACTTTTTCCGCTACCAAAAAGCGGTTGTGGGTACGGGGAAAAACGCACCCAGCCACCGCGTGATAGAAGAATATATCGCGGAAAACGGCAAGGACTACCGCTTTATGCTGAAAGAACATCCCATCCCCACCCTTGCTTCCCGAACGGAAGATAACCTTTCGGTAGGCAGAAAATGCGAGTGCGAAGAAAAAGATTGTACGGGCAGCGGCGATAAGGAAAAACCTTGCAAAAATCCCCCTTGCGGGCAAGCAAAAACCCAGCCCAAAACCAAAGGGAAAAGTAAATAATTTACCCCAAAAACATTCCGCGCCGTGGCGTTTTCGCCACGGCGCGGATTTTTTATGAAATACAACTTCTTTTTTCTTCGCCTACCATCATATTTCCAGAGGAAATATATCATATCCGTTAGGATATATCATAAACGCAGTTTATATCATACGCCCAAGGCGTATATCATTTTATAACCACGGGTTTAAGACCCTTTTTTCTTTGTGCGGTAATAGGTTTGCATGCTGGTAAACCCTGCTTGCTCAATCCGTTCCATAACGGTTAAGTGTGGGTCTGTTTCCTTTAATTTCAACACGTACGCATGGCGCAAACGGTTGACGTACGAAGAAATCCCCTCCCCCATAAAACGGTGAAATACGCGGGAAACGTGTGCCTCGCTATACCCCAAAGCACGCGCCACCGTGCTACGGGATACGTTCTGCTGAAAATTATCTTCAATATACCCCAAAATCTCACGGGCGGCACTGCTTTCGTCCTTGCCGTGCGTATCTATGAAAACAAGATGTTCTGCCAAACGGGAAAGCACCAGCTCGCAGGCTGCGCTTTTGGTTTCCGCGGAAGAATCGGTCAGCAAATAGGCATCCACCAGCCCTAACAGTTCGCTGCACAAGGCATTGTTTTGCAATACGGGGTTGGCAATTTTTCTACCCTGTTTTTGATGGGAAAAGCGCTTTTCTTCTATGGCAGGGATTACCAAAACGCAGTCGTCCCCCACTTCGCCCATCCGTTCGTACGCGTGTACGGCAAAACTTTCAATCAACACAACCGTTCCGCCGTCCACAGTAAAGGTTTCCCCGTTTACGGTTAAACGGTACGTTCCGCTTTTTACCATAAAAACTTCCACGTTTCGGTGAAAATGCGCGCTGTACGAATGTTCCCCATTCCGCGCCACCAAAAACCGCGTGTCGTCATCCCTGAATTTTTCGTAATATCCGTGCATAAATGCCTCCCTTTGGAATCCTTCCCCTTGCGCCCCTTTTCTAAATTATATCATAAAATGAGAGTGTTTTCAAGCGTTTTGGTATTGATTTTGGTAATTTTGGGTGCTATAATTTAGAAAAACCCACAGGGGGGAACGATTATGAAATTTCACGTAAACGATTTCACGGTAGAAGAAAAATTAAAACTGCTTTCGGGTTATGACGGATGGCGACTTTATATGGCGGAAGGGAAACTTCCCGAAGTTCGCCTTTGCGACGGCCCCAGCGGTTTAAGGGACGAACAGCAAAAAGCAACCGCAATGCCCACCATTTCGGTTTTGGCGAATACTTGGAGCCGCGAAATGGCGCGCTTGGACGGCGCAACCATTGCAGACGACTGCGTGGAAAAGGGAGCAACCGTTTTGCTTGCCCCCGGGGTAAACATTAAGCGCACCCCTTTATGCGGCAGAAACTTTGAATATTTTAGTGAGGACCCCTACCTTGCGGGTACGCTGGGAAAAGAATATATTTCCGCCGTTCAGGAAAAGGGCATAGGTACTTCCCTTAAACACTTTTGCGCCAACAACCGCGAACATTGCCGTTTATCCCAAAGCAATGAAATTGACGAACGCACCCTGCGCGAAATTTATATGCGCCCCTTTGAAATTGCCCTGCAAGCCAAGCCTTGGACGGTAATGTGCGCGTATAATATGGTAAACGGCGTGTACGCATCCGAAAACAAAAAGCTTTTGAAGGACGTACTCCGCGGTGAATTTGGTTTTGACGGGGTAATTTTATCCGACTGGTGCGCCACCCAAAACGCATACCGCGCATTCAAGGCGAGCCTGGACGTATCCATGCCCGCAAGTACCGACCACTACGAAACCTTAAAACGCGCTTACGATAACGGTTGGATTACGGATGAAGAACTAAACGAACGCGCCGCTAACGTACTACGCTTTATTGAAAAGTGCGCGAACGCACAACGCATTTGCTCCACGGATAAGGAAACCCGCCACAAAAACGCGGTAACCGTTGCAAGCGAAGGTATCGTTTTGTTAAAGAACCAAGAAAACATCCTGCCCTTAAACACTTCTTCGCTTGCCGTTGTGGGTAAGTGCGCGGTAAACCCGCCCATTGGTGGGGGTGGATCTTCTAACGTTCACACCGATTATAAACAAATTCCCCTTGCGGAATTATTACAAGAACGTATGCCCACCGCCAAAGTAACTTTTGGGGATACCTTTAACTGGTCCCCCCGCCACACGCAAATTATGAACGCGGCATACACTTCCGCTTACCACGCGGATACGGTGCTGCTTTGCGTGGGTACGGATAACGTAATTGAAACCGAAGAAGCCGACCGCGAAACCATCCGCCTGCCTTTGGTGCAAGAAGAACTGATTTTGCGCACCGCCAAGGTAAACCCCAACGTGGTGGTTGCGGTGTACGCGGGTAGCGCGATTGATATGAGCGCGTGGATTGATAAGGTAAAAGCGGTTGTGTTCGTTGGCTTTGCAGGCGAAGGCGGAAACGAAGCCTTGGCAGACGTTTTAACGGGCAAAGTAAATCCTTCGGGTAAACTTGCAGAAACTTTCCCCCTATGCCTTGCGGATACCCCCACGGCTTCTACCCACGGCAATTCCTTCGTGGAACGTTACAGCGAAGGGGTGTTCGTTGGCTACCGCTATTACGACGCATACGAAAAGGAAGTTTTGTTCCCCTTTGGCCACGGGCTTTCCTACACCAAATTCGGTTATTCGGATATGCAAATCGTGAAACGCAGCGAAACGGATTACGAAGTTGCTTTCACCGTGAAAAACGAAGGCGAAAGGGCAGGTAAGGAAGTTTGCCAACTGTACGTAAAGGACGTGTTCTCCCCCGTTTCCCGCCCCGAAAAGGAACTGAAAGGCTTTACCAAAATTGCACTGAACCCCGGGCAAAGCAAACGCGTTACCCTTACTTTGGACGCACGCAGCTTTGCGTACTACGACGTAGTAAACGGCGGTTGGCGCGTGGATGGCGGTGAATACGAAATTTTGGTGGGCGCTTCCTCCCGCGATATTCGTTTAACCGAAAAATTATCCCTTTCCTTCCCCGAAAACGAACAGTTCTCGCAATACTTTAACTATAAAACCTGAAACTTTCCCTTGTCCCCCCTGTAATGGAAGAAGCCCACACAAGCCCCCCTTGTGTAAAGGGGGGAACGAAAGGGGGGATTGTTTTTGCTTCATTATTTACAATCCCTCAGCCAATAAAATTGACAGCCCCCTTTACACAAGGGGTCCTTTTTATTCGTCATTCTTCGCCTACCATCATATTTCCAAAGGAAATATATCATATCCGTTAGGATATATCATAAACGCAGTTTATATCATACGCCTAGCGTATATCATTTTACTCGTCATTCTTCGCCTACCCACGTGATGGGCTTAGCGGAGAATCTAAAAAAATCCGTTGCAAAAACCTTTCGCTTATCCAAGCAAAACGTCCATTACCATCATCAAGCAAAAACCAAATAAAAGGGCGTAGGTTGCGCCCCGTTCCGCGCCGTGGGCGTGCGTTTCGGGTATCATTTCATCACTGATTACGTACAGCATGGTGCCGCCTGCAAAGGCAAGGGCAAAGGGCAAAATAACGGTGGCAAGGCGCACGGCAAAGTAGCCGATAAACGTGCCGATTACTTCCACCAGCCCCGTAAGGGCGGCAATGCCGAATACCTTTTTGGGCTTCATGCCCGTAGAAAGCATGGGGCCGATAATCACCATGCCTTCGGGGATGTTTTGCAGGGCAATCCCCCCTGCAATAATCAGTGCGCGTGCGGTATCTCCACCGCCGAATCCCACCCCTGCGGCAAGCCCTTCGGGAAAGTTATGTATGGCAATGGCGGTTACAAACAGCAAAACGCGGTTGATTGCGCGGTTATTGTGTTTTTCTTCCGCGCGCCCCATTAAATTGTGCAGGTGGGGCACCATTTTATCCGTAAAATTCAAGCAAAGCGCGCCCGCAAAAATGCCCAAAACGGCAATCCAAAGCCCGTATTTTCCCCCTTCGGTCAGGGCAGGAATAATCAGCCCGAATACCGCTGCCGCCAGCATAACGCCCGCCGCAAACGCAAGCACAATATCCGAAAAGCGGTGGGTTGCCTTTTTGAAAATCACCCCCGCCGCCGCACCGATTACGGTTGCTCCGCCCACACCAAGGGCGGTTAATAGCACAATACCCATGCAACCTCCTTTGCATTACAAACGGGCGCACTTTGTGCGCCTTTTTGTTTTTAGATGAAATATCATATTTTAGCCGTGGCAGAAACGAGTTATGTAAGACTTTCCCCTTACCATTCTGATAAGGCAGAAGCAAGCGATACAAGGCTCGCTTAAACCCGTTCTGAAAAGGCAGAAACGAGTTATGCAAGGCTCGCTGGGAATTTGGGGTGAGATGAACCTTGTTGGTTATCGAAATCCAAATTCACAGCAGTAAACGAAGCAGAACGAAGTTTATGCGTTTTCAGAAAATTCGTCTTTCCCTGCCCCACACAAAGGACACGCAAAATCTTCGGGAAGATCCTGAAAAGCGGTACCGGGGGCAATATCCATTTCGGGTGCGCCTACTTCTTCATCATATTCCCATCCACATAAGTTGCAAACGTATTTCATAATATCTCTCCTTTTGGCGCGTTTGCGCCACTTTTATTTTTTCGTTTTTGATTCTTCGCAAGGCTTTACAGTTTAGTAAAGTCTGCCGCCCCATGCTTACACAACGGGCAAACAAAATCTTCGGGCAAGGGCTCGCCTTCATAAACGTAACCGCAAATGTTGCACACGTAACCCTTCTTTTGGGTATCGGGCTTGGGTTTTACGTTGGCGTGATAGTACGCGTAGGTCATGCTTTCCTTATCCGAAAGCACGCGCGCTTCTTCCACCGAACAAACGAACATCCCGTGCGTACCCAAATCCACGGTACTTTCCACTTTTAAGGAAAAAACGGCATTGATATATCGGGGCAGAACCACCAGCCCGTTTTCGGTACGTCCGGGGGTGCAATCTTTGAACTTATCCACGTTTCTGCCGCTGACAAAACCAAAAGTTTCAAAAACCTTAAAGGGGGCTTCTACGGTTAAGCAGTTCACGTTCATAACGCCCGTTTGTTTGATTACGTGGTGCGAATAGTTTTCCTTATTGATGGTAACTGCTATCCGATTGGGCTGACTGGTAACCTGGGAAACGGTGTTTACAATTAACCCGTTATCCTTTTTGCCGTCATTACAAGTAACCACATACAAGCCGTACCCTATGTTGTATAAGGCGGAAAAATCCTTTTTGTTGGCGCTTTCCCCGCGTGCAATATATTCGCGGCACAACTCTTCCGCCAAAGCGGAAATTTGGTTTTTGCTTTCTTCGTTCAGTGCCGAACGCACGGTTACCGTGTTTTCGGTAAAGGTTAAATTTTTGCTTTTTTCCAGCATGCCGCGCATCACCTTTGCGGCAACGGGCGCCCAACTGCCGTTTTCTATCAAAGCAACCGTACGGTTTTGATAGTTCCGTTCGGTTAAATGGTCAATAAAGGTGTGCATAAAGGGGAAAATTTCCGCATTATAGGTGGTGGTAGCAAGCACCAGTTTGGAATAACGGAAGGCATCTTCCACCGCTTCTGCCATATCGCAACGCGCTAAATCGTTTACCACAACCTTGGGGCAACCGCCTTCCTTTAATTTTTCGGCAAGCAGTTCCACCGCTTTTTTGGTATTGCCGTATACCGAAGTATAGGCAATCATAATCCCTTCTTCTTCGGGCTGGTAGGAAGACCAAGTGTTATATAAATCCAGATAATATCCCAGGTTTTCGGTTAATACCGGTCCGTGTAACGGGCAAATTTTTTGTATATCCAAGCCCGCCGCCTTTTTAAGTAGCGCCTGCACTTGCGCACCGTATTTTCCCACAATGCCAAAATAATATCTGCGCGCTTCGCACGCCCAGTCCTCTTCCGCATCCAACGCGCCAAATTTTCCAAAGCCGTCTGCGGAAAACAGAATTTTATCCGTTTTATCGTAGGTTACAATTACTTCGGGCCAGTGTACCATGGGCGCGGTTACAAATAACAGTTCGTGCTTACCCAAGGAAAGGGTATCCCCTTCGCCCACCGTAATTTTTCGCTGTTCAAAATCCGTACCGAAAAAGTTTTTCATCATCTGAAACGCTTTTGCGGAAGATACGATTGTTGCATGGGGATACGCTTTCATAAAATTCATAATGTTCGCAGAATGGTCGGGCTCCATGTGCTGCACAATCAAGTAATCGGGGGCACGCCCTTGCAATGCCGATTGTACGTTATCCAGCCATTCGTGCGTAAAGTTTGCGTCCACCGTATCCAAAACGGCAGTTTTATCATCCAAAATCACGTACGAATTGTACGCCATGCCGTTGGGCACCACGTACTGCCCTTCAAACAAATCTATTTTTTTGTCGTTTACGCCCACGTAAAGGACGTCCTTCGTTACGTTCATACCTTTCTCCTTTGGGGAAGTTTCCCCATTTTTCTTTCCGTGTGGTATTATACCACACCCCATAAAGAATTTCAATAGCCCTAACAGATTTTTCCCTGCCTTATTTTGCGTAAATTTGTGATTTGCCTGCTGTAATACTAAAATAAAAACCCGACTACCTGCATGCAAAGGTAAACGGGTTTTTGTTGTTAATGGTTTTGGCAACTTTGGGCGCGAATTGCGGATTGTTGCCGAGATTGTATTTTGAAACAGTAACGCATTCGCGCGCAGGTTATAAGCCCCCGCACATACGCCGCCGTAAAAGGTGGTGAAGAAACAAGTTATGCAAGGCTTGCTGGGAATTTGGGGTGAAATAAACCTTATCGGTTATTGAAGTCCAAATTCACAGTAGTAAACGAATCAGAACGAAGTTTATACGCCGCCGTAAAGGGGGATTAGAACCAAGCGATACAAGGCTCGCGATGCGGTTTAGACTTGGCTAACCTTGTTGGTTGCCAAGGTTAAATCCGCAAAGCAGTAACGCAGTAGCGCGTAGGTTATAAGCCCCCGGCTTAAACACGGCGGGCGCATTCATAATACCCCCACCTCCCTTTACTTATCGGCTCTATTACCGCATGGTCGCTGGCCGTATGTAAAATGTAGTTGTTTCCCAAATAAATGGCAACGTGGCCGATGCGTTCCACGCCCGTTTTATTTTTTCGGGATGCGTTGGTAAAAAACAGCAAATCTCCGCGTGCAATATCTTCACGCGCAACCGCCTTGCCCTGTGTAACTTGCGTGCGTGTGGTTACGTTTAGCAACGCGCCTGTTCCGTGATAAAACGCGTACTGCGTTAAGGCAGAACAATCGTATTTTCCCGCAACAAAATCCCCATTCAACACACCGTTACCCCAGTGATAACGCTGGCTTCCCCAAACGTACGGATATCCCAGTAGGCTTGCGCCCACGGCAAGGATACGCTCTACCCCCTCGCTGCCGCAGGGGATTTCCATTTGCGTACAGTACGTGGCGGAAACGTACGCTGCTTTTTCCTTATAAACGGTTTTATAAAAACCGTTTTCTTCGCCGAATAGAAATACTGCGTCCCCCTTATCCAAAACGCCAAGTTTTTCCGCGCTTACGCTTGCGCCACCCCGCACAATTAGTCCGTTTACGTTAGAAACCGCGTAAACCGCCTGTTTTTTTTGGGGTTGCAGGGGCTTGGG
>JAZRTI010000067.1:0-1241 GCA_045651955.1 Christensenellaceae bacterium | reverse complement strand
ATATAATAGTAGAAGTAACTGGTTTGGAGAACAACGACATGTACGATTTTATTGCAGATTTAGACGGATATTTTTGCGAAACGTATGCAAACTATGATAAGCTGTGCATTTTACCCGGGTACGTAATGCCCGTAATGCAGCGTTCGGAAGTACGCGAAGACGGCAGAACCTACGCTTACACCTTACCCGCAAACACGATGAGTTTGGCAAAGCAGGAAAAAAAGACGGAAATCCTTGCGGAACTGAAAAAACGCATGACGGATATGACCTTCTCGTTTTCCTTCCTGCCGTACGGATTTTTCACGAAGATTAGAAACCGTTTTTCCAAGTTCGCCTTTTTCAAGGCATTGAAAGAGATGTTGGCAAAGTACGGTATTTCCGAAAAGGACGCGTTGGAACACCTTGACATTTCCGAAGAAGTGTGGGAAGGGATTTTGAAGGGGAATTTCGAACCGACGAAGAATTTGTTATACTCCCTTGCCTTGACGTCGCAATTCTCCTATGCCGACACCTGCGCGTTAATGCAGTTGTGCGGTTACACCTTTAACTTTACCGACGTGAAAGACGTGGTGATTAGCTACCTTTTGCAACAAAAGGTATACAACCGCGGTATGATTGACAGGGCGTTGGCGGAATATAAAGTAGGAAATTTGTTCATAAAATAAAAAACGTGGCGTATGCACGCTTGCGTTTTGTCAAAACGTATGATATAATATAAAAAATGAATACCGAGCGGAAAAAGAGTACCTTGTAACTTTACCCCGACAGAGAGAAACGCCATAGGCTGAAAGCGGTTCATAGGTAAAACCTTGGGAAAGTGCGTTTTCGCGTTTGCAGGTCAGACTAACACTCTGCGGCCGCCCCCGTCATCGGGCAAAGAGGAGAAACCTTTGGTTTCTTGAAGTAAAGTGGGACAGCGTTTCAGGACGCCTTTACAAGTGTTGTAAAGGTGTCTTTTTGTTTTTTTGTGGGGTAAATTATGTGGTTTAAAAACTTACGCGACGATATAAAAGCGGCGAAAAAGAATGACCCTGCCGCGCGCAACGGGTTTGAAATTTGGCTTACCTACGCAGGTGTGCACGCCTTGTCGTGGCACCGCGTGGCGTACTTTTTCCATAAGATAAAGTTCAAGTTGCTGGCGCGTATCATCAGCCAGCTGGCGCGGTTTTTCACAGGGATAGAAATTCACCCTGCGGCGAAAATCGAAGGGGGAGTCTTCATCGACCACGGTATGGGCGTGG
>JAZRTI010000066.1:0-1037 GCA_045651955.1 Christensenellaceae bacterium | reverse complement strand
AATTTCGGGGCTTTACGCACGCGCAAGTAAGCGCGCATACGGGCACCCTATAATTTTAGTCGTAATCATTATACACCCAAGGGAAAAGTTTGTCAATAGGAAAATGAAAAATTTTGCCCGTTTTTTTTGATTTTTATTGTTTTGTGTTGTTTTTGTGTGGTTTTTTGCGGATTTTTCGCCAAAACCCTTGACAAAACCAAATTTTTTACGTAAAATGGTATAAGAGAAACTGTGTTCTTTTACGCAGATTCTTTTAGGTAGAAAAAACTAGCGTTTCCACGCGAAAAGGAGAGGGGCAAAACCGTGTTTACGATTGACGCGCACGTACATACCGCCGCAAGCGGGCATCATACCACCGACCGCGTGATTGACGTAGCCAAAAAGGCGTTTGAACGCGGACTGACCGCCGTTGGTATTTGCGAACACGCAAGCGGTATGCTAAACGGCTGTACCGAAAGCGGTTTTAGAAGTTTATTGCTTTCCCCCAAAACGCGCGCGGGCGTTAAAATTTTGATTGGCGCGGAAGCGAACGTGTTCAAAAACGGGGAAACGGATATTTCCCCCGCCCTATACAAAAAATTAGATTACGTGATTGCTTCCCTACATAAAGAGTGCTATAAAAACGCAGGGATTACCGAAAACACCAAAACCTTGATACATTTGATGGAACGGGGCGGTTGCGATATCTTGGGGCACCCTGCGGATATTGCTTACCCCTTGGATTTACGCGCCGTTGTACGATCCGCAAAAGAAACGGGGGTTTTAATTGAAATTAACGAAGCAAGCATTCGCGAAGGCGGATACCGCGGAGATAACCGCGCGCTAACCGCCGAACTATTACTTTGGTGCAAGCGCTATAACGCGCCCGTTTCGGTGGGTAGCGATAGCCACGGTAGAGAATTCGTGGGCGTAACCCCCACGGCGGAAGCGTTTTTTAGCGTGATGGACTTTCCCAAACGCTTGATTGCAAACCGTAGCGTGGACGAATTCCTTGCTTCCTTAAGAAGAAACAAATAAACGTAACGAAATAGCGCCGC
>JAZRTI010000065.1:0-1070 GCA_045651955.1 Christensenellaceae bacterium | reverse complement strand
GGCGGTTTTCGCAAAGGTGAACGAGTATATAAAAAAAGTGGGGCAGCCTTACAGCTCCCGCACGGTGGTAAAAGAATACAACCCGTGGTTTTACAATACGGCGGCATTCGTTAGCCGAGTAATGTTCGCCCCGAAACTTCGGGTTACGTACAAGAAAGAAGTGGAAAAACTGGAAAAACCCAGTTTGGTGCTTTGCAACCACGGCTCGTTTGTTGACTTTTTGTTTGCAGGGCAAATCATTAAAAAAGCCCGTCCGCATTTCGTATCGGCGCGTTTGTACTTTTATAAAAAATGGTTGGCGAAGGTTTTGCGCCAAGTGGGCTGTTTCCCCAAGAGTATGTTCACGCCCGATTTGGAAAATATCAAAAATTGTATGCGCCTTTTAAATAATAACGGTGTGATTGCGATGATGCCGGAAGCAAGGCTTTCCACCGTAGGCAGCTTTGAAGGGATACAGGAAGCCACCTATTGTTTCATTCAACGCGCCCGCGTACCTGTTTATACGGTGCGTATGTCGGGGGATTATTTTGCCTATCCGAAGTGGAGTGACGGCATTCGCCGCGGTTCGCGTGTGGAAGTAGAGCTGAAGCAGCTCTTTACCGCGGAAGAAGCGCATAACCTTTCTTTGGAAGAAGTGAAACGGCGGGTGGACAATGCGCTTTCCTATGATGAATTTGCATGGTTAAACGACCATCCTAACGTGCGCTATAAATGCAAAACCTTAGCGGAAGGCTTGGAAAATATTCTTTCTCGCTGTCCTGAATGCGGGGCGAAATATTCCATCCGCACAAAGGGAGTAATAGTATATTGTGAAAAGTGCAATTTTACGCGCAAGCTGGATACCAGGTATGCGTTCACCGAGCCTGCGCCCTTTGAAAACTTTGCAAAATGGTACGCTTGGCAGACGGAAGAAATGCGTAAAGAAATGTTGGAAAATCCCGATTTTTCTTTGGTAGAAAAGGTTACCTTGAAGCATTCGTCTAAGGATGGAAAAACGATGTTGCGCGTTGCAGGTACGGGTGTTTGCCGTTTGGATAAAACGGGGCTTACGTACGAAGGGGAAGACAGTG
>JAZRTI010000064.1:0-1096 GCA_045651955.1 Christensenellaceae bacterium | reverse complement strand
TGCCGTGCTCATTTTTTTATAAAGCTATTGTTAAATGAGGCGATTGTGTTACGGTAGGGAACGGTCTTGACCGTTCCGCAAGAAAAGCCTCCCTTGTGCAAAGGGAGCTGGATTTTGCCGAAGGCAAAAGACTGAGGGATTGTTTTTCTGATAAATACCACCCCATTTCTTTGACGGCGCAAAAAAACGGCGTTTTTCTATTTACATTGTTTGCTCGGCTATGTGGGCGGATGATATCCGCCCCTACAGATTTAATGGCAACCGGAAAAAGGGCGACCACACAGGGTCGCGCCTACTTATAAAGTGGTTTTACTTTACAGAAATTTGTCTTTATATATAATAAATATAAAATTATATATTGACATTTTGAGAAAAGGGCATTATAATCTAATTTTGCAAGGCAATTTCGAAAGGAGGGAAAATCAGAGATGAAAAGAACCTATCAGCCCAAAAAACTCCACAGACAGAAAGTACACGGCTTCCGCGCAAGAATGGCAACCAAATCTGGCCGCAAAGTTCTCGCAGCAAGAAGAGCTAAAGGCAGAAAACACCTCAGCTACTAATTGATCGGCGGTCTTAACCGATGAAAACACTTTCAATCAAACGAAACAACGATTTTTTGCGTATCTATCGAAGGGGAAAAAGCGCGGCTTCCAGCCACGTTATTTGCTATGTTTCTCCGAACCGCCTTGGCAAAGTGCGCCTTGGCTTAACCACCAGCAAAAAAATCGGAAACGCCGTTGCAAGAAACAGAGCACGGCGAGTTTTAAGGGCCGCATTCAGGGAGGTTTATCCCATGATTAAACCGGGATTTGATATTATCCTTGTTGCGCGCACAAAAACAACATTTACCAAGTCTACCGCTCTGACCCCCATCCTGACCGCCCAATTAGGTAAATTGGGCGCCTTACAGAGCACAAATGAACTATGAAAAAGCTGTTTCTGTTATTAATCCGTTTTTACCAGACAGCAATTTCTCCTTATAAAAGGCCTTGTTGCCGGTATTATCCCACCTGTTCTTCATACGCATATACTGCAATCAGTCGATTCGGTGCGATGAGGGGCGGGTTACTTGGCTTTATAAGGATTTTACGCT
>JAZRTI010000063.1:0-1398 GCA_045651955.1 Christensenellaceae bacterium | reverse complement strand
AAAAACGTACCCGCAGGCTATTTTAGAACTTTCGATTTCCTTTCCTGGGGGGAAGAATACGCCCGCCCGTTCGCCTTACTGAAAGAAAAGGCGGAAAGCGAAATCAAAAAGGATAGAGAAATTTACGTGCAAGGGTACGATATTAACCCTTCGCAAATTGCTTTGGCGCGCGCCCACGCAAAGGCCGCGGGCGTACAAAACGCCATCCATTTGCAAACGCGGGATATGCGCGAATTTTCTTCGCGCGCGAAGTACGGCGTTATCGTAACCAATCCGCCTTACGGGGAACGGCTGTTAAAGGACGCGGAAATTTCTTCGCTGATGCGCGATTACGGAAAAATGTTTTCCTCCCTTCCCGATTGGAGCGCGTATACGTTAACTTCGTACGCGGATTTTGAACGGGATTTCGGTAGAAAATCCACAAAAAAACGCAAGCTTTTCAACGGGAATTTGGAATGCGTATTCCATCAAATGCTTGGAAATCCGCCCCCCAAACACCCGCGGGAAGGGCAAAAAGAGGAATAAATTATGAAAGAACAATTCATTACCGCTTTACGCGAAAACGTGAAACGCGAAGGGGTGGAAAAATTGCTTGCCTATTTAGAAGAAAGCGACTTTTTCACCGCCCCCGCATCCACCAAATTCCATTTAGCCACCGAAGGGGGGCTTTGCGAACACAGTTATAACGTGTATCAGCGTTTGGTTGCTATGGCAAAGGCGGAAAACGCGCCCTATTCTATGGAAACCTTGGCAATTTGCGGACTTTTACACGACGTATGCAAGGCAAACACCTATAAAACCGAAATGCGCAACGTAAAGGAAAACGGGGAATGGGTAAAAAAGCCCTACTACGCCGTGGATGAAAAATATCCGTACGGGCACGGGGAAAAATCCGTGTTCATCGTGCAAAATTATATGCGCTTAACCGGGGAAGAGGCAATGGCGATTAACTGGCATATGGGCGGATTTGACGCGCGCGTAAAGGGGGGCAGTTTTTCCGCTTCCACCGCGTACGAAAAATATCCGCTTGCGGTACTGTTGCACGCCGCGGATTTATTGGCAACCTATTTGGATGAAAAAAGGGGGGAACACCATGAGTAAGGCAGACGTAATTTTTATTGAAAACTGCAAGGATATTATTGCTAACGGCTTTTCGGATAAGGATATGTCCGTGCGCCCGAAGTGGTTAGACGGCGTGCCCGCGCACACCGTGAAAAAGTTCGGTGTGGTAAACCGCTATAACTTGGCGGAAGAATTCCCCATTTTAACGGTTAGAAAAATCAATTTCCGCGCCGCGGTGGATGAACTGTTGTGGATTTGGCAAAAAAAATCCAACAACGTCAACGATTTGAATTCGCACATTTGGGATAGCTGGGCGGATGAAACGGGGAGTATTGG
>JAZRTI010000062.1:0-1940 GCA_045651955.1 Christensenellaceae bacterium | reverse complement strand
AAGAAATTGCGGCGCAAATCACCGCGGAAACACCCTTGCTGCAATTATTAAAACAAAAATTTACGATGAAACGCAAACTTACCGCGGGGGAAAAGGCGTTACTGATTTGCGGCTCTCCCTTATGGGCTATTTTGCTAATTGTCGGCCTTGCGCTTGTGTTTGCCCTATACGTAAGCTTATGGGCGGGGGTTGCGGCTATGTTTGCCGTACCCGTACTATTTGGGATCGGGGGCGTAGGCGGATTGGTGTATTCCGTAATTTTAGGCGTAAGCACTACTTGGGGTAGTGGGGTTGCCTTTGCGGGCGCGGCGCTGATTCTGATCGGGCTTACTTTGCCTTCCTATTACGCGTGCAAGTTTATTGCAAAAGGTTTGATAAAAGTAGGCGTAGCGTTTTGGCGTTGTATCAAAAAGGCCTTCGTAAAAAAGGGGGTATAAGAAGATGAAAAAAATAGAAATTATATATATCTCTTTAGCGCTTATCCTTTTGGGTATCTTTTTAACAGTCGTTGGGCTTGCGGGGAACGGTTTTAATTTTAAAAAATTCGATATGACGAAGATTGAGGAACAAACCTTTCAAGTAAGCCAGCAGTTCACTTCCGTTTCGGTAGAAGCGGGGGCAACGGACGTCCGTTTGGTTTCCGCAACTTCGGGCGCGGGCGCAAGCGTAGTTAGTCACGTGGATAAGAAAATTCAGTATAGCGTAGAAGTGGTCAACGGCGTTTTAACCGTTAGCCGTAAAGATAACCGCAAATGGTACGATTACGTCGGCATCCGCTTTGCCAAACAGTACGTAACCGTATACCTTCCCGAAGGGGAATACCAAAACCTAACCGTTACGGGCACTACGGGGGACGTAACCGTGCCAAGCGATTTTACCTTTCATAACGTAAGCGTAAAAATGAGTACGGGGGATATCCGATACTCGGCTGCGGCAAAGAACGTTTCTTTACAAGTAACCACGGGGGATATTTCCTTCACGGGAAATGCAGAATCGTTATCCTTAAAAGGCAGAACGGGGGATTATTCCATCCGTCGCGCCACCGTTACGGGCGGGATTACCGTTAACGCCACCACGGGGGACGTAGAAATAGAAAACGTTACCGCGCAAAGCCTGTTGGTTGCTTTAAACACGGGGGACGTAGAACTAAATAACGTTCTAACCGTGGGCGAAACGAAAATAACCGCCACCACGGGGGACGTAGATATTTCCCGCTGTGATGCGGGCGAATACAACGTAAAAACCAGCGCGGGGGACGTGGAAATGTCCTTATTAACCCCCAAAACTTACACCGTTACCACTAAAACGGGGCGTAAGCGCGTACCCCAAAGCGTAGCGGGCGCAGGCGCTTGTAACGTAACCTGCCGAACGGGGGATATTGAAATCCGCGTAATTCCCTAACGGAAATAAAGAATCAATAACAACAATTTTCCTTGTGATTAAGGAAATGAATGGAGTAAGTTATGGAACGAACAAACGAATATGCAACCCGGCTTTCCGCAATGATTCGCAAGGAAACGGTTTCCACCCCTAACCAAACGGATATATCCAAGTTTTACGCCTTTCACACGCTATTAAAAGCCGAATTCCCCCGCTTGTTTTCTACTTGCAAGGTGGAAGATTTTTCGGGCAGCTTGCTTCTTCGTTGGCAAGGGAAGGAAAGTAAAAATCCCGTTTGCTTTATGAACCACATGGACGTGGTGGAAGCCACGGGGGATTGGAAATATCCGCCCTTTTCGGGTACGGTGGCGGAAGGAAGGCTTTGGGGGCGTGGAACGCTGGATACCAAAGGCGGTCTTTTTGCCATGTTGCAAGCGGTAGAGGAGTTGATAGCGGCAGGCTTTACCCCCGCCCGCGATATTTATTTTGTTTCCACGCGTACCGAAGAGGTAGGCGGCGCGCACGCCCAAACCATCGTTTCGGAACTTTTGAAAAGGGAT